>NZ_JTHF01000170.1 GCF_001043895.1 Methylobacterium indicum
ACCCTCCACGAGGTCGTCGGCCCCGAGAAGGTGCGGGGCCGCCGCATCGGTCTGATCCAGGTCCCGACCACCGCCGGCACCGGCAGCGAGGGCGGCACCCGGGCGCTGATCACGCTCGCCGACGGGCGCAAGCTCGGCTTCATCTCGCCCCACCTGATCCCGAACGTGGCGATCTGCGACCCCGAGCTGACGCTCGGCCTGCCGCCCGGCCTCACCGCGGCGACCGGCATGGACGCCCTGACCCACTGCATCGAGACCTACCTGAGCCCCCGCCACAACCCGCCGGCCGAGGCGATCGCCCTCGACGGCCTGAGCCGCGCCGTCCGCTCGCTCGCCCGCGCGGTCCGTGACGGCGCCGACATCGCGGCGCGCGAGGACATGATGATGGCCGCGCTCGAAGGCGGCATGACCTTCCAGAAGGGGCTGGGCGCCGTCCACTCGATGTCGCACGCGCTCGGCGGGCTGAAGGCGAAGCGGCTCCATCACGGCACGCTCAACGCCGTGATCCTGCCGCACCTCCTGCGCTTCAACGCGCCGGCCTGCGAGGACAAGTACGCGGCCCTGCGCCGGGCGATGGGCCTGCCCGAGGGGGCCGACCTCGCCGCCGCGATCGAGGCGCTCAACCGCGACCTCGGCCTGCCGACCGACCTCGCCGCCATGGGGGTGACGCAGGCCGAGTGCGAGGCCCTGGTGCCCCGGGCGGTCGCGGACCACTCGACGGCGACCAACGGCCGGCCGGTCGGGGCGGAGGAGTTCCGGGAGCTGTTCCGGGTCTCGCTGCACGGAGCGGCGTAGCCCGCGTCCCGGGGCACCGACCGGGAGGGTGTTCCCCTCCCGGACCGACTCACTCCTGCGGCTCGAAGCCCATCGCGGCGCCGTTCATGCAGTAGCGCAGGCCGGTCGGTGCCGGACCGTCCTCGAAGACGTGGCCGAGATGGCCCTTGCAGCGGGCGCAATGCACCTCGGTGCGGGTCATGAAGAACGAGCGGTCGGTCTGCGTCTCCACCGCACCCTCCATCGGCGCGAAGAAGCTCGGCCAGCCGGAGCCGGACTCGTATTTGGTGCCGGATTCGAACAGCGGCTGGCCGCAGCCGGCGCATACGAAGGTGCCGGCGCGCTTCTCGTTGTTGAGCGGGCTGGTGCCGGCCCGCTCGGTGCCGTGCTCGCGCAGCACGCGGTACTGCTCGGGCGTCAGCTCCCGGCGCCACTCGGCCTCGGTGCGGGTCTCGGCGGTGTCGGACATGTCTTGGCTGGCCACGGGCCGCTCCTCGAAGATTGCCTGATTCTCCTGAGCCCCAAGATGGTGGCACACGCCGCATCTGGCGAGAGGCTGCGGCGCCGGAACCGTGCCCGGGCCGTCGCCCGCCGGCCGCTCAAGCCGGCGCCCCGACCGTGTCGGCCATGCGGGCGCGCCTCGTGCCCATCGGCTCCTCGGGGCCGACCGTGGTGTCCCGCGCCGTCTGGTGCTCGAGCTCGGCGTTGATCTCGCCGCCGAGCAGCACGATCGTCGAGGAGATCCAGATCCAGGTCATGAAGCCGATCGCGGCGCCGAGCGAGCCGTAGGTCTCGTTGTAGCTGCCGAAATGCGCGACGTACCAGGAGAAGCCGATCGAGGCCGCGAGCCACACCACCCCGGCGGTGAGGCTGCCGGGCGTGACCCAGCGCCAGCGCGGCAGGTCGCGGCTGGGGCCGAAGCGGTAGAGCAGCGCCAGCCCGAACAGCAGGACCGCCAGAAGGGCCGGCCAGCGCAGCAGCGCGACGTACCAGGCCGTCGGGCTGATGCTGATGCCGAAATTGCCGAGGAAGTTCAGCGCCACCGGCAGCACCACGATGCCGCCGAGCGCCACGACGACGAAGACCAGCGCCCCGAAGGTGAAGGCGAGCGAGCGCAGGTTGAGCTGGATGAAGCTGCGCTTCTCCCGCTCCTCGTAGACGATGTTCAGCGCGTCGAACATCGCCTTCATGCTGGCATTGGCGCTCCACAGCGAGATCGCCAGACTGGTGAAGAAAGTGATGCCGAGGGTGGTGCTGCCCTTCGCGGTGATGCGCTTGACCTGATCGCCGATGATCTCGAGTGCGCCGGAGGGCAGCACGCCCTGGAGCAGGGAGAGGTGGTCGTTGATGGTGCTCGGATCGGTGAACAGGCCGTAGAGCGAGACGAGCGCCGCCACCGCCGGGAAGATGGCGAGAAGGGTGTAGAAGGTGACGCCGGCCGCCACCGACAGCACCCGGTCCTTCTGGAATTCGAGGTAGACGCGGGTGAGCACGTCCTTCCAGCCCTTGGCCGGGATGTCCATCGGCGTCTCGGCCTTGCGCCCGCGATCGCCCTCGGTATCGGCGACCCACTGGGCCGGGCGCCCGGAATACGACTTGGCGCCTTGGCCGAGATGGCCGGTCGGGTCCGGCTCGGCCTCGGCGACGCCCGCCGGCCGCCGCGCGGTGACGAGGCGCACCAGGGCGATGCCCAGGAGGGCGGTCCACAGGATCGAGGTCGCGCCGGAGGCGGCGGGACCGGGGCGGGGTTCGGGCGGCATCACGACACCGGGCTGGGGCAGGATCTCGGCGGCCCACAAGCGTGAGCGCACCAAGTCTCAACGTCGCGCCCCACGGGTCGTTCCGAATCCGATAAAATGCCGTGAGGTCAAAGGGTTGACGCGACGGAGGCGCGCCCCGCCGCGCTGCCGCCCGGCAGGCTGCGGATGAGTTCGGCGAACCGGTCGCCCTGCACCAGGACGTGGGCGCGCAGGCGTTCGCCGGCGGTCGCCTCGTCCCCGGCCAGGATCGCCGCGACCACGCCCTCGTGCTCGGCGAGCGACTGGCGCAGCCGGTTGCGGGCGCGCAGCTGGATGCGCCGGAACGGCGCCAGCCGCCGGCTCAGGGTCAGGGCCTGCTCGCACAGGAAACCGTTGCCGGACGCCCGGTAGATCACCGCGTGGAAGACCGCGTTCTCGGCATAATAGGCTTCCATGTCGCCGTCCGCCGCCGCGGTTCGGCAGGCGTCGAGCGCCGCCGCGAGGGCGCGGTGATGCTCGTCGGTCAGGCGCCGGGCGGCGAGGCGCCCGCAGGCCGCCTCCAGCTCCGCCATGGTCTCGAACATCTCGACGAGGCGGGCGGGCTCGGGGGTGCTCACCACCGCGCCGCGCCGCGGCTTGATCTCGATCAGGCCGGTCACGGCGAGCTGGAGCAGCGCCTCGCGGATCGGCGTGCGCGAGACGCCGAAGCGGGCGGCGAGCTGGCACTCGTCGAGCCGGTCGCCGGGGCGCAGGCCCCCATCCACGATCTCGTCCTCGATGGTCTGCCGCAGCCGCTGGGCGTGGTTCATCCGGGCTTGGTCCGTACGGGCTTCCGTCGTCCGGGTTTGGTTCATGGCCGGTCCCGCCTTCCCCTGCGGCGTAATTATGCACCGGCGTTGACAAAATATACAAGATTGGTGTCACCTGCGTACACGAGGTGGCGGGCACACGACCGGTCCGGCGCCGATTGCGCGAGACGCGGCCCAACGCATCCGCGCGCCGACCGGAGGAAACGCCATGGCTCTCACCCGCCGCACCCTCGTGGCCGCCGGCCTCGCCGCGCCCGCCCTGATCGGTCTCGGGCGCGCCGCGCAGGCCGCCACGACCCTCAAGCTCTCGCACCAGTTTCCCGGCGGCACGATCGACGAGGGCGATTTTCGCGATCGGATGTGCCGCAAGTTCGCCGCCGCCGTGAAGGAGCGCTCGAAGGGGGCGATCGAGGTCCAGGTCTATCCCGGCTCCTCGCTGATGAAGACGAACGCCCAGTTCAGCGCGATGCGCAAGGGCGCGCTCGACATGAGCCTCTATCCCCTGCCGTACGCGGGCGGCGAGGTGCCGGAGACCAATATCGGGCTGATGCCGGCGCTCGTGACCTCCTACCCGCAGGCGATGGCCTGGAAGACCGCGCCGGTCGGCCGCAAGCTCACCGAGATCCTGCTCGCCAAGAACATCGTGCTGGTCTCCTGGGTCTGGCAGGCGGGAGGCGTCGCGAGCCGCGAGCGGCCGCTGGTGCGCCCCGAGGACGCCAAGGGCCTGAAGGTCCGCGGCGGCTCGCGCGAGATGGACCTGATGATGAAGGCCGCCGGCGCCGCGACGCTCAGCCTGCCCTCGAACGAATCCTACGCGGCGATGCAGACCGGCGCCTGCGACGCGGTCATCACCTCCTCGACCAGCCTGATCTCGTTCCGGCTGGAGGAACTGTCGAAATCCCTCACCTCGGGGCGGGGCCGCTCGTACTGGTTCATGCTCGAGCCGATCATGATGTCGAAGACCGTGTTCGACGCCCTGCCGAAGGACCAGCAGGAGCTGATCATGGCGGTCGGTGCCGAGCTCGAATCCTTCGGCCAGGAGGGGGCGCAGGCCGACGACAGCCGGGTCGAGCAGATCTTCGGGAAGGCCGGCGCCAAGGTCGAGACCCTGGACGAGGCCACACTGGGCAAGTGGCGCGACATCGCCCGCGACTCCGCCTGGAAGGACTACGCGGCGAAGTCCTCCTCCTGCGCCGAGATGCTGAAGCTCGCGGAGGCGGTCGCGTGAGCCACGCCTTCGACGCGGCCTCCGCCGCCGCGGAGCCGGAGCGCCCTGCCGCGCGGGCCCGTCTGCCCGGGCCGCTCGCGGCCATCGAGGCCGCGATGGGCGGCCTCAACCGGGTGATCCTGCTCCTCGGCGGGCTCGCCCTCGTCGCCGCCTGCCTGGTTCTGAGCTACAGTGTCGTCGTCCGCTACCTCCTCAAGGTTCCGACCGAGTGGCAGGACGAGACGGCGGTGTTCCTGATCGTCGGCGCCACCTTCCTGTCGGCGGCCGGCGTCCAGGCGCGGCGCGGCCACGTCGCGATCGAGGCGCTGACCGGCCTCCTCTCGCCGCGGGCGAACCGCATCCGGCTCATCGTCGCCGACGTCGTCAGCCTCGGATTCGTCGCCTTCTTCGCCTGGAAGAGCTGGACGCTGCTGCACGAGGCCTGGGTCGACGGCCAGATCTCGCAATCGACCTGGGGGCCGCCGCTCTGGATCCCCTACTCGCTGATGGCGGCCGGCATGACGCTCTTGGCGCTGCAATTCCTGCTCCAGATCGCCGAAGCCCTCGCCCGCGGGCCGGCGGCCGCCGGCTTCGCCGATCCGAAGGTCGGCCTCGGGCCCGACCTCGTCCGGGCGAAGAAGCAAGACACGAAGGATTCCGCCCGATGAGCACCGCGATCATCGGCACGCTTTATGCGGGCGCCACCCTCGGGGCGATGCTCGCGGGCATCCCGATCGCCTTCGCGCTCGGCGCGGTGGCCCTCGTCTTCATGCTGGCCTTCATGCCCGGCGCCTCCCTCGATACGGTGGCGCAGAACGTCTACGAGGAGATGGCCTCGATCACGCTGTTGTCGATCCCGCTCTTCATCCTGAAGGGCGCGGCGATCGGCCGGTCGAAGGCGGGCCAGGACCTCTACTCGGCGATGCATGCCTGGATGCACAAGATCCCGGGGGGCTTGGGCATCGCCAACGTCTTCGCCTGCGCGCTGTTTGCCGCCATGGCGGGATCGAGCCCGGCGACCTGCTCGGCGATCGGCTCGGCCGGCATCCCGGAGATGCGCCGGCGCGGCTATTCCGGGGGCTTTGCCGCCGGCATCATCGCGGCGGGGGGCACGCTCGGCATCCTCCTGCCGCCCTCCATCACCATGATCCTCTATGCGGTGGCGGCCGAGCAGTCCCTCGGGCGGCTCTTCCTCGCCGGCATCGGCCCGGGGCTTCTCCTGGTGCTGCTGTTCGCGGCTTACGCCGCCTGGCGCTTCCGGCGCGAATTCGCCACCGCGCGGGCGGCCTACGAGACCGGCGGGACCGGGCATCCGATCCTGGCCGAGGACCGCTACTCGATGGCGGAGCGCTTCTCGACCCTGCCGCGTGTGCTGCCCTTCGTGGTGCTGCTCACCGGCGTGATGGTGGCGCTGTACGGCGGTTACGCCACGCCCTCCGAGACGGCCGGCCTCGGCGGCCTCCTGGCACTCGCTTTGATCGCGGCGATCTACGGCGTCTGGCGAGCCCGGGACGTGAGCCCGATCCTGGTCGCGACCCTGCGCGAATCGACCATGCTGATGCTGATCATCGGCATGTCGCTGCTCTACGCCTACGTGATGAGCTACCTCCACATCTCGCAGGCCGCCGCCGCCGCGATCGTGGCGATGCAGCTCTCGCCCTGGCTGCTGCTGCTGACCATCCTGCTCCTCGTCGTCGGCCTCGGCTTCTTCCTGCCGCCGGTCTCGATCATCCTGATGACCGCCCCGATCATCCTGCCGCCGCTCAAGGCCGCCGGGTTCGATCTGGTCTGGTTCGGCGTCGTCATGACGATCACGATGGAGATGGGGCTGATCCACCCGCCGGTCGGCCTCAACATCTTCGTCATCAAGAACATCGCCCCCGACATCCCGCTCTCCGACATCATCTGGGGCACCCTGCCCTTCGTGATCCTGATGGCGGTGGCAATCCTCCTGCTCTGCCTGATGCCCGGGATCGCCCTTTGGCTGCCGGATCTCCTCTTGCCCTCGACCAAGTAGGAGCGGCACCATGCGGGACGCGATTCCGGACCCCGTCCGCGACACCGGGGGGCGCCCGGTCTCTCTCTCCGCAGCGGCGGCGACGCCCTATCTGAAGACGGGCGGCGCCCGCGGCCGCCCCCCGCAACCCGATGGTGAGCAAGGCCCCATGGCGGCGATCTCGTTCCTCGGCGACCTCCTCCAGAGCATCTCGGACCGGGGCCGCGGGCTGATCGCCTTCGGCCGCGACGACCCCGCCAAGGCGAGCGTCGCCGAGGTGGTGAAGCTCTGCGAGGACCTGATCTCGCGGCGCGGCGAGGCCTCGGGCGTGGCGCTCGCCCGGATCATCCTCGACCGCTACGACAGCTTCGGGCGGGACGACCGCCGCGACTTCCTGCGCCGCATCGCCCTCGAATTCGGGGCCGACCACGACGCGGTCGCCAGCGCCATCGCGGCCTACGAGACGACGCCGTCCCGCGCCGCGCTGGGCCGCCTGCACGAGGCGGCCGAGCCGCGCTCGCAGGAGCTGATCCGCCGACTCAATCTCGCCCGCGACGGCACGATCGCCCTGGTGCGGATGCGCGAGGACCTGTTTTCCCTGCGCGACGCCGCCCGCAAGGCCGACAAGCCGGACCCGGCCCTGGCGGAGGCGGTCGACAGCCTCGATGCCGATTTCGAGCACCTGTTCGCCTCGTGGTTCAACCGCGGCTTCCTGGTCCTGCGCCGGATCGACTGGACCACCCCGGCCCACATCCTGGAAAAGATCATCCGCTACGAGGCGGTGCACGCGATCTCGGGCTGGGACGACCTGCGCCGGCGCATCGAGCCGCCGGACCGGCGCTGCTTCGCGTTCTTCCACCCGGCGCTCCTCGACGAGCCGCTGATCTTCGTCGAGGTGGCGCTCACCACCGCCATCGCGGCGGCGATCGATCCGATCCTCGCCCACGAGCGCCAGCACACCGCGACCCGCGAGGCGACGACCGCGATCTTCTACTCGATCTCGAACTGCCAGAAGGGCCTGGCCGGCATCACCTTCGGCAACTTCCTGATCAAGCAGGTAGTCGAAGATCTCTGCCGCGAGATGCCGGCCCTGAAGACCTTCGTGACGCTCTCGCCGGTGCCGACCTTCCGCTCCTGGCTCGACCGCGAGCGCCGGGCCGATGCGCCCCAGGGCCTCACCCGCGAGGATGTCGAGACCCTGCGCGTCCTCGACCAGCCCGACTGGCACACCGACAAGGCCAAGGCCGACGCGGTGAAGAAAGCCCTGCTTTCGGCCGCCGCCTATTACTTCCTGCGCGCCAAGACCCCGCGCGGCAAGCCCGTCGACCCGGTGGCCCGTTTCCACCTCGGCAACGGCGCCCGGCTGGAGCGGCTAAACTTCCTGGGCGACGTCTCGCCCAAGGGCCTGTCGCAGGGCTACGGCCTGATGGTGAACTACCTCTACGACCTCGCGGCGATCGAGAAGAACCACGAGACCTACGCCAATCTCGGCACCGTCTCGGCCTCGCTCACGGTCAACCGCGAATTGCGCCAGAACCTGCCGCCGGCCCGGGCGGTGGCGCTGGCGGAAGCGTGAGCATTCCCCTCTCCCCGCGGGCGGGGAGAGGGCTGCGCTCCCGTCCAGGGAGCGCAGCGAGGCGGTAGCCGAGGGTGAGGGGGAGGCGCCGGATGTGGCTTCTCCGGAAACACCCCCTCACCCTCGCCCTCCGGGCTTGCTGCATCTCCTGAACGGAGATGCAGCCCTCTCCCCGCCCGCGGGGAAAGGAGAGACCCGCGTTCTTCGAGTGGACGGCGCGGCCGCCATCTCGCCGACGACTGAAGAGTCCCCCATGTCCAACCACTTCTTCGACATCGTCCGCTCCCGCCTCCCCGCCGATCCGTCGGGCAGGACGTTCCTCGAAACCCCCGAGGGCCTGCGCTGGAGCTACGCGGATCTCATCGCCGAATCCGGCCGCTACGCCGCGGCGCTCGTCGGCCTCGGCGTCGCCCCCGGGGACCGGGTGGCGGTGCAGGTCGAGAAGAGCCCGGCGGTGATCGCGCTCTATCTCGGCTGCGTGCGGGCCGGCGCGGTCTTCCTGCCGCTCAATACCGGCTACACGCCCTCCGAGATCGCCTACTTCCTGGGCGACGCCGAGCCGGCGCTGTTCGTCTGCGATCCGGGCAAGCTCGACGCGCTGAAACCCGTGGCGGAGCAGGCCGGCGTCAAGCAGGTGGGCACCCTCGACGCCAAGGGCGAGGGCACGATCGCGGCCGAGGCCGCCGGCCAGACCGGCGACTTCGCCGACGTGGCTCGTCGCCCGGACGATCTCGCGGCGATCCTCTACACCTCGGGCACGACCGGGCGCTCGAAGGGCGCGATGCTGACCCACGACAACCTGTCGTCGAACGCCCTGACGCTGGTCGATTACTGGCGCTTCACGCCGGACGACGTGCTGATCCACGCGCTGCCGGTGTTCCACACCCACGGCCTGTTCGTCGCCACCAACACGGTGCTGATGTCGGGCGCCGCAATGATCTTTTTGCCCAAGCTCGATCCGCCGCTGATCCTGTCGCTGATGGGCCGCGCCACCGCACTGATGGGCGTGCCGACCTTCTACACCCGCCTGCTCAAGGAGCCGGGCCTGACCCGGGAGGCGGCGGCCCGCATGCGCCTGTTCGTCTCCGGCTCGGCTCCCTTGCTCGCCGAGACCCATCGCGAGTGGCAGGAGCGGACCGGGCACGCGATCCTCGAGCGCTACGGCATGACCGAGACCAACATGAGCACCTCGAACCCCTATGACGGCGACCGGGTCGCCGGCACGGTCGGGTTTCCGCTGCCGGGGGTGTCGCTGCGGGTGGTCGACCCGGAGACCGGCCGGGCGGTTGCCGCGGACCAGGTCGGGATGATCGAGGTGCGCGGGCCCAACGTGTTCAAGGGCTACTGGCGCATGCCGGAAAAGACCGCCGCCGAGTTCAAGGCCGACGGCTTCTTCATCACCGGCGACCTCGGCAAGGTGGATCCGCGCGGCTACGTCCACATCGTCGGACGCGGCAAGGACCTGATCATCACGGGGGGCTTCAACGTCTACCCCAAGGAGGTCGAGACCGAGATCGACGGGCTGCCCGGCGTGCTCGAATCGGCGGTGATCGGCGTGCCCCACCCGGATTTCGGCGAGGGCGTCACCGCCGTGGTGGTGCCGCGCGGCAGCGAGGCCCCGAGCGAAGCGGCGATCCTCTCGGCGCTCGAAGGCCGGCTCGCCAAGTTCAAGCTGCCCAAGCGCGTCATCATCGCCGACGAACTGCCCCGCAACACCATGGGCAAGGTGCAGAAGAACCTGCTGCGGGACGAGCACAAGGGGTTGTACGGGGGCTGATCTGCACTCTCCCTCCTCGATCCACTGAACAGCTCCAAGCCCTCCACGTCATCCCGGGGCCGCGAAGCGGAACCCGGGATCCATAACCGCTGACGAAGCGAGACGAAGCGAAAAACTGTTCGCCTCGGTCTGAATGTCTCGGCGGTGATGGATCCCGGGTTCTCGCCTGCGTCGAACCTCGGGATGACCTAGAGGTTCGACGAAGTCCCGGGTGGGAAGATCTGAGAAAATCAGCCAAACAGGTCTGCGGCGGCACCAGCCGTCGCCCGGAGACCTGCCATGACCGCCCGATTCGCCCTGATCGACGTCTTTCACGACGGCGCCTTCACCGGCAATCCGCTCGCCGTGGTGAGCGGGGTCGAGCCCACACCGCGACGATGCAGGCGATGACCCGGTGGTTCAACCTGTCGGAGACGGTCTTCCTGCTGCCGCCGACCGATCCGGAGGCCGATTACCGGGCACGCATCTTCACCCTCGCCCACGAGCTGCCCTTCGCCGGCCACCCGACGCTGGGCGCCTGCCACGCCTGGCTGGCCTTGGGCGGCGTGCCGCGCCGGCCGGGGCGGATCGTACAGGAATGCGGCACCGGCCTCGTGCCGATCCGGCAGGAGGCCGACCGCCTCGCCTTCGCCGCGCCGAAGCTCTTGCGCGAGGGGCCGGTGGACGAGGCCGAGATGCGGGAGATCCTGGCGGTCCTGCGGATCGCGCCCGAGCAGGTGGTCGAGGCGCGCTGGTGCGACAACGGCCCGGGCTGGGTCGGGGTGATGCTGCGGTCCGCCGAGGAGGTGCTGGCGGTCGATCCGGTCCGGCATGTGGCGAACCGCATCGATGTCGGCCTCGTCGGTCCCCACGCCCCGGGCGCCGAGGTGGCCTGGGAGATCCGCACCCTGTTCGGCGACGGCACCGGCGCGCTGGTCGAGGACCCGGTGACCGGCAGCTTCAACGCCGCGGTGGCCGGCTGGCTGCGGGAGACCGGCCGCGCCGCCGGTCCCTATATCGCCGCGCAGGGAACGCGGCTCGGGCGCCGCGGCCGGATCTTCGTCGATTACGACGGCGCCGACTGGATCGGCGGGCGCACCCTCACGGTGGCGGAGGGCACGCTGCCGCTCGACCTCAGTTCGCGTAGGTGAACACGCCGTCGCGCCAGACGTAGAGGACGTAGCCGGGCGCGGTCACGTCGCCCTTCTGGTCGAATCCGACATTGCCGAGCACCAGGGTGAAGCGCTCGGCATGCAGCGTCTCGGCGATGGCCTTCGGGTCGGTCGACTTGGCGAAGTTGCCCGCCTCGACGAGGGCCTGGAGGGCGGCGTAGCCGTAGAGGGTGAAGCCGGCGGGGTCGATCCCGTCGGCCGTCAGCGCCTTCACGGCGGCGGCGGCCTCGGGCTTGCGGCGCAGATCCGGGTTGAAGGTCATCAGCACGCCGTCGCTCGCCGGGCCGGCCAGCGCGCCGAACTCCTTGGTGGCGATGCCGGAGGTGCCGAACCATTGCGGGCGAAAGCCGGCTTCCGCGGCCTTGCGCACCAGCTTGCCCATCTCCTGGTAGTGGCCGCCGTAATAGACCACCTCGATCCCCGCGCCCTGGAGGCGCTTGATCAGCGCCGCATCGTCGGTCTGCCCCGGCACGATCGGCGCGAACAGCGTCTCGTTCTGGCCGATCTTGTTGAGGTTGGCCTTGGTCGACTCGGCGAGGTTCCGCGACAGCGGCGTGTCGTCGTACAGGATCGCGATCTTCTTGTCGCGGAAGCGCTCGGCCAGGATCGTGGCCGAGAGGCGGCCCTGGTCGTCCTCGCGGCCGGAGACCCGGAAGATGGTCGGCAGGCCGCGATCGGTCAGGCGCGCGGCGTTGGAGGCCGGGCTGATCATCACGGCGCCCGCCGCCGCGTAGACGTCGGAAGCCGCCAGCGAGGCGCTCGAGCAGACATGGCCGATCACCAGCCGCACGCCGGCGCGCACGAAGCGCTCGGCCACCGCCATCGCCTGGCCCGGGTCGCAGGCATCGTCCTGCACGTCGAGCACGATCGGCTCGCCGCTGATGCCGCCGCGGGCGTTGGCGTCCCGCACGGCGGCCTGCACGCCCTGCAGCACCTGCTCGCCGATGCCCGCGACCGCGCCGGTGCGCGGGACCGCGACCCCGACGGTCACGTCGGCACGGGCGGCGCCCGTCCCGGTCAGCAGCGCTGCGATCGCCAGCCACAGGGCGGCGACGGCCCCGTTGCGCGTCATCCTCGGCGCTCCCGCATGGTTCGACCCGCTCCGTCCTCGGCTCCGTGCCGGCTGGTGAGTGTCCCTCGCGATCCTACCGCGGCGCCGGAGCCGCCGTGGCGGGCGACCGGGGCGACCGGAAGGGTCGTGAGGCGCATCTAGCACGGCCTCCTGCCCCCTGTCCGTGACGGATCCGGGGCGGCGCCCGCTCTATCGGGCGCGAGCCCGCGGGGGCGCAAGGGGGCCGCGACGCGTCAGGGTGCAGCGGGAAGCATAGCACGGACCGCGCCGCTGGAACGCCCGCCGGCTCCGCGATAGGTGACGGATCAACAGAAGGGAACGCGCGATGACACAGGCTCACGGCATCCGGGTCGCGGTGCTCGACGATTACCAGGGCGTGGCGGCGGGGCTCGCCGACTGGGCCGGCCTCGGCCCCGACGTCGCGGTGGATTTTTTTCGCGAGCCGGTGCCGCCGGCCGAGGCCGCCGCGCGGCTCGCCCCCTACGACGTGCTCTGCCTCATGCGCGAGCGCATGCCGCTCGACGCGGCCCTGGCCGCCGCCCTCCCCGCCCTGAAGCTCGTGGTGTTCACCGGCGGCCGCAACCCGTCCGTCGACACCGCGGCGCTCCGGGCCCGCGGCGTCACCGTCTGCAACACCCGCAACGGCGAGGGCGGGATCGCCACCGCCGAGCTGACGGTCGCCCTGATGCTGGCCTGCGCCCGTGCGCTGCCGCGCGAATTCGCCAACATGGCCGGCGGGCGCTGGCAGGAGACCCTCGGCGAGGGGCTGGAGGGGCGCACCCTCGGCCTCGTCGGGCTGGGGCGGATCGGCGCCCGGGTCGCGGCGGTGGGCCGCGCGCTCGGCATGCGGGTGACGGCCTGGAGCCCGAACCTGACGCCCGAGCGGGCCGAGGCCGGCGGCGCGACGCTCGCCGCCCGCGAGGACCTTTTTTCGCAGAGCGACGTGATCAGCCTGCACATGGTGCTGGCGCCCTCGACCCGCGGCATCGTCGGGCCGGCCGAGATCGCCCGGATGCGGCCGGGCGCGATCCTGATCAACACCTCCCGCGGGCCCCTGATCGACGAGGCGGCGCTGCTCGCGGCTCTCGGCGAGGGCCGGATCCGGGTCGGGCTCGACGTGTTCGACCGCGAGCCGCTGCCCGCCGACCATCCGCTGCGCGCCCTGCCGAACGCGGTGCTGACCCCGCATCTCGGCTACGTCACGCAGAGCACGTTCCGGATGTTCTACGAGGATACCGTCGAGGCGATCGCGGCCTGGCGCCAGGGCGCGCCGGTGCGGGTGGTGACCGCCTGACGCGAGGGCGGGCACGTGGCGCCCGCCCCTCCGCCCTTACCGGACGCCGGCGTAGACCGAGGCGCCGGCCGAGACCGGCGCCGTGATGGTCGAGAAGACGCTGAGCACCTTCTGGACCTCGGTGAAGGGCGCGTTCGAGACGTAGACGAGGTCGCGGTTGCGCATCCGGAACGCCTGCGAGACGAACAGGCTGTTGGGATCGCGCATGTTGATCCGGTAGACCACCGGCACGAAGTTCGAGGTGAGCAGCGGGCTGTTCGGGCGCATGCGGCGCACCACCGAGGCCGGCTCGAACCGGAACAGGAACACGCCGGCCGGATCGGCCTGCCCGTCCGACAGGCCGCGCGCCTTGGCGAGCGCCTGGGCGAGCGTGATGCCCTCGGCCGAGAACGGGATCTCGGATTGCACCCCGAGCGCACCCACCGCCAGGAAGGTCTGGGGATCGCGCACCAGGGTGAGCGTGTCGCCCGGCCGCAGGAAGATGTTTTCGCGCGGGTTGGACACGACCGCCGTCAGCGGCACCGTCGCGGTGGTGGAGCCGCGCGACAGCCGCACGAAGGTCTCGGAGACCGGCGCGCGGACGCCGCCCGCCCCCGCCACCACGTCGAGCAGCCGGTCGCCCTTGGTGGAGAGCGGCACGCGGGCGCCCGCCGTCACCTCGCCGGTCACCGTCACGGCGGTGCTGGTCGGCTGGACGACGGTGACGATGACCTGCGGCTCGATCGCCTTGCCGGCGAGTTCCTGCTCGATCTGGGTCTGCACGTCCTGGACGCGCTTGCCCGCCACCTGGATGCGGCCGGCATACGGCACCGTGATGGCACCGTCGCGGGTGACGACCTGGGGCGGGATGGTGGCCGATTTCGAGCCGGAGGAGAACCGGTCGATCGACAGGGAGCCGGAAAACAGGCCGCCGGTGCTGGCCTCGTAGATGGTCACCGCCACGGTGTCGCCGACGCCGATCACCGGTTCGACGGCGGGGCGGCGATCGCCGAACGAGGCGAGGAGGCTGTCGAGGGGACGGCCGCGCAGAGCCTCCACCGTCGCGGCGTTGACGTCGATGATCTCGTAGCGGGCGAGCAGGCCCTGGTCGGTCGCCACGTCGGCGCCCGTTTCCACCGCGCTCGCCGTGGGGCCGGCGGCGGGAAGGAACGTGGAGCAGCCCGAGACCGCGAGCGCGGTGCACAGGGCGATCGGGAATGCGCGCATCAGGGAGATTGCTCGTCCTTCGCTTGAGAGTGGTCCCTAGCCGAGTCGGGGACCGCTGTCCGTGGCCGGCGTGTCACAGTACCGCCGGGAGCCCTCCCCTCCGGCACTCTTCCCCGCTAGACACAGGGAACGGCGTGCCGGGCCGTGGCCCTGGTCATGTCGACTCTTCACGACACTGGTTACCAAATCGCGGCTCCAGGATGGCACGGGCAAGGTCACGGAGTGGGAGCGACGCGCGGATGACGGGGCAGGGATGACCACACAGATCGGCTTCACGCCGCCGGATTTGGCGCCGCAGGCTCCCGGGCCGGTGCGGCGGCGCCACGTCGTCTACCTGCCGGGCTACGATCCGGAGGCGGGCAAGCGCTACCGGGCGTTGTTCACCCGCGAGTTCACCCGCTACGCCAAGCGCTTCGACCTCGTGAAGCGCAGCCTCACCCGGGCCGAGACCCGCCCCGACGGCCTGGTGCAGACCTGGACGGTGGAGACCGGGCGGGACGGCGCCGAGACGCACACCACCTACGAGGTGCTGCTCTGGGACGACATCGTGCGGGCGGATTTCCGACGGCCGCTGATCGCCTCGATGGCGCTCCTCACCGCCGGCATCCTGCACGGCGCGGTGACCGGCAAGCTCTTCCGGCTCTACGGCCTGAACTGGAAATACGGCAACGTCATCCTCTACCCGTTCGGCATGACGCTGATCCTCGCCGCCCTGGCGGCTCTGCTCGGCCAGGGCGTCGCCCACCTCGCGGCGGGCTGGCTGCCGGGCCTCGCCGCGGGCGTGCTCGGGGCGCTCGCCGGCATCGCCCTCGTGCTCGCGGCGACCCCGCTCCTCGACCGGATCTTTCTGCGCCAGCTCATCAACGACTGGGTGTTCAACTGGCAGCACAGCAACGGCTGGCGCCGGGACTACGAGGACCGCCTCGCGCTGTTTTCCGCCCACGTCGCCGGAATCCACGAGGCCGGCGCGGTCGACGAGATCCTGATCGTCGGTCATTCCTCCGGCGGGCTCACCGCCGCCGAGGTCGCCGCCCGGGTGCTGCCCGCGACCGCCGGCTCCCCGGCGGGGCCGCGCCTGTCGCTCCTCACCCTCGGGGCCGGGCTGCCCCTCGTCGCCATCAACCCGCGGGCCCGCCGGGTGCGGGCCGAGCTGATGAGCCTCGTCGCCACCGACCGGCTGGTCTGGGCCGATTACCAGGCGCCGCAGGACTGGATGAACTTTCCCGGCTTCAACCCCGCCCGCGACCTCGGCGAGACCCCGGCGGGCCCGGTCCGCAACCCGGTGATCCGCTCGACGCAGTTCCGCGACATCATCGTGCCGGAGGTCTATCGGCGGATCTCGTTCCGGCCGTTCCGCATGCACTTCCAGTTCCTGATGGCCAACGACCTGCCCGGCGCGTACGACTTCTTCGCCCTGACGCTCGGGCCGCAGGCCCTGCGCGAGCGGGTGCTCACCCCCGCCATCGTCCCGCTGCGGCCCGAGACGCCGCCCGAGCCGGTGCCGGTCCACCGGGAAATCTGAGGAGGCCCCACGGCATGACGAACGCCCCCTCGCCCATCCGCCTCGTCGTCACCGACGTCGACGGCACGCTCGTCACCGGCGACAAGCGGCTGACGCCGCGGGCCGTCCGCGCCGTCGAGGCCCTGCGCGCGCGCGGGATCGCCTTCACGGTGGCGTCGAGCCGCCCGCCGATCGGCCTGCGCCCGCTGGTCGCGCCGCTCGGGCTCAC
Organism: Methylobacterium indicum; assembly: GCF_001043895.1. Lineage (GTDB taxonomy): Bacteria > Pseudomonadota > Alphaproteobacteria > Rhizobiales > Beijerinckiaceae > Methylobacterium > Methylobacterium indicum. The sequence goes on from NZ_JTHF01000170.1 coordinate 16,332, forward strand.
CCTGCCGATGGGCGCCTTCAACGGCTCGACGGTGGTGCGGCCCGACCTCTCCCCCGTCGACGAGACGCTGATCCCCGAGGCGGCGGCGCGCAAGGCCGCCGCGCGGTTCGCCGCCGAGGGCATCGCCCTCTGGGTCTTCGCCGAGGGGGCCTGGCTCCTGACCGATCCCGCCGGTGCCTATACCGACCTCGAGCGCCGCACCCTCCAGGCCGAGCCGCGGGTGGTGGACGATCTCGCGCCCCATCTCGGCCGCGCGGCGAAGCTCGTCGGCGTCTCGCGCGACCATGCCGCGCTCGCCGCCCTCGAACCGCGTCTCGCGGAGGAGATCGGCGAGGGCGCGGCGGTCCACCGGTCGCAGGCCTACTATCTCGACGTGACCCCGCCCCACGTCGACAAGGGCCACTTCGTCGCCCGCCTCGCCGGGGAGCTGGATATCCCGCTGGCCGCGGTGGCGGTGCTCGGCGACATGGCGAACGACACGGCGATGTTTTCCCGCGCCGGCCTGTCGATCGCGATGGGCAACGCCAGCGAGGCGGTGCAGCGGGCCGCGACGCACGTGACCGGGACGAACGAGGCGGACGGGTTCGCGGAGGCGATCGAGACGTACGTGCTGGGTCGAGAGCCTGCTTGACGGGCCTGTGAAGGTCTCGGCCGCTCCGCGGCCGGTCCCGGGTCCATGGCGGCGCCCGGAACCCCGCATCCCCGATCACGCGGGATCGATCGGAGCCTGTCAGGCCGCCGTCAATGCAGGGCGACGTGGTCGTCGACCCGTCGCGCATCGCCCAGGCAATCGACGATCTCGATGGTGAACCGGTCGTCGTCCGCCGGGCCGGGCGGCGCGCCGTAGATCGGGCGGGTGGCCGAGTTCTTCCGCTCGTTGCAGGCCGATCGCGGGTTTCCGGGAGGGGAGCTCGTATATTCCGGCCCCTGCTCGACCAGGATCCGCCCTTTCTCCGGCGGCTCGATCAGATCGACGGTCATCGGCCCCGGCGAACGGCAGCTCGGATCGACGCAGATGAACCATCCGATCTTCAGGGTCTGCCCGGGTCTCACGACCTTGTCGACCGTCGGAACGGGCCTCTGTCAGGCGAATGTGCGCGTCGGCAGAAGAAACGGGAGACCGGCCGTGAAGAGGATAGGTCGAACGCGCACCGAGCGTATCCCGCGTGTTGCTCGGATTCACGATCGATCAGCCGCAAGAATCCTATTGCTCGACAAGAGATGACGCGAGGACGATACAAGATTCCACGGTACACGACACTGGCCGGGAACCGTGCAGCTAGGCTCCATGACCCATGGCAAACCAACCCCTTTTCCGGACGACTGAAGCGAAGCGGAAGGAGATCCGGAATCCAGCACGAAAAGCCGCGAAGCGTCTCATTGTCTGCGACGGTGCAACAGGTTGAGCCGCTTCGCGGCATGTCCTCTGCTGGATCCCGGATCTCCTTCCGCTGACGCTCCAGTCGTCCGGGAAAGGGGGTGGAACGCCCGCGTGGTGGCCTCCACTTTCTTCAATGTCGTGTACCGTGACAAGATTCGACCATCGAAACGTCAGCCTGGATCGTCCAGGCCGATGTTCCGTCTCGCACGCCGAGGCGGGCCGACCTTCGGTGAGGCGCCGGTCAGGCCAGGGCCGCATCCACCTCCCGCCCCCGCCCGAGGCTGCGCATCAGCTCGACGAGGTTCGGGCGCACTCGCAACTGCAGGGCGTGCAGCCGGCGCACCGCTTCGGTCAGCGTGCCGTCGTAGCCCATCGCCTCGTCCGCGAAGGCGATCATGCGGGCGTTGGGCCAGGATTTTTCGCGTAGCGCGTGGATCTTGGCCACCACGGCTTCGGCGTCGAGCTTCGGGTGGGCTTGGCCCAGCAGCATCGTCATCGCGGCGGTGGAGCGCGAGATGCCGGCATGGCAGTGGATCAGCAGGTGCGTCTTGCGCCGTGCGGTCTCGGCCGCCAGCTCCTTGCCGAAATGCAGGATCGCCTCGACGTCGTGGCGCTCGGGCAGGATCTGGCCCTCGGTCGGCTCGATGATGTCGTGGAAGCGCAGCGTGACGCGGTGATGCGCGTCGTAGGTGCCGAAGGCCTCGGGCTCCGGCCAGGCCGGGTCGAGGATCGACAGGACGTGGGTGACGCCGCGGGTGGAGTGATGGCCCAGCTCCTCGAGGCCGCAGACCGTGTGCAGGGAGATCGGTTCGGGCTTCACGGTCGGGTCGCGCTCCGGCAGGGCGGCAGGAATGTCCCGCGGGCGAGGGGCCGCGGAATCGGGACGAGCGTAACATAGGGCCCCGGCTGCACGAGGTCATCCGCGCGGGGGCGGACGCTGCCCGATCGCCGCCCCGGTGCGCTTTCGCGCCGGATGCTCTACCTGTTGCCCGGTCAACAGGATCGATCCTCCGATGAGGAGAGCATGAAGCGTCGCGACATTCTCACGGCCGGGCTGGGCCTTGCCGGCGGCAGCGCCCTCGCGGCCCCGGCGCTCGCGCAGGGAACTCCCGAGCTGCGCTGGCGCCTGCACTCCGCCTTTCCGCGCAACCTCGACGCCCTCTACGGCGCGGCCGAGCTCTTCGCCCGCCTCGTCGCCGAGGCGACCGACAACCGCTTCCAGATCGAGGTCGCGGCGGCGCCGGCGGGAGAATCCCCCGCCCTCCTCGACGCGGTCGGATCCGGCACCGTCGAGATGGCGTATTCGGCCGCCTATTACGAGGTCGGACGCGACCCCACCTACGCGCTCGCCACCGCGGTGCCGTTCGGCCTCAACGCCCGCCAGCAGAATGCCTGGATGCTGCAGGGCGGGGCGCTCGATTTGTTCAACGAGATCTTTGCGAAGAGCAAGCTCTACGCCCTGCCCGGCGGCAACACCGGCACCCAGATGGGCGGCTGGTTCCGCCGCGAGGTGAAGAGCCTCGCCGACCTCCAGGGCCTGCGCTTCCGCATCGCCGGCCTCGGCGCCCAGGTGATGGGCAAGCTCGGCGTCGCGGCCCAGACCCTGCCGGGCGCCGACCTCTACGCGGCCCTCGAAGGAAAGACCCTGGACGCCGCCGAGTGGATCGGCCCCTACGACGACGAGAAGCTCGGCCTCAACAAGGTGGCGCCGTTCTACTACTACCCGGGCTTCTGGGAAGGCGGCTCCATGCTGCATTTCTGGTTTAACGCCCAGAAATGGGCCGAGCTGCCCAAGGCCTACCGGGCGATCGCGCAGGGCGCGGCGGCGGCCGTCAACGGCGACCTCCAGGCCAAGTACGACGCCCGCAACCCGGCGGCCCTGCGCCGGCTCGTCGGCGGCGGTGCCCAGCTCCGCCCCTTCCCGCAGGAGGTGATGGAGGCCGCCCTCAAGGCCGCCAACGACATCTACGCCGAGATCGGCGCCAAGAACCCGGACTTCAAGCGCGTCTACGAGGCACTGAAGACGTTCCGCAACGAGGAATATCTCTGGTTCCAGGTCGCGGAGTATACCTACGACAACTTCATGATCCGGGCTCGCGCCCGAGGGTAGACCCACCATCCGCGCGAGGCCCGGCGGTCCGGCGAAGCTGCCTCTTGCGACCCGACCGTCGTCGAAGCCCAGCGCGCCGCCCATGGCAAAAAAGGGTGGCGCGAACAGGCGATCGGCCCCTCGCGGAACGCTCCTGCACGATCCCCGACACCGATGGATAAGGCTCGCCCGCTGCGTCGCCTCCGTCGCCGTCACCGCGTTCCGGTGCTGCCTGCGTCCCACTCCCCGCCGATGCGCAGCGTCTCGATCCACTCGTGGCCGGGATGCAGTTCGTCGAGCCAGGCGATCAGTTGCTCCCTCTCCGCGGCCGAGAATTCTTGCCGGGCGATTTCGAAATCCCGCTCGTCTTTGTCCCGGCGATACTTGGCCTTGAAGAGCATGACATTGATGGGTGCCAGGTACGGGATACCCGTTTCGCTCACGCGGACAGCGGCGGAACGGGCCATCTGGATCGTTGGATCCCGCTTGTAGATCCATCGGTCCGGCGTCCCCGGCTCCATCATCATGTCCACCCGCCAGCGACCGCACAGCATGTCTGCGCCCCAAACCTGCCAGACGTCGCCGTGCAAGTGGGCGGATGGGGGGAGATGTTCGAGGATCCCGTCTCGCACGGTAAAGAATTCAAGGTCGTTCAGGATGGCGCGGAAATGGTCGGCATCATCGCGCAGGACGACGAACTCCAAGTCGTCGTGCTCGCGCGTTGGCCTTCCATGCCAAACGTCGAGAGCCCATCCGCCTGCGACGTACCAAGGGCGTCCTGCCTCTCGAAGACGCCGGCCGAGTTCGTCGGGAGACCATTCGTCCCAGGCATCGTCGTCGAGAGGGCTCATCGCAATCCCCGGAGCGAGCGCGTGCGAAGAACGACGCCCGATCGCCAAGAGATCGCCAAGAGATCGTGCGGCGTTCCAGCTCGGCCCGGCGGGCCGCCTATTCGGCGGCCTCCTCGCCCGGCAGGGTGCCGCGGCCCTCTTCGCGCATCAGGGCGCGGACCACGCTCGGCACCGCTTCCAGCGCGCCGGCCAGGGTCTCGTCGGCCACGAACAGGCTCTTGATCTCCGGGCTGGTGATGCAGACGAGGCCTTCGCCGCTCTCCTCGACCCGCAACGTGAATTGCCGCATCGCTCGACCGCTCCCCTGACGCTCGGCTCCGATCGTCCCGCGATGCACGAGACGGGCCAGTACCGGAGGGTCAACGCGGAGCGCGGCCATAAGCTCCGCCGCGCGCCAATCGAAAGCCGTCGGGCCAGCATATGTCCCAAGAAAAAAGGCCACTCGCGAGAGTGGCCCGAAGTCTAGGGAGGAAACGCCCAAGGAGGGCAGCGGGAGCGCGACGCCATCGCGTTCCCGCATTGCAACAAGATAGGGATGCCCTGCCGGAAGGCAAGACGACATTGGTGGCAGCGCTGCCGCTTTTCCGGGCAGCGACCGCGCGCCGCCCTGGTCCCTCTCCCGCCACGGCCTAGTTTCGCTGCGCCGACGGGGGATGGACATGGCGATTCAGGCGGGGCGCATCCGGGTTCTCAAGGACGTGGAGCCGAGGGACGGCGCCTACGTGCTCTACCTGATGCAGCAGGGAATGCGCAGTCGCGACAACCCGGCCCTCGAATACGCCGTCGAGGAGGCCAACCGCCTCGGTCTTCCGGTCGTCGTGGGGTTCGGCCTCCTCGACGGCGGCGCGCATTTCCCCGAGGCCAATGCCCGGCACTACGCCTTCCTGCTCCAGGGCCTCGCCGATGCCAGGGCGGGCCTGGAGCACCGCGGCATCGCCTTCGTGCTGCGCCGGGCGACCCCGGCCAAGGCTGCCCTGACTTTGGGCAGGCAGGCGGCGATGCTGGTCCTCGACCGCGGCTACCTGACGATCCAGAAGCAGTGGTACGCCGAGATCGAGAAGGGCTTCGACGGCCGCCTGGTCCAGGTCGAGGGCGACGTGGTGGTCCCGCTCGAGGTCGCCTCGGGCAAGCACGAATTCGCCGCCCGCACCCTGCGGCCGAAGCTGCACCGGACCTGGGAGCCCTATCTCGCGCCCCTGCGGGCCCGCACGGTCAAGCACAAGGCCGACGACCTGTCGCTGAAGAGCGACCTCGACGTCTCCGATCCCGAGGCGGCGCTCGCCGCGATGACCCTCGACCGCGACGTGCCGCCGGTGCGGCGCTTCCGCGGCGGCGAGGTCGAGGCGCATCGTCGCCTCGCCGCCTACCTCGCCGGACCGTTCGGCGAGTACGGCACGGTGCGCAACAAGCCCGAGGCGGGAGCGGCCTCGCACATGAGCCCCTACCTGCATTTCGGCCAGATCTCGCCGGTGGCGATCGCCCTCGAGGTGCAGGCGGCCAAGACCGGCGGCCCGGAGGACCGGGCGGCCTATCTCGAGGAGCTGATCGTCCGGCGCGAACTGGCGATGAACCACGTCCACACCAATCCGGGCTACGGGGCCTACGCCACGGCCCTGCCGGACTGGTCGCGCAAGGCTTTGGCCGAGCACGCGGACGATCCGCGCCCCCACCTCTACGACGAGGCGGCTCTGGCCGAGGGGCGCACCCACGACGAGTACTGGAACGCCGCGATGCGCGAGATGCGCGTCACCGGCTACATGCACAACCACCTGCGCATGTACTGGGGCAAGAAGATCCTCGAATGGTCGCCCTCGCCGGAGGAGGCCTTCGCGGTGGCACTGCGTCTCAACAACCGCTACTTCCTCGACGGCCGCGATGCGAACTCCTTCACCAACGTCGCCTGGCTGTTCGGCCTGCACGACCGGCCCTGGGGACGGCGCAAGGTCTTCGGCACGGTGCGCTATCTCGGCCCGAACACCCTGAAGAAGTTCGACGCCAAGGCCTACCTGAAGACCGTCGACGCGTTGTGCCGGGCCGAGGAGGCGTGAGGGCCCGGGCCGGTTGACCGCTCCGCCCCTCCGGCGCCATCAACCCGCATGACCTCCGACGCATCCTCCGCCGCGCCCTGGCGCGCCACGATCCTGACCCTCTACCCCGAGATGTTTCCCGGCCATCTCGGCCTGTCGCTCGCCGGCGACGCGCTGGCGCGGGGCGCCTGGAGCCTGGAGGCGCGCAACATCCGCGACCACGGAATCGGCCGGCACCGGGCGGTGGACGACACGCCCGCCGGCGGCGGCGCCGGGATGGTGCTGCGCTGCGACGTGCTCGCGGCGGCGATCGATGCCGCCTGCCCCCCCGACGATCCCCGCCCGCGCCTGCTGATGAGCCCCCGGGGCCGCCCGCTCACGCAAGCCCGCGTCCGGGCGCTGAGCGAAGGGCCGGGGGTGGTCGTGGTCTGCGGCCGGTTCGAGGGCGTCGACGAGCGGGTGATCGCCGGGCGCGGCCTGGAGGAGGTCTCGATCGGCGACTACATCCTGTCGGGCGGCGAGCCCGCCGCGCTGGTGGTGCTCGATGCCTGCGTGCGCCTCCTGCCCGGCACGATGGGCAAGCACGCGTCCGGCGTCGAGGAGAGCTTCGAGAGCGGCGGCCTCGAATACCCGCACTACACCCGCCCGCGGGACTGGGAGGGGCGGGAGATCCCGGAGGTGCTCACCGGCGGCAACCACGCGGCCATCGCCCGCTGGCGCGCGGCGGAAGCGGCCCGGATCACCCGCGAGCGCCGGCCGGACCTGATCGGCTGATCGTCCACCGGACTCTGTCGGGAACACAACGCAGGTGAATGCCGCCGCCGCCGAGGCTCCCTAGAGCCCAGTGATCGGCGCTGTCCTTCCGGGCGCCGTCCTGTCGCGACGCACCCCGGACCGCACCGCCGCCATGCCCGATTCCGCCCGCTACATGCTGCACCGGCCCGAGATCCTGGGGGCCCTGCAACGCGGCGAGGCGGCGCTCGACCGGGTGATGGCCGGGTCCGGACGAATCTACCCGGCCGGCCGCCTTCTGGTGGAGGCGGGCAGCCCGAACGACACGGTCTTCCGCCTGCGCAAGGGCTGGGTCGGCCGCCTGCGCACCCTGGAGGACGGACGCAGCCAGTTCATCCTCATCTTCCTGCCGGGCGACCTGTTCGCGGTCAAAAGCCTGTTTGCGACCCACAGCCCAGACGCCGTGCAGGCCCTGTCCGAGATCCTGGTCGAGCAGGTCGACCACCGGACCCTGCGCGAGGCCTACGAGCGCGACCCCGACCTCGCCACCCGCTGCATGTGGCAGGTGATCGAGGAGGAGCGCCGGCTGCACAACTGGGTGGTCGGCCTCGGCCGCGGCAGCGCCGACGAGCGCCTGGCGATGCTGCTGGTCGATTTCCGCGGCCGCCTGATCCTCTCGGGCACCCTCGCCCCCGAGGCGATGGCCTTCGACCTGCCGATGACCCAGGAGCAGATCGGCGACCATCTCGGCATCTCCAACGTCCACGTGAACCGGGTGCTGCGCTCGTTCCGGGAAAGCGGCGTCGTCGCGATGCGGGGGCGCCGGGTGACGATCGGCGACCTCGACGGCCTGGTGCGGATCGCCGGGCCGCTTCTCGACGTCTCGGAGCGCGGCCGGCCGGAATTCGTCGGATTGCGGGAGGCCGGCTGCAAGCGGATGGGTCACGACGATGCCGGAGCCTGAGCGCGACGGGAATCCGACCGGGTTGGACCAGGCCTATGCCGCCGAGGCCCAGGCGGCCCTGATGCTGGTCGAGAGCCTGATGCTGGTCCTCGTCGAGCGCCGGGTGATCCCGGCGGCGGACCTCGTCGAGGCGGTCGAGACCGTGATCGAGACCAAGCGCCGGCTGACGGCGGACGGGCGGGAGCCCGCGGTCGCGACCCAGGCCGCCGCTCTGCTGACGACGATCGCCAACAGCCTCGCGGCGGCGGCACCGCCCGCGAAGAGGTGATCCCCCGGGCGCGAATCGTCCTGGCGCCGCGGCCGGGCCGCGGGCTATCGCTGGCCGACACCGCCACCGGAGACCCGCCCTTGAGCCTCCCGATCTCACGCCGCCTCGCGCTCGCCGCGCTCCTCGCGCTTGCGCCCGTCCTGCCCGCGGCCGCACAGGAGCGGGCGATCACGCTCGCCTCCACCACCTCGACCGAGCAATCGGGCCTGTTCGGCCATCTGCTGCCAATCTTCCAGCGCGAGACCGGCATCGCGGTCCGCGTCGTCGCGGTCGGCACCGGCCAGGCCTTGGCCATCGGCGCCAAGGGCGATGCCGACGCGCTCCTCGTCCACGACCGGGCCGGCGAGGACAAGTTCGTCGCTGATGGCCACGGCCTCGACCGCCGGGACGTGATGGCGAACGACTTCGTGATCGTCGGCCCCGCCGCCGACCCGGCCGGCATCAAGGGCGGACGCGACGCGACGGACGCGCTCGCCCGCATCGCCAAGGCCAAGGCGCCCTTCGCCAGCCGCGGCGACGACAGCGGCACCAACCGCACCGAACTGCGCCTGTGGAAGAAGGCCGGCATCGAGGCCCGGGGCCTGGGGAGCGGCTACCGCGAGCTCGGCCAGGGCATGGGCCCGACGCTGAACGCCGCTGCCGCGATGGATGCCTACACCCTGACCGACCGGGCGACCTGGGCGAACTTCAAGAACCGCCAGAACCTCGTGATCCTGGTCCAGGGCGACCCTGCGCTGTTCAACCCCTACGGCTCGACCCTGGTGAACCCGTCGAAGAACCCGCAGATCCACGCGGCCGACGCCAGGATCTGGCACGAGTGGCTGACCTCCGAGCGCGGCCGCGCAGCCATCGCCTCGTTCACGATCAACGGCGAGCAGCTGTTCTTCCCGACCGGCACGATGCCGACGCAGTGATCACCCGCGGGGCGCCGCCGCCACCCGGCTGATCCCGAAGGCGGCGGCGCTCACCACCAGCGTCAGGCTGACGAGGACGAGGCCGAGACCGAGCGCCAGCGCCAGGTCGCCGCGGCTCGTCTCGAGCGCGATGCTGGTCGTCATGGTGCGCGTGTAGCCGCGGATGTTGCCCCCCACCATCAGGATGGCGCCGACCTCGGCGATGGCCCGCCCGAACGCCGCCAGGAAGGCGGTGACGAGGGGCGCGGGCGCCATGGCGAGGAGGATCCGCGCCGCGTGCCCCGCCCCGACCCCGTCGACCCGCAGGGCGTCGCCGTATTCGGCCCACAGGGCCTCGCAGGTGCGGTGCGAGAGCGCCGCGACGATGGGCAGGGCGAGCGCCCCTTGCGCGATCACCATGGCGCCCGGCGTGAACAGCAGGCCGAGGCTCCCCAGCGGCCCCGAGCGCGAGACCAGCAGGTACAGCACCAGCCCCACCACCACCGGTGGCAGGCCGAGGAGCGCGTTGATGAGGACGAGCACCGCGCCGCGGCCGGGAAACCGCGTCGCGGCGAGGAGCGCGCCGAGCGGCGCGCCGAGGACGAAGCCGAGGGCCGCTGCCGTCAGGCTCACCCGCAGCGACAGGCCGACGATGGCGACGAGGTCGGCATCCCCCCGCAGGATCATCGCCACCGCCAGCCCGAGGGCGCGCCCGAACTCGTCCATGTCACCCTCGTGTCACCGGCTCCCCTCGTATCCGGCGGGGCGCCGGCCGGCCAGGGTGCGGTGACGACAGGCTTGACGCGGGGGCCGGCGCGGCGCATCCCCGGCGGCGGGACACCTCTCCCCACCGAGAGGCGCCCATCTGGAAGGATGGACACAGCATGACGACGACCCGCCTCCCCGAGGTGCGCCCGCGCGCGCCCTTCTTCTCCTCCGGCCCCTGCGCCAAGCGCCCCGGCTGGACCCCCGAGGCCCTCTCCGATGCGGCGCTCGGCCGCTCGCACCGGGCGAAGCTCGGCAAGGCCAAGCTCAAACAGGCGATCGACCTGACCCGCAGCGTGCTGCAGGTGCCGGCCGACTATCGCATCGGCATCGTGCCGGCCTCCGACACCGGCGCCGTCGAGATGGCGATGTGGTCGCTCCTCGGTGCCCGCCCGGTCGATATGCTGGCCTGGGAATCTTTTGGCGAGACCTGGGTCACCGACGCGATCAAGCAGCTCAAGCTCGACGCCCGCGTGATCAAGGCGCCCTACGGCCGCCTGCCCGACCTCTCGACCGTCGACACCCGCACCCGCGACGTGGTGTTCACCTGGAACGGCACCACCTCGGGCGTGCGCGTGCCGAACGCCGACTGGATCGCCGCCGACCGCGAGGGGCTGACGATCTGCGACGCCACCTCGGCGGCCTTCGCGCAGGACCTCGACTGGCCAAAGCTCGATGTCGTCACCTTCTCCTGGCAGAAGGTGCTCGGCGGCGAGGCGGCGCACGGCATGCTGATCCTCTCGCCCCGCGCCGTCGCGCGGCTGGAGAGCCACGTCCCGGCCTGGCCGATGCCGAAGATTTTTCGCATGACCAAGGGCGGCAAGCTGATCGAGGGCATCTTCCAGGGCGAGACCATCAACACGCCCTCGATGCTGGCGGTCGAGGACTATATCGACGCGCTCCTATGGGCCGACAAGCTCGGGGGGCTGCCGGCCCTGCGCGCCCGCGCCGACCGCAATGCCGGCGTCATCGCCGACTGGGTCGCCCGCACGCCCTGGATCGCCAACCTCGCCCAGGACCCGGCGACCGCCTCGAATACCAGCGTCTGCCTCGTGGTGAGCGATCCCGACGTGGTCGGGCGCGGGCCGGAGGCCGTGGCCGCGGTGGCCAAGGGCATCACCACGGCGCTCGACCGCGAGGGCGTCGCCCTCGACATCGGCTCCTACCGCGATGCGCCTCCCGGCCTGCGGATCTGGTGCGGCGCCACCGTCGAGGCCTCCGACCTCGAAGCCCTGACGCCGTGGCTCGACTGGGCCTTCGCCCAGGAGAAGGCTCGCCTGACGCAGGCGGCCTGACCCAAGCCCATCATCGCCGTATTCTCGGCGCCGGAGCCCCGCGGGAGCCGGCGTCGGCTGGGCGTGGCCCACGACGATCACACATTGCCGAATGAAGCGCGGGTTCTCTCCTCTCCCCGCGGGCGGGGAGAGGGTCGCTTGCACCTTGGTGTGCAAGCGACGAGCGCAGGCGCAGCCGGAGCGAGGGTGAGGGGGTGTCTCCGGATGAGACTCTTCCGGCACCACCCCCTCACCCTCGGCTGCCGCCTCGCTGTTGACCCGACAAGGGGTCAACAGCCCTCTCCCCGCCCGCGGGGAGAGGAGGATGCGCACAACCCGGTGTGACCACGCGAGCCCCCGGCCGACCCGCTCCCCCAGCGGGGCGATGGCGCGACCCCGTTCGAGGCTCGCCATGCCCACCCCCATCAAAAAAGTCCTGATCTCGGACACCCTCTCCCCCGCCGCGATCGCGATCTTCCGCGAGCGCGGCATCCAGGCCGATCTCCGCCCCGAGCTCGGCAAGGACAAGGAAGCCCTCGCCGCCGCGATCGGCGAGTATGACGGCCTCGCCGTCCGCTCGACCACGAAAGTGTCCGCCGCCCTCCTGGAGCGCGCCGGCAACCTCGCGGTGATCGGCCGGGCCGGCATCGGCGTCGACACGATCGACGTGCCCGCCGCGACCGCCCGCGGCGTGATCGTGATGAACACGCCGCACGGCAACGCCGTGACCACCGCCGAGCACGCCATCGCGCTGATGCTCTCGCTCGCCCGCCAGATCCCGCAGGCCGACGCCTCGACGCAAGCCGGCCGGTGGGAGAAGAACCGCTTCCTCGGCATCGAGCTGACCGCCAAGACCCTCGGGGTGATCGGCTGCGGCAATATCGGCGCCATCGTCGCCGATCGCGGCATCGGCCTGCGGATGCGGATCATCGCCTACGACCCGTTCCTGACGCCCGAGCGCGCCGTGGCGCTGGGCGTCGAGAAGGTCGAGCTCGACGACCTCCTGCGCCGGGCCGACGTCATCACCCTGCACGTCCCGCTCACCGACAAGACCCGCAACATCCTCTCAGGTGAGGCGCTGGCGCGCACGAAGCCCGGCGTGCGGATCGTCAACTGCGCCCGCGGCGGCCTCGTCGACGAGGTGGCGTTGCGCGCCGCCCTCGAATCCGGCCACGTCGCGGGCGCCGCCTTCGACGTATTCACCGAGGAGCCGGCCAAGGACAACGTGCTGTTCGGTCACCCGAACATGGTCTGCACGCCGCATCTCGGCGCCTCGACCACCGAGGCGCAGGAGAACGTGGCGCTCCAGGTCGCCGAGCAGATGAGCGACTACCTGCTCAACGGGGCGATCCGCAACGCGGTCAACTTCCCGTCGATCTCCGCCGAGGAGGCGCCGCGGCTGCGGCCCTACGTGACGCTCGCCGAGCAGCTCGGCTCGTTCCTCGGCCAGCTCACCGAGGCGCCGATCCGCGGCATCCGCATCGTCTACGAGGGCGAGGCGGCTGGCTTGAACACCAAGGCGCTCACGGCGGCTGCGGTGACGGGCGCGCTGCGGCCGTTCCTGGAGGGCGTCAACATGGTCTCGGCGATCGAGGTGGCGCGGGCCCGCGGCATCCAGGTCGAGACCGCGACCCGCACCGCCGTCGAGGGGCCCTACGCCTCGCGCCTCCACCTGACGGTCGAGGCCGAGGACATGCCCCGCGACGCCGCCGGCACGGTGTTCGGCGACGGCCGCCCGCGCTTCGTCGAGATCCGCGGCATCGCGCTCGAGGCCGCGGTGGCCCCCCACATGCTCTACATCCGCAACGCCGACCAGCCGGGCTTCATCGGCCGCTTCGGCACGCTGATGGGCGAGGCCGGCGTCAACGTCGCCACCTTCCATCTCGGCCGCGACCGGCCGGGCGGCGACGCGATCTGCTTTGCCGCCGTCGACGAGCCGGTCTCGGGCGCTCTGCTGAAGGCGATCGAGGCGATCCCCCAGGTGAAGCGGGCGCGGGCGGTGCGGTTCTGAGGGCGCGTGGGGCGGGATGCCCGGTCGGCGTCCCGCCCCGTCAGCGGATGGTCTCGACCTCGAGGGCGACGGCTGCGGCGATGTCGCACCAGCGCCGCTCGGCCGTCAGCGCCGTCGCGGCCTCTCGTCTCGCCAAAGCCAGGCAGTAACGGTCGCCGAGCGACAACCCGAGCGGCAGCGTGATCGGCCTCAGCATGCCGGCGGAGACGGACAGATCCCGATCGGCCGGCATGACCCGGATCGGG
>NZ_JTHF01000171.1 GCF_001043895.1 Methylobacterium indicum
GTCCGGGCGCGCCCCCGCCTCCGCCCACGCGCAGGTTCTGACCCCGGCCTGAGACCAGCGGCCGAAGACGACCTGCGCGGCGCGAACGCACCGCGCAGGTGCTTAATCCCTATGGCATCGCAACTTTCCGCGATCTCGCCGGTTCTCGGCTCCGGATCGGTCGGTCCTTCCTCAGGGAGACATCACGGTGAGCTCGGCAACCTCCGTTCCTGCCTCTGCGTCCGCGCCGTCCGATCGACAGCCGTCCCGGCGTGCGCTGCGCGGGCTCGACGCGCTCAACTTCACCCTGGCGGACGTACGCGACGGACTCGGGCCGTACCTGGCGATCTACCTCATCGCCGTGCGCGGCCCCGACCAGGGCTGGAACGAGGCGACCACCGGCATGGTCATGACGATCGCCGGCATCGCCGGCCTGATCGCCCAGACCCCGGCAGGCGCGCTGATCGACCGCTCCCGGCACAAGCGCGCCATCGTGATCGCGGCAGCGCTCGCCGTCACCCTGAGCTGCCTGGCGCTCCCCTTCATCTCGAATTTCTACGCGGTGGCCGCCACCCAGTCGCTCGCCGGCATCGCCGGGGCGATCTTTCCGCCGGCGCTCGCCGCCATCACCCTCGGGGTGGTGGGCCCCAAGCTCTTCGCCAAGCGCATCGGCCGCAACGAAGGCTTCAACCATGCCGGCAACGCCGTCTCGGCGGCGCTCGCCGGGGGGCTCGCCTATCTGTTCGGGCCGATCGTGGTGTTCTGGCTGATGGGCGTGCTCGCCGCCCTCTCGATTGGCGCGATGCTGATGGTGCCGGAGGACGCGATCGACAACGACCTCGCTCGCGGCCTCGACAGCGCCGAGGACCAGTCCGGCGCCGAGCAGCCTTCCGGCCTGACCGCTCTCCTGCAGAACAAGTACCTGATGCTGTTCGCGCTGCTCGCGGCGATCTTCCACCTGTCGAACGCCGCGATGCTGACCTCGGTCGGGCAGCTCCTCACCCACCTGTCGGGCAAGGACAACGCCACCTCGCTCATCGCGATCTGCATCGTGGCGGCGCAATGCGTGATGGTGCCGGTGGCGATGTTCGTCGGCCACAAGGCCGATGCGATCGGCCGGAAACCCATCTTCCTCGCCGCCTTCGGGGTGCTGGCGTTGCGCGGCGTGCTCTACACCTTCTCGAACAACCCGTTCTATCTCGTGGGGGTGCAGCTCCTCGACGGCATCGGCGCCGGCGTCTACGGCGCGCTCTTTCCGATCGTGGTGGCGGACCTGACCCGCGGCACCGGGCGGTTCAACGTCAGCCAGGGCGCGGTCGCGACCGCCCAGGGCCTCGGCGCCTCGTTGAGCGCGACCCTCGCGGGGCTGATCATCGTGTCGGCCGGCTACTCGACGGCGTTCCTGACGCTCGCCGGCATCGCGGGCCTGGGCTTTGCCCTCTACCTGACGATGATGCCCGAGACCCGGGGCTTCGAGCCGGCCCAGGCCGGCACGCCCTCTGGACCGACCCGTCGTCCCGCCCTTCAAGGGGTCTGAGTGCGGCCATGACAATCCCCCTCGCCTTCGCGCATATCGGCGACCTCCACCTCACCGGGGCGGAGGCCGACAACGCCCGCGACTTCGCCGCCATCGTGGCGCAGCTGAACGACGTCTCCGGGAACGAGGGTGCGGGCCTCGACTTCGTGTTCGTGCCCGGGGACAACGCCGATAACGGCCGGCCCGAGCAATACGCCCTGGTGCGGGCCGGCCTCGATCGGCTCCGCCTGCCGGCCCACGTCATCACCGGCGACCACGACATGGAGGGCGGCAGCCTCGACGCCTTCTATGGCGGGCTCGACGCGCCGCGCCTGCCCTACGCGGTGGAGGTGCGCGGCGTGCGCTGCCTCTTCCTCGACATGTGCGGACCGGGCTCCGGCGGGCCGGATTTCCGCCTCGGCGCCGATCAGGTCGCCTGGCTCGCCGCCGAGCTGGATCGCGCCGGGACACGTCCTTGCGCCCTGTTCATGCACAGCTACCCGGCGGACCTGAAGGGCGAGGGTGAGGCCGAGCGCGTGGCCGATCTCGTCCATCGCGGGCCGGTGCGCCTCGTCGAGATGGGCCACACCCACTACAACGAACTCGCCAATGACGGGCGCACCGTCTACGCGGCGACCCGCTCCACCGGGCAGATCGAGGAAGGTCCGGTCGGCTACGCGGTGGCGGCCATCGACGGCGGCGTGACGAGCTGGCGCTTCAAGGAGCTCGCCCGGCCCTGGCCCTTCGTGCTGATCACCGCGCCCGCCGACCGGCGCCTCGCCTGCGACGCCGGCCAGGTGGTCGGCGAGGACGTGACCCTGCGCGCCCTGGTGCTGGGTCCGGCCGAGACGGTGGAATACCGCATCGACGACGGAGCGTGGCGGCCGATGGGGCGGGAGGACGGCGCACGCTGCTACGCGACCACCATCGCCTGGCCGGCGGACGCCCGGGCGATCGCGGTCCGAGCGACGGGCGGGGGCGCCACCGACACCGACACGATCGAGCCGGCGACCGATCCGAACGGACTGCCCACGTCCCGCGGGATCGGCAGCGATGCCGATGCGCTCGGCGCCTGGGAGGCGCGGGGACTCCTGGGGACGCAGCTCGGACCGAACCGTAACGGGCGGCAGTGGTGATGGAGAACCACCCGCTCCGCGAAGCGAACCGCAACGGCTGAAATTCTTCCCAACCGCGACCTCGCCCCGAGGTGCGACCAACGGGAGCCTCGCAGGAGGCCTCGCCCACTGTGATTCCTGGGGCCCTCCTTCGAGGCTCGTTCCACTCGCACCTCGGAATGAGGCCGCGGGTGGGAGGGCCGCGAATGCGGGTGACCCTAGGCCGAACACCCTTCAGATCCTCCCGACCGTGACGACAGGACCTTTCCCCCGATGGCCGCGCTGACGCTCAGCCCCAATCTCGCGACCTGGGCGATCGCCGCCCTCGCCACCCTCGGCGTGATCGTGCGCCCGTTCTCCTGGCCGGAGGCGATCTGGGCGGTCACGGGCGCCCTCGCCCTGGTGCTGCTCGGCCTGCTTCCGGCCGGGACCGCCTGGGAGGGCGTGCTCAAGGGCACCGACGTCTACCTGTTCCTCGTCGGCATGATGCTGATGTCCGAGGTCGCCCGGAAGGAGGGCCTGTTCGACTGGCTCGCCGGCATCGCGGTGCGCACCGCCCAGGGCTCGGCGACCCGGCTCTTCACCCTGGTCTACCTCGTCGGCACCGTCGTCACGGTTTTTCTGTCGAACGACGCCTGCGCGGTGGTGCTGACCCCGGCGGTCTACGCGGCGACCCGGGCCGCCAAGGTCGAGAACCCGCTGCCCTACCTGTTCATCTGCGCCTTCATCGCCAACGCGGCGTCGTTCGTGCTGCCGATCTCGAACCCGGCGAACCTCGTGGTCTTCGCCGAGCACATGCCGCCGCTGACCCGGTGGCTCGCGCTGTTCGCCCTGCCGTCGCTGCTCGCGATCGGGACGACCTACCTCGTCCTGCGCCTGACCCAGAACGGCACCCTCAAGCAGCAATCGGTCGCCACCGACGTCGAGGCGACGGCGCTCTCCCGCACGGGAATCGTCGCGGGCCTCGGCATCGTGGCGACCGGCGCGGTGCTGATCGGCGCCTCGGCGCTCGGGCGCGATCTCGGCCTGCCGACCTTCGTGGCGGGGCTCGCCACCACCCTCATCGTGCTGGCGCTCCGCAAGGGGAGCGGCGCGGTCGAGGTGGTGAAGGACGTGTCCTGGAGCGTGCTGCCGCTGGTCGCCGGGCTGTTCGTGCTGGTCGAGGCGCTCGAGAAGACCGGCGTGCTGGCGATGATCGCCGACACCCTGAAGCAGGCCGCCACCGCCGCGCCGACCGAGACCGCCTGGGGCGCCGGCGCGCTGATCGCCATCGCCTGCAACCTCGTCAACAACCTGCCGGCGGGCCTGATCGCCGGGGCTGCGGTCCAGGCCGCGCACGTCCCCGAGAAGGTCGCGGGCGCGGTGCTGATCGGCGTCGATCTCGGGCCGAACCTCTCGGTCACCGGCTCGCTCGCCACCATCCTGTGGCTCACGGCCATCCGCCGCGAGGGCCAGGACGTCAGCTTCTGGAGCTTCCTCAAGCTCGGCCTGTTGGTGATGCCGCCGGCCCTCGCGCTGGCGCTCGCCGGTCTTCTTCTCGTCTGACCGCTCCTCCTCGTCCGATTCCCCTCCCACAGGAAGGTTGTCCCGGTGTCGATCGCCGCGCTCCTCTATCCCTTCATCCTGGTCGCCGGTGCGCTCCAGGCGCTCGGCAACGCGATGAACGCGCAGCTGCGCGGGCACATGGTCAATCCGTGGCTCGCCGCCACGGTGTCGTTCCTGCCGATCGTGTTCGTCTTCACCACCCTGTTCCTGGTGATGCCGACGCCGCTGCCGAGCCTCGAGACCCTGGAAAAAATGCCCTGGTACGCCCCCCTCGGGGGGCTGGCCGGCGCGGTCGCGGTGTTCGGCGGGCTCGCCTTCATCGACAAGGTCGGGGCGGGACCCTTCAACGGCCTGACCTTGACCGCCAACATCATCACCTCGCTCGCCCTCGACGCGTTCGGGCTGTTCGGGCTCCAGGCCGCCGGCTTCAAGCCGCTGCCCTGGCTCGGCGGGCTCATGATGGCGGCCGGCGTGGTGTTCATTGCAAAGACCGCGGGCAAGAAGGACGAGGGCGAGAGCCACGGCATGAGCGGCAAGCTGCTCTACCCGTTCATCCTGGTGGCCGGCGCCCTGATGGCGATCGGCGTGGTGTGGAACTCGCAGCTGCGCGGGGCGCTGGTCAATCCGTGGCTCGCTGCCACGGTGTCGTTCCTGCCGGTCGTCTTCGCCTTCGCGCTGATGACCCTGCTGAAGCCCACGCCGCTGCCGACCCGCAAGGACCTGGCCGGGGTGCGCTGGTGGATGCCGCTCGCCGGCCTCACCGGGGCGGTCGCGGTCTTCGCGGGCCTGCTCTTCGTCGACAAGGTCGGGGCCGGCGCACTGAACGGGCTCCTCATCACCGCGAACCTGCTGACCTCGGTGGCGCTCGACCATTTCGGCTGGCTCGGCATGCGTCAGGTCAAGGCCGGGCCGCCGCGCCTCATAGGCGCTGCCCTGATGGTCGGCGGGATCGTGCTGATCTCGGTGTTCTGAGCCGGATTCGCGCCGATGCCCGCCCTCCCGGACTGGGTCTTGCGGCGCGAGACCTTCGCGGCCCTGATCGTGGCGGCATTGGCCGCGGCGATCGGGGTCGCACTTTACTTGAGCCAGGCCACCACCCTCACCATCGCGGTCGCCCCGCGGGACGGGACCGAGCCGGCCCTGATCAAGGCCTACGCCGACGCGCTCGCGGCGGGGCGGGAAAACATCCAGCTCAAGATCCTGTCCTTCGACGACGTGCGCGAGAGCGCCGCCGCGCTCCAGGACGGCCGGGCCGACCTCGCGGTGGTTCGCCCCGACGTGCTCTTGCCGACGAACGCCCTGACGCTCGCGATCCTGCGCGACCAGGCGATGCTGATCGTCTCGCCGGAGGCTTCGGGAATCACCGGCTTCCCGAAACTCGCCGGCAAGCGCCTCGGCATCGCGGCCCACAAGAGCGCCGATTTCTGGCTGCTCAAGAACATCCTGGCCTATTACGACCTTGCCCTCGACACCCAGGACGCGGGACAGGCGGGCGCTCCGGTGCCGGCCCACACGGTCCGCCTCGTCGCCCTCGATGGATCGGAGGCGGCGGCCGCGATCCGCGACCGGCGGGTGGATGTCTTCGTCAGCATCATCGCGGCCTCGGCCCCGAAGGCCCGCGGGCTCGTCGAGGCGGTGCGGGGGATCGCCCGCAACGGCAAGCTCGCCTTCGTCGACGTGCCCGACAGCGACGCGGTGATCGAGCGCTTCCCCCGCCTCCAGGCCGTGACCGTTCCGGCCGGCCTGTTCGGCGGACGGCCGAAGCTGCCGGCGGACGACGTCAAGACGGTCGGAGCCTCCTACCGGCTGATGGCCCGCAAGTCGCTCAGCCGGACCCTCGCGGCCGACGTGACCCAGCACCTGTTCGAGTTGCGCACCGCCGCCGCCGAGGCGACCGACGCGGCCGAATACGTCCAGGCGCCGGCCTACGAGACGACGGTCGCGGCGACGAGCGCCCGGATCCCGATCCATCCCGGGGCGATCGACTATTTCGAGCGCGAGCAGCACGGCGTCGTCGAGCGCTACGGCGATACGCTCTACCTCCTCGCGGCCCTGGCCGGCGGCCTCGCCTCGGCGGTGGCCTGGCTGCGCCAGCGCCTGGCGAGCCTGCGCCGCGAGCGCATCGACGAGGTGACCGATCGCCTGCTCGAGATCACCGACCAGGCCCGGGCCTCCCGCGACCCGGAGGCGATCGCCGGCCTTGCCGTCGAGATCGACAAGCTCGCCATCGAGGTGGTGCGCGACATGCGCCGGCGCGAGCTCGATTCACGAACGATGGCGGCGGTGTCGATCGCCATCGACACCGCCCGGGCGACCGTCGCGGATTGCCGGGCGGCGGCGGGGGAAACGGCGGAGGTTGCGGCGCCGCCGGTGCTCTGAATTCCGTCGGCCGGCGACCGGGGCGCCCGCCGCCTATTCCGCCGCCGCCAGCGCCGGCCGCTTGTCCGACACCCCGTCGAGGGCCGCCGGGCGCGGCCCGCCGGTCGCCCAGTCGAGGAGTTCCACCGTGTGGACGATCGGGATGGCGGTACCCTTCCCGATCTGGGTGGCGCAGCCGATATTGCCGGTGGCGATCACGTCGGGCCGCACGCGCTCGATGTTGGCGACCTTGCGGGCGCGCAGGTGCGCGGCGAGTTCCGGCTGCAGGATGTTGTAGGTCCCGGCCGAGCCGCAGCAGATGTGGCCCTCGGGCACGTCCTTCACGGTGAAGCCGGCCCGCGCCAGCAGCGCCTTCGGCTCGGTGCGCAGGCCCTGGCCGTGCTGCATCGAGCAGGCGGAGTGGTAGGCGACGACGAGGTCGGTCTCGACCACCGGCGCGGACAGGCCGAGGCCTGTGACGTACTCGGTGACGTCGCGGGCGATCGCCGAGACCCGGGCGGCTTTGTCCGCATAGGCCGGGTCGTCGCGGAACATGAAGCCGTAATCCTTGATCGTGGTGCCGCAGCCGGACGCCGTGACCACGATGGCGTCCAGCCCCTCGCCGTCCATCTCGGCGATCCAGGCGTCGATCGTACGCCTGGCGAGCGCGTGCGAGGATTCCTCGTGGCCCATGTGGTGGGTGAGCGCGCCGCAGCATCCCTCGCCCTTGGCCTGCACCACCTCGACGCCGTGGCGGTTCAGGAGCCGGATCGCCGCCTCGTTGAAGTCGGGCCGCAGCACGCTCTGGGCGCAGCCGCGCAGGAGCGCCACCCGGCCCCGGCGCGGGCCGGCGGCGGGGAAGCGGCCGGGCCTGTCCTGGGCCGAGCGGGTCGGCAGCGCGCCGGGCGCGAGGTCGAGCATCGCGGCGAGCCGGTTGCCGACCTTCGGCATCTTCGCGGCGATGCCCCGGAACGGCCGGCCGAGGGTGGCGCCGAGGAGCGCCAGGCGGAAGCGGTTCGGGTAGGGCAGCACGCGGGCCAGCACCGCGCGCAGGAGGCGGTCCTCCGCCGGGCGGGAATAGGTTTTTTCGATGTGGGCGCGGGCATGGTCGACGAGGTGCATGTAGTGCACCCCCGACGGGCAGGTGGTCATGCAGGACAGGCAGGACAGGCAGCGGTCGACGTGCTTGACCACCTCCGGGCTCGCCGGCTTGCCCCCCTCCAGCATGTCCTTGATCAGGTAGATGCGCCCGCGCGGCGAATCGAGCTCGTCGCCGAGCAGCAGGTAGGTCGGGCAGGTGGCGGTGCAGAAGCCGCAATGCACGCAGGTGCGAAGGATCTTCTCCGAGGCCGCCATGGCCGGATCGGCGAGCTGCGCGGGGGTGAAGCTGGTCTGCACGGCGTTTCCTCGGGCGGCGTCTCGGAGGACGTCTCTTGATGGGCCGTCCGCTCGGGCCCACGGGTCCCCTGTATCTAGACCATTTTCAAGGTCGCGGGAGCGGCTTTCGGGGCCGCCCCGCGCGCACGGTGCCGCACGCGGCCGGGTCGCGCCGGACGACGGGTCAGGCGCTGCCGATGGCGACGCCGGCGAGCAGCACCAGCACCCCGCCGAGCACCACCTGGAGGGCGGCGCGCCAGAACGGCGTCTCCATGTAGCGGGTGCGGATCGCCGAGATGGCGCAGAGCTCCACCACCACCACCAGGGCGGCCAGCACGGTGGCGATCGCGAAGGCGTTCGACCAGGAATCCGGCACCAGGTAGGGCAGCGTGTGGCCCAGGCCCCCGACCGTCGTCATGACGCCGCAGACGAGACCGCGCAGCCAGGGCGAGCCGCGCCCGGTGATGCTGCCGTCGTCGGACAGGGCCTCGGTGAAGCCCATGCTGATGCCGGCGCCGATCGAGGCGGCGAGACCGACCAGGAAGGTCTGCCAGTTGTTGTGGGTGGCGAAGGCGGCGGCGAAGAGCGGCGCGAGCGTCGAGACCGAGCCGTCGATCAGCCCGGCGAGGCCCGGCTGGACGTAGCGCAGCACGAACAGGCGGTGGGCGGCCCGTGCCTCCTCGGCGGCGGCGTCCCCGCTCTCCTGCTCGGCCGACAGGGAGGCGGCGCGGTCGCCGTGGCCGCGCTCGATCTCGGCGAGCCGGGTGAAGAGCTGGCGCACCCCGAGATCGCGAGACAGCTCCGCCGCCCGCTCGTAGAAGGCCGCGGCCTGCGCCTCCATCCCCTGCGCCTCCCGCCGCATCCGTGCCGCATCGAGGCCCTGCCACCACACCGGCCGGCGGCGGGGAAAGCCCTTCACGTCCTCGCGCCGCAGCGGCGGCAGGTGCTCGCCGAAGCGCTGGCGATACGCGGCGTAGAGGTCGTCGCGGTGTCCCGCCTCCTCCTCCGCCATCGCCTCGAACACCCCGGCCGAGCCCGGCAGGTCGGCCCGCAGGCTCTCGGCGAAACTGCGGTAGATGCGGGAATCCTCCTCCTCGTTGGCGATGGCGAGGGCCAGCACCTCGCGTTCGGTGAGATCGGTCAGGGCCTTCACGGGCATGCTCCAGTCTGGAATGGCTCCAATCTAGAGATTGGAGCCATTCCAAACAAGGGCTTGCGTGCATCGCACCATCCGGGGCCGGGCGTCGCACGGACGATGGCCCTCGACGACCGGGCCGGTCTCGGGCATCCTGACACGCCGCCGGTCGCACACCTTCCCCAACGGCATCTTTGACATTGTGAACGGTATCAGTGATTTAGCTGGTAGAGGCTCCCCCGCACTCGCGGGGATCGACCGCCACCACCATCGCTATCCTTGGTATCGTGACAGGCTCCCCCGCACCCGCGGGGATCGACCCGCCACCTTCACCAGGATCAACACGCGGCTCGGAGTTCCCCCGCCCTCCGCGGGGATCATGTCCGCCCTGGCAGGCGTGCGCTGCCGCACGCCGCTGCCCGCATCTGCGCCCGCGCGGCGGTTGCCTCGCGGGCCCGAACGGAGCATGACGGCGCCCGGATTCGCGCGGGCCCTTGCGTCCCGCGGGTGCGAGGCCGCGCGGGGGGCTTGTCCCGCGCTCCGAAGAGCCCGTCCTCCCGAACGAAGTGCTGCCGATGAGCGTCGTCACCCGCATCGCCCGCAGCCGGGCCGCCCAGGAGAGCCTCGGCTACCTCGGCGCGAGCTACCTGAAGCTGGTGCAGGGCACGAACCGCTTCAGCCTCGATCCGCCCGGCGCCTACGACTGGCTCACGCCGCTGCGGCCGTTCATCATCGCGATGTGGCACGGCCAGCACCTGATGGTGCCGTTCGTGCGCCGGCCGCAGGACCGGGCCGCCACCATGGTGTCGCGCTCGGTCGACGGCGGGGTGAACACCGCCGTCCTGGAGCGGATGGGCGTGCGGGTCATCCGCGGCTCGGGCGCGCGGCGCGCGCGCGACATCTGGGCCAAGGGCGGGGTCCAGGCCCTGCGCGGCTGCCTCAAGGCGCTGGAGGACGGCGAGTCGGTGGCCTTCAGCGCCGACGTGCCGAAGGTGTCGCGGCGCTGCGGCGAGGGTATCGTGATGCTGGCACGGATGTCCGGCCGGCCGGTGGTACCGACCGCCGTGGTGACGAGCCGCTACCTGCAATTCGACAGCTGGGACCGGGCGAGCCTCGGCCTGCCCTTCGGCCGCGGCGTGATGGCCTTCGGCGAACCGATCAGCGTCCCGCGCGACCTCGACGCGGCGGGGATCGAGGCCGCGCGCCTGCGCATCGAGACCGATCTCAACGCGGTCCATGCCCGGGCCTTCGCGCAGGTCGGCCGGATCGATCCGGTCCATACCCGCAAAGGGGCCTCCGCCCGATGAGGCGCGAAGAGACGGGCGCCCGCGAGCAGCGGGCCGTCGACCTGCCGGCGCTGCTGCGCGCCTATCATTACGGGTTGATCGTCGGCGAACCGGCCCTCGCGGGGCTGCTGGCCTGGCGGCGCCGGCGCGGCAAGGAAGACCCGGTGCGCCTGCCCGAGCGCACCGGCCGCCCCGGCAAGCCGCGGCCGGCGGGCCCGCTGGTCTGGGCCCACGGGGCCAGCATCGGCGAGGCCCTGTCGCTCCTCGGCCTCGTCGAGCGGCTGATCCGGCGCGGCTTCACGGTGCTGGTCACCTCCGGCACCCGCACCTCGGCCGAACTCCTGGCCCGACGGCTGCCGCGGGGGGCGCTGCATCAGTTCGTGCCCCTCGATGCGCCGCGCTACCTCGCCCGCTTCCTCGACCATTGGCAGCCCGACCTCGCCCTCGTCGCCGAATCGGAATTGTGGCCCAACACCATCCTGGCGCTGCACGCCCGCGGGGTGCCGCTGATCCTGGTCAACGGGCGGATGTCCGAACGCTCGGCCCGGGGCTGGGCGCGCACCCCGGCGGTGGCCCGTGCGCTCCTGTCGCGCGTCGCGCTCTGCCTCGCCCAGAGCCGGGAGGAAGCCGAGCGCTTCGCCCGCCTCGGCACCCCCCGGGTGGAGACCGGCGGCAACCTGAAATTCGACGCGAGCCCGCCGCCGGCCGATCCCGAGGCGCTGCGCCAGCTCCAGGGCGTGACGCAGGGCCGCCCGGTCTGGCTCGCCGCCTCGACCCATCCGGGCGAGGAGGCCGCGGCCGCCTCGGTCCACCGGGCGCTGGCGCGAAAGCATCCGGGCCTCCTCACCCTCGTGGTGCCGCGCCATCCCGACCGCGGGGCGGAGGTGGCGGCGCAGGCCGCCGCGACGGGCCTGCGGGTCGGGCGCCGCGCGACCGGCGGACAGCCGCACGACAAGGTCGACCTCTACGTCGCCGACACGGTGGGCGAGCTCGGCCTGTTCTACCGCCTGTGCCCGGTCGTCTTCGTCGGCGGCTCGCTCGCGCGTCACGGCGGCCAGAACCCGATCGAGCCGGCGCGTCTCGGCGCGGCGATCCTGGCCGGGCCACACGTCCGCAACTTCGCACAGGTCTACGCCGCCCTCGAACGCGCCGGGGGCGCCCGGACCGTACGGGACGGGCAGGAACTGACGGCGGCGGTCGATGCCCTGCTCGGCGATCCCGAGCAGGGCCGGGCGATGGCCCGGGCGGGGGCGGCGGCGATCGAGGCGGCCGGCGGCGCCACCGATCGCGCCATGGCGGCCCTCGAACCCTTCATCTGCCAGCTGATCATCGCCGGTCGGTTCGCCTCGTGAGGCAGGCCCCGGGCTTCTGGTGGCGCGAGACGTCGAGCCCGGCGGCCCGGCTGCTGGCGCCCGTCGGTCACGTCTACGGCGCTCTGTCCGCCCGCCGGATGGCGCGGGCCGGCACCGGCGTGCCCGCGCCGGTGGTCTGCATCGGCAACTTTTCCCTCGGCGGCGCCGGCAAGACGCCGACGGCCCTGGCGGTGGCGGGCCTGCTCCACGACCTCGGCCGGCGCCCGGCCTTCCTGAGCCGGGGCTATGGCGGGCGGCTCGCCGGCCCCGTCCGGGTCGATCCCGCCCGGCACGGTGCCGCGGAGGTCGGCGACGAGCCGCTGCTGCTCGCCCGCGCGCATCCGACGATCGTCGCCCGCGACCGGGTCGCGGGGGCGCGGGCGTGCCTGACGGAAGGCGCCGACGTGGTGGTGATGGATGACGGGCTGCAGAACCCGGGCCTCGCCA
>NZ_JTHF01000172.1 GCF_001043895.1 Methylobacterium indicum
CGCCGCGAGGTCCCGCGGGAGGTCCCGCGAGAGGTCCCGGCGGTGTCGCAGGCCTCGGCGCGGCGCGAGGCCGGGCGGGACGCCGCGACGACACGGGCGGCCCCCATTCCGCAGGGACGGGCCGCAGGCGCGGGTTCGGGCGTGGAGGAGGCCGCCTTCGGGAGCGGGGCGGCGGGTACCGGCCGGCTCGCGGGTGCCGCGGTGCGGGCCGCCTCGCGCAGGAAGTCCTCGGCGGTCGCGGCCCGTCCCTGCGGAATGGGGGCCGCCCGTGTCGTCGCGGCGTCCCGCCCGGCCTCGCGCCGCGCCGGGGCCTGCGACACCGCCGGGACCTCTCGCGGGACCTCCCGCGGGACCTCGCGGCGCGCGGGTGCCGGCACCGTGATCCGGAACAGGTAGGGGACCGTCGTCCCGTCGCCGAAGGTCACGTCGACCGACAGGGTGTCGAGGCCGGAGAAATCCGGGCGCGGCGTGTAGTAGAGGCTCATCGCGTCCTTCCTCACGGCCTCGCAGCCGTCGGCGCTGCGTGCCGAGCGGCCGTCGTCGCCGACGATCGAGCCGAGGATCCGGTTTTCCCGCCGCTGCTCCAGGCGACCGCCGCGCGGGGGGGTGACGAGCTCGACCAGGGCGGCCTGCGAGCGGCAGCCCTGCGTCGCGAAGTAGTGGCTGAAGGCATCGAGGAAGGTCCGCTCGCCCGGGCGCGCGGTCTTGTTCTGTGTCTCGGCGAGCGCCGGGAGCCCGGCCCCCGAGAGGCCGAGGGCGGCGAGCGCCGCCAACGCCGCGAGCGCGCGAGAGCGATGCGTCCGGATGCGATGTTGCATGGTGACCTCCGCCGATCGGAACGGGACGAGATTGCGCGAGCGGCCGCTCAGCCGGGGCTCGATCGCGTCAGGGCCGGACGGCTGCCGTCGGTGCGAAAGCGCGCCGCGTAGGGCGTGTTGGCGCTCTGGGCGGTGCAGGTGATGACGACGGGACCGCCCATCGGGTTCGGCATCTCGCAGACGCCCTTCGCCTTCACGAGGTGGCTGCGGCCGGCCTCCTCGTAGCGCAGCTGGTCGATCGGCTGGTGCAGGGTGCCGTTCTCGACCCAGCCCTTGGCCGAGGCCAGGAACATGAGGGTGCGGGCATCCCCCGTGCCGAAGCTGAACACGGCCTGGGCCGAGCCGGCGGTGGATTCGTTGCTCGCCGTCGGCGCGCAGGCCGCGCCCATATCCTCGCCGTCGATCACCAGCGCCTCGCACCGGCCCCGGAAGGTCAGCGTCAGCACCGTGCCGGGCGGGGGCGCCTCCGTCCCGGCGGCGTCGCGGGCGGCAGGCGGCGAGGCAGGCGGCGAGGCGGGCGGCGCCGCGACCCCGGCGCTCCGCTTCCAGTCGCCGCGCGACTGCCCCGCCTGCCAGACGCAGAACCGCGTCTGGGCATTCTCCCAGCACGGGCCGTTCCGGGTGGCCTGGCCAAGGGCGAAGATCGGCTCCATGTCGGCGTATTGCTCGTTCCAGAACACCCAGGCACGACCCGGCTCCTGCCCCTTGCGGTCGAGCCGCGCGAGGATGTCGGGCTTGCCGCTCGCCCGCGCCCGCACCACGAACCCGCCCTGGCCGCCATCCGGGACGAACATGCAGAACCCGTCGAGGCGGACCTTGCCCTCGACCTCGAGGTAGCAATCGGCCGGGCGCAGGCCGGCCGGCTGCGGCGCGGCGGGCTGCGGCGCAGCCGCCGGGCCGGTGAAGCCGGGGCGGCCCTCGCCGATCTTCCAGGCGCAGGCCCGGATCCGCTCGCCGCGCCAGCAGGCGCCCTGGGAGGTGACGACGTCGGAGGGCCCGTTCTCCGGGTCGCCGCCCGGAGACTGGTTCCAGGTCGCCATGCCGCCGCCGGGCCCCGACACCGTGACGACGGCCCCGTAGCGCGCGGATGCGACGCTGGGGCTGCCGAGGCGGAAGCCCCCTGCCCCGTAGCGCACCGGGTCGGTGATGAACTCGCAGAGGCCGTCGGCCAGAACCTTGCCGTCGGCCTCGACGTAGCAGTCGACCTTGCGGCTCTTCGTCGGCGTCTGCGCCTGCGCGGCTGGCGGCGCCAGGAGCCCGGAGAGGAAAACGGAGAGCAGGGCGCCCGCGAGAAGGCCGAGGCGGCGCCGGGTCCGCACCCGGCCGGATCGAGGATCGAGAACCACTCCGGTCTCCTATGGGTTGCCGAGGAGGTCGCCGGCCGCCTGGAGGGTGCGGTCGTTGCGCTGGTCGACGATGCGGCCGCGATAGAGCTTGCGGGCGGCCAGGCGCTGCTGCAGGGCGGCCCAGTAGCCGGCGCCCCACTTGTCGTTCTCCAGGTTCGGCAGGATGTCCTTGGCCTTGAGCTCGAGGGCGCGGACGGTCATGTCCGCCGCCTTATCGGGGTCGCGCGGGAGGTCGGCGCCGCCGATGTCGTACAGGAAGGCTGCCGAGACCGCGGCCGGTCCGAACTCCTTGTCCCGGGCGAGGCGCTCCAGGTACCGGCTGGCCAGGCGCCCGTCGGGGGCGACCTGTCCCCGCTCCTTGTTCGTCGGCGAGACGAGCATCGCGTAGAGGTACTGGGCGACCGCGAACCCCTTCTCGGCGAAGTCGCGCAGCGTCGCGGCGTCGGCGGCGTTCGCGGGCGCGCTCTTGTACAGGGCCGTCAGCGCATCGACGCTCGGGGCGGGCTCCGAGGCGGGCGGCGCCGGGTTCTTGCCCTCGCCCCCGGCGGCTCCGCCCGGGGGAGCCGCGCCGCCCGCCGGGGCGCTGCCGCCCGCCGGGGCGGCCTTGCCGGAGAGGGCCCGCACCGCCGCGATCGTCTGCGGCGAGGCCGTGCCGTCGATCGGCCCGGCATAGAAGCCGCGGCGCGTCAGGTTGCGCTGGATCGCCGAGACGAGATCGGGCGGCCGGCGGCCGAGCCCGTCGGTGAGGTCGGTCGCGGCCGTCCGCACCCCGGCCGCCACCGTCTCCATGTAGATGTCGGCGGCCTTCTGGGGATCGCGCGGGACGCCGCTCTCGGGCGTGACGTAGCAGCCGGCGAGCCGGTAGAAGGCCGGCCAGAACCCGGCGTAGCCGGCCCGGGCCACGGCCGGGTTGGCCTGGAGCGCGAGCCCGTAGCGGCAGCCGCGCTTCGCGTCGTAACGCCCGTGGGCCGGGTCGAGCAGCAATTCGGTCATGCCGCGCTGGGCGCCGGGATAGCCGAGATCCGCCGTCCGCTGGTAGTAGCCCAGCGCCTTGTCGACGTCGGGCTTGACCGGGCTCTTGGGGTAGACCGGTGCCATGTCGGGATCGTGGAGCACGCCCATGAAGGAGCGGGCGGAGATCTGTCCCGCCTCGGCCGCCGTCTTCAGCTTGTCGAACGCCGCCTTGTCGCCGTCCTTCCCGGCCTTCTCGAGGAGATCGGCGTAGAGCTTCTCGCTCTCCTTGCTGTCGGCCGGCTTGCCCCATTCGGCGCCGGTCCCCACCAGGGCGAGCGCGAGGCCGGCCATCAGCGCCACCGCGGCCTGCGGCAGGACGAGCCAGGCGAGGCGATAGCGCGCCTGCCCGTACCACAGCGCCGCGTGGGCGCCGAGCCGGTCGACGCCGCTCACGGCGACGGCTCTGGCTGAGGCTTGGGTCATGACTTGGCTTTCATGTAGGCGAGCAGGGCCGTGACGACGCTGGAATTGCGCTTGTCCTCGACCGGCAGGGTGTAGAAGCCGCGGGCCGTCAGCTCGGCCTGGATCGCCCCCCAGAACGGGCCGCTGAAATTGCCCGCCTCGGGATAGAGCAGCCAGAACGTGGTCTGGCTGTCCTTGAGGTCGATCGCCCGCATGGCGAGCGCGGCGGCCTTCTTGGGATCCTTGGCGACGTTGCCCCAGCCTGCATCGTAGATCGCCGCGGCCTCGCCCGCCGCCCTGCCATGTCCGGCCGCCGCCGCCCGCTCGTAGTAGGAGACGGCGAGCCGCGCATCCGGCGCGAAGGTCTGTCCCTTGTTCAGGACCGGGTTGAAGAGCTGCCCGTAGGCCGCGAGCGCGTCGACGTCGCCGGCATCGGCCCGGCCCTTGAGGCGCGACCGCGCCGCGGCGTCGGACCAGGCCGCCCGGATCAGCGCGGTCATCTCCGGGGTGGGCTCGTTCGCCTCGGCCTTGCGCGGCTCGGGCCGCGGGGTCGCCACCGTGTTGGCGATCCCCGCCGAGACCTGGAGGGCGGTCACGAGGGCGGGGTTCGCCTTGCCGTCCACCGGGCCGATGTAGCGCCCGGTCTTGGCGTAGTGCCGCTGCAGGCCGGTGATCAGGGCCGGGTCCTGCAGGCCGAGATTGCTGATGAAGGCGGTCATCGTCGGGGCGTGCTTGCGCCACAGCACGCCGGTGACGAGCTCGCCGGCCCGGACCGGATCCTGCGTCAGGCCGCTCTCGGGCCGGACGTAGCAATGGGCGAGCTTGACCGCGAGCGCCTCCTCGCCGGTGATCGTCTTGTCCAGGGTCTCGGGGGCGTCGATCCAGGCCTGGGCGAGGCGGCAGCCGCGCCGGAGGTCGCCGTTCGGGTTGCCCGGGTCGAGGAGCACGTCGGCGAGCCGGGTCATCGCCAGGAGGTCGCCCGCGGCGGCCCCGGGCCCGTAGAGCGCGGCGGCGCGGGAAAAATCGTTGGGCGTGGTCTTCTTCGGGAGAAGCCCGGCGACCAGGGGATCGTAGAGCGTGCCGAGCCGGGTCGAAGCGTCGATCTGGCCGCTCGTCGCGAGCGCGGTCAACGCGTCGAGGGCCTTGCGGTCGCCCTGCTTGCCGGCCCGGTCGCGCAGGGCCGAGAACTCGGCGATCCGCGCCTTCGAGGCGGTGGCCGGCTGCCCCCATTCGCCGCCCGCGGCGATAGCCAGGCACAGGCCCGCCACCGCCACGGTCGCGGCCTGCGGCAGGGCGAACCAGGCCGCCCGGTAGCCGGGCTCGCCGTACCAGAGCCGGCCATGCGCCCGCAGGAGCGCGTGGCCCCGCCCCGTCATTCCCCGCTCAATCATGGCGCTGCCCTCCCGGGCGGGCGCCCGCCGCTGCGCCTTGTTGAGCGCGGAGGAACTGCCGTATCGCCAGGACGAGGGCGTCGTTGCGCCGGTCCTCGATCGGGTTGGCGTAGAAGCCGCGCTCCTTGAGTTCGCGCTGGACGCTGCCCCAGAAGGCCGGGCTCCAGCCGGCGCTCATGTCGGGATCGGTGAGCAGGTTCCCGAGCCAGGGATCGGCGGCGATCGCGCGGATCGCCAGGGCGGCGGCCTTGGCCGGGTCCCTGGCGAGGTTGCCGGGGCCCTTGTCGTAGAGGCTGGCGACCTCGATCCCGGTCCCGGGCGATCCGGACGCGGCGGCCCGCTCCATGAGCTGCGCCGCCCGGCGGGCATCGGGGGCGAAGAACTCGCCCCTGTTGTAGACCGGGCTGTAGAGGCCGCCGAGATCAGCCATCGCCTTGGCGTCGCCCCGGTCCGCCATGGCCTGGAGCCGCGCCCGGGCGCCGGCATCGCGCCGCGCCGCCTCGACGAGGCTCCGGAACGCCTGCTCCGCGTCCGTCTGCGTCGCCGGAATCGATCGCGGCTGCGGCGGGAACGGGCGCAGCTCCGCCTCCCGCTCCAGGGCCAGCACCGTCTCGCCGGAAGCCCGCCCGTCGATCGGGCCCGTATAGCCGTTGGGCCTGCGCGCCGCGAGTTCCCGCTGCATCCCGCGGATCAGCTCGGGCTTCTGCAGGCCGAGGCCGTAGATGTACTGGCGGATCGACCGGTCGTACTTGAGCCGCAGCGTGTCGACCACGAGGGCGCCGGCCCGGTCGGGATCCTGCGCGACGCCGCTCTGCGGATCGACGAGGCAGCGGGCGATTTTCTCGGCCAGGCGCTCCTCGCCGCGCAGCATGTCGCGGTTCACCCGCGGGTGGTCGAGCCAGGTCAGCCCGAGGCGGCAGCCCTGCCGGCGCTCGCGCTCGCCCGCCCCGTCCTCCATCAGGAGGTCGGCGAGGCGCGCGATCGCCACGATGTCGCCGGAGGCGGCGCCGGGGCGGTAGAGCGCGGCCGCCCGCCCGCCATCCCGCGGCGCCGGGCTGCGCGGCGTGGCCTTGGCGGCGAGGGGGTCGACCAGGCTCGCCAGCCGGGTCGCGGCGTCGATCTCCCCCGCCTTGGCGGCGGCCGTCAGCTCCTTCAGGGCGGCGACGTCGCCCTCCCGCCCGGCGCGCTGGCGCAGCGCCTCCAGGGCGGCGACGCGCTGCGGCGAGCCGGTGGCCGGCCGGCCCCACTCGCCCCGGCTGGCGACGGCCAGGAGCAGGCCGGCCGCCACCACGGCGCCGGCCTGCGGCAGGGCGAGCCAGGCCAGCCGGTAGCCGGCCTCGCCGTACCAGAGCCGGCCATGCGCGGCGGCGAGCGACCGCCTGCGTCGCGACCCCGTCCGGTCCGACATTCGATCCGAGATTCCACCCATGTGTGTCAGGCCGCGGCACCGAGGGCGCGCTCGACGTCGGCGAGCTCGAACTGGCCGTGATCGCCGAGCGGATCGGCGGCGAGCCGCAGGGCCTGGGCCTCGCGCAACCGTTCGAGCAGGGTCCGCATCTCGCGGGCATTGGCCCAGTCGCGGCGGCGGGCGCGGGCCTCGATCCACGGCATCAGCAGCGTCTCGAAGCGCGGCGGCAGCCGGAAGGACTGGCGCGACGCCATCAGGCGCAGGATCTCGACGAGGTCGTAGGGGTCGTAGGGAGGGAATTCGACGGTCCGGGTGAAGCGGCCGGCGAGCCCCGGATTGGTGTCGATGAACCGGGCCATGTCGTCGGTATAGCCGGCGACGATCACGACGATCCGGTCGCGGTTGTCCTCCATGAACTTCAGCAGCGTGTCGATCGCCTCCTTGCCGAAGTCGTTGGCCCCGCCCGAGGCCAGCGTGTAGGCCTCGTCGATGAACAGGATGCCGTCGAGCGCCTCCCTGCAGCGCTCGAGCGTCCGCGCCGCGGTCTGGCCGACATAGCCCGCCACCAGCCCGGCCCGGTCGACCTCGACGACGTGGCCCTTGCGCAGCACCCCGAGGGTCCGGAAGATGTCGCCCATGATCCGGGCGACCTCGGTCTTGCCGACGCCGGGGGGGCCGGTGAACACCATGTGCTGGCTCACCGCGCCGACCTCGACGCCCTCGGCGCGCCGCTTGGCGTCGACCATCACGCGCGCCACCACGGTCTTCACCTGCTGCTTGACCGGGGCGAGGCCGATCATCGTGTCGAGGCGGGCGATGACCGCGCGGGCCTCGTCGAGGTCGATGGCGCCGCCGGTCGGCCGGCCGAGCGCCGCGGCGATGTCGGAGGGCTCGAGCCGGCCGAGATCGCCGCCCGGCTGCGCGGCGAGCCGCAGGGCTTGCGCCTGGCGGGCCTTCTCCAGGACGGTGCGCATCTCGCGGGCATTGGCCCAGTCCTCGGCGCGGGAGCGGGCGGCGACGTAAGAGGCCAGATCGCGCTCGAACCCGTCGGGCAGGACGAATCCCTGGGCCTTCGCCATCCGGCGGAGGATCTCGGCGAGGTCCGGGGCGCCGTAGCTCGGGAACTCGATCGTCTTGGTGAAGCGGCTGGCGAGCCCCGGATTGGTGTCGACGAACCGCCGCATGTCGTTGGTGTAGCCGGCGACGATCACGATGATCCGGTCGCGGTTGTCCTCCATGAACTTCAGCAGCGTGTCGATCGCCTCCTTGCCGAAGTCGCTGCCCCCGCCCGAGGCCAGCGTGTAGGCCTCGTCGATGAACAGGATGCCGTCGAGCGCCTCGCGGCAGCGCTCCAGGGTCTTGATCGCGGTCTGCCCGGCATAGCCCGCGACCAGCCCGGCCCGGTCGACCTCGACGACATGACCCTTGCGCAACACCCGCAACGCCTTGAACACGCTGCCGAGGATGCGGGCGACCTCGGTCTTGCCGACGCCGGGCGGCCCGGTGAACACCATGTGCTGGCTCATCGCGGCGACCGGCAGGTTCTGGGCGCGGCGCTGCTGCTCGACCTGCATCCGGGCGATGACGCCCTTCACCTCGAGCTTGACGGGTTCGAGGCCGACCATGCCCTCGAGCGTCGCCAGCGCGGTGGCGAGCGTGTCGCGCTTCTCCGCGGTGGCGCCGTCGTCCTCGAAGCGGATCGGCCGGATCCGGCGGGCGGCGCGGGCCTCGGCCATGGCGCGCCGCATCCCCTCGATCCGCGCCGGGATGTAGCTCGCCGCAAGGAAGCCCAGGACCAGGCCGCCGAGGATCAGGCCGTGGCGCAGGCTCGCCCCGGGCGAGGCGGCAAGCCCGCCGAGGAGGTCCGGCCGCAGGGCGAGGAGCCCGCCCGTCGCGCCCAGCACGATGACGAGGAAGATGGCCGCGGGATGCTTGTCGAGGCGTTCCATGGGGATCACGGACCTTCGAAGGGAGCGGGCCGGATGCCCGCGCGGCTCCGCCCTCACGGGGCGGCGCGCGGATGCCGGCCGGTCGGAGTGTCAGGCGTCCTCGCCGGTCGCCCGGAGCAGGTCGACGATCTCGATGCGGCGGTGGTCGCCGCCCTCGCGGGCGACCCGGGCGGCCTGCGCCTCGCGCGCCTTCTCCAGAAGGGTGCGCATCTCGCGGGCGTTCGACCAGTCCTCGGCCCGGGCGCGCTGGGAGAGCCAGGGCGTGAGGCGCGCCTCGAACCCGTCCGGCAGGGTGAATTGCTGGCGCGCCGCCATCCGGCGCAGGATCTCGCAGAGGTCCTTCGGGCTGTAGGGCGGGAACTCGATCGTCTTGGTGAAGCGGCCCGCGAGCCCCGGATTGGTGTCGATGAACCGGCGCATGTCGTTGGTGTAGCCGGCGACGATCACGATGATCCGGTCGCGGTTGTCCTCCATGAACTTCAGCAGCGTGTCGATCGCCTCCTTGCCGAAGTCGTTGCCCCCGCTGCCGCCGGCGAGGGTGTAGGCCTCGTCGATGAACAGGATGCCGTCGAGCGCCTCGCGGCAACGCTCCAGGGTCTTGGCGGCGGTCTGGCCGACATAGCCCGCCACCAGCCCCGCCCGGTCGACCTCGACGAGGTGGCCCCGGCGCAGGACCTCGAGCGAACGGAAGATCTCGCCGATCGCCCGGGCGACCTCGGTCTTGCCGACGCCGGGAGGGCCGGTGAAGATCATGTGCTGGCTGATCGCAGAGACCGGCAGCCCTTCCGCGCGCCGCCGCTGCTCCAGTTCGAGCCGGGCGATCAGCGCGTTCACCTCGCGCTTGACCGGCACGAGCCCGACCATGTCCTCCAGCGTGGCGATCACGGCGTCGGGGGAGCGGGCCTCGACGACCCGTCGCGGGGCGAGGATCAGGCGCGGCAGGCCGAGGAGGCCGGCCCGTGGCTGGCCGAGCGCGGCCTCGGCGCGGCGCGCCGCCAGCGCGGTGACGAAGAGCCCGAGGGCGGCCATGACGGCGACCGCGACGCCGATGGCGGCGCGCCAGCGCATCTCGGTCGAGGCCGCGTTCCACCACGCGGCGGGGCCGTACTCGGTGCTGAGCAGGAGCGGCGTCAGGACCGCAACGACGAGCCCGGAGACGACGAACGGAACGATGGCCGATTTCGACACCGGTCAGGCTCCGCAGGGCTTGCTGGTGTCCCAGATCACCGGGATGCGCTTGACCCCCTCGGTGGTGTCGACGGTGAGGCCCGGATTGAGCTGGACGAACACGTCCTTGGCCGCGCCCTCGATCACGATCTCGCCCTTGCCGGCCTCGTAGGGACCGGGGAACGGCACCGCGACGACGATCGGCCCGTCCGCGACGGTGAAGGCCGGCGACAGGTAGTTGCCGGCCCGGATGCGCACCACGCCGCCGCCCTTCGCCGTCGTCTTCGACAGACGCATGCTGGCGAGCGGCGCCCGGCAGGCCTTCGCCTCCTCGACGACCTTGTCCTTCTCCTCCGGCGCGACCGTCCCGCTCGCCTTGTCGATGTCGCTCGCCTTCACGAGGGACAGGGCCGGCCGCTCGACGGTGCCGGTCTTCTCGGACCCGCCGAGGAGCAGCGTCCCGGCGACGACGCCCGCCGCCACCACGCCGCCGATGGCCGCGATCACGCCGGGCGAGACGGCCGATCTGGGCGGAGCGGCGGCCGGCGGCGGCATCGTCGCGCCGGGATTTCCGGCGCGCGCCTCTGTTTGGCGCTCAAGAATTGCGCGCTCGTTATCCGACATTCGCCGCACTCCCGAAAACCGTCATCGTAATTGCGACGTTGCGTCGGCGTTCGTGGCCGATCGGGCAACGACGATCAGATTGTAATTGTTCGAAAGGTGGGTCCGATGTCCTATCGTGACCCTGTGTGAGGTTTCTAGACAGGCCCCAAAAACCGGTCTACTAGTGCACATGTCCTATAAGGCGTCGGCCGTCTCTTGCGGTACGGCGCTGGCCGCGCGCATGAGGGCTCGTACCGCGGAGGGCGGGCCTCACGAGGGTTTCGGGCATGAGGGTTTCGGGGCTGGAATGACCGTCCGCACGATCGAGACCGTCATCGTCGCCGACGACCACCCGCTGTTCCGTCAGGGGATGCGGCACATCGCGGAACGGCTCTACCCGCAGACGCGGGTGCGGGAGGCCGACACGATGGAGGAGGTCCTGGACCTCGCCCGGGCCGCCCCGCCGCAGGCCGTCTTCCTCGACCTCCTGTTTCCCGGCCTCGACCCGCAGCGGTCGATCCGCGCCCTGCGCGAGGAATTCCAGAAGACCTCGATCATCGTCGTGTCGATGATCGAGGACGACGCCCTGATCCGCACCGTCATGGCCGAGGGGGCCGACGGATTCATCGCCAAGTCGCTGCCCGCCGCGGAGATCGCCCGGGCGATCACGGCGGTGCGCGAGGGCGAGTTCGTCATCCGGCGCAACCCGCGCACGGAGCTCGCGGTGAGCCAGGCCGGCCTGCCGCCGCTGACGCAGCGCCAGCGGGACGTCCTGCGCCTCGTCGCGCAGGGGCGGACCAACAAGGAGATCGCCCGCGCCCTCGACATCTCGCCCTTCACCGTCCGCATCCACGTCTCGGCGCTCCTGCGCGCCCTCGACGTCACCTCGCGCGCCGCCGCCGCCGCCAAGGCAGCCCATGCCGGGCTCGGGGGGATGATCGGTGCCTGACCCCGGCGGGCCGGAAACCCGCCGGCCGCCCGGGCGGCGGATCGTACAGGTGTCCTAATGTCGGCCCGGCGGAGCCTGTGGCAGAGATCTCGCCCGGGATACGACACCGACACGACATTCAGAGACGACGCGACGATCTGGTGAGAACCATGATGGAATCGGGCGAGACCTGCCGGCCTTCTCTTCTTTCGCGGATCACGACGCTGCTGACCCTGTCGGCGGCGCTCACGCTGCAGGGAGGGGATGCGAAGGCCGATCCCGACGTGGTCCTGCCGTCGGTCGCCACGGTGATGGGGGCGATCTGCGGGCGCCCGGTCGGCCCGGACGCCCGGACCTGCCGGATGAAGGACGGGCGCGCCGCCGAGTACTGGTACGGGGCGATGTTCGCCACCGACCAGGGCTGGGCCGTCGGGTTCGCGACCCTGCCGGCCCCGGGCCAGGATCCGCAGGCGCCCGACGCCCGCGCGCTCGTCGCGGCGACCTTCGCCCAGACGCAGACGGCGAGCCGCACGGGCTGGGTCCTCCGGGACGTCCAGGCGCTGCCCGGACAGATCGGGACCGGCAACCGCAACGGCGACGCTCCCGAGGTGGACGACAGCCTCGGGCCGGTCTTCAAGCCGCTGCCCGGCGGGCGGCTGGTGATGGGGCTGCGCACCACCGCCTTCGGGATGGAGGGCGCGCAGACCTTCTCGTTCCTCGTCCTGCGGTTCACCCCCGCGCCCCTGCGCTGGCGCCTGTCGGGCGAGTTGCCGGCGGGCTCCGACGAGACCGCCGGCTGCGGCGCACCGGAGGACGGACCGTGCAATCTCGGCGCGAGCGAGGGCCGCCTCGAGATCCTGGCCGAAGCGGCGGACCGGGCGTCCGGCACGCCGCCCGCCTGGCCGCCGCTGCGGGTGACGCTGACCGGGACGGTGCCGGGCCCCGCCGGCAAGGTGCGGCCCGCGGACGCCCGGGACGCCCGCACCTTCCGCTTCGACGAGGCGGCGGGCCTCTATCGATGAGGGCGCGGCCCAGGGGTGCCCACGCCCGGCGCCGCGCGAGCGGGCGATGACGGGGCTCGGACGCGAGCCGGGCGAGAAGGCCGGCAACGAGAAGGCGCAGACCCTCACGCGCCTCGTCATCATCGGCTGCATGTGCCTCTACGTGCTGCCGCAGGCGCTCGCCGGGATCGGACCGCCGGACCTGCGGATCGTCGCCGCCCTGGTCTCGGCGCACTGGCTCGTGACGCTCGTGCTCTATGTCTGGATCTCGCGGCATCCGAGCGACAGCGTCGCGCGGCGCAGCCTGGCTTTCGCCCTCGACATCGCCGGGATCACCTACACGATGGCGATCGGCGGGGCGCCGTTCCTGCCGCTCTACGCCATCGTGCTCAGGATGATCGTCGGCAACGGGCTGCGCTACGGCGCGACGTCGCTCAAGGTCTCGACGCTCGCCGCCCTCGCCTCCATCGCCGTCACGACCGCCTTCAGCGACTACTGGCGCGACAACCCCTTCCTGGTCCTGACGCTCGTCCTGACCACGCTGCTCGTGCCGACCTACATCTACGGCCTGCTCGAGCGCCTGCGCGAGGCCTATGCCCGCGAGCAGGAGGCGAGCCTGTCGAAGTCGCGCTTCCTCGCCCAGGCGAGCCACGACCTGCGCCAGCCGATCCACGCCATCAGCCTGTTCACCGCCTGCCTGCGCGACGGGCGGCTCGGGCCCGACGAGGTGCGGATGGTCGACAACATCGACCGCTCGCTCCAGAGCGTGTCGCGGCTGTTCAAGTCGCTCCTCGACATCTCGACCCTCGACAGCGGCAAGGTCCGGCCCCGGTTCGAGCCGGTCGCGATCGCCGAGATCATCGAGGACGTGCGCCGGCAGAACTCGGAGGCCGCCCAGCTCGCCGGCACCGCGCTCCGCAGCCGGCCCTGCCGGGTCGTCGTGCATACCGACCGGGCCCTGTTCACGACGATGCTGCAGAACATCGTCAACAATGC
The DNA here is from genome assembly GCF_001043895.1 of Methylobacterium indicum. Taxonomy (GTDB): domain Bacteria; phylum Pseudomonadota; class Alphaproteobacteria; order Rhizobiales; family Beijerinckiaceae; genus Methylobacterium; species Methylobacterium indicum. The sequence goes on from NZ_JTHF01000172.1 coordinate 13,024, forward strand.
CATCAAGTACGCGCCGGGCCGGCCGATCCTGATCGCCTGCCGGCGGCGGCGCGGCGGCCGCCTCGACGTCCAGGTCCTCGACCGCGGCCCCGGCATCCCGGACGAGCACCAGGCCCGGATCTTCGACGAGTTCTACCAGGTCCGCCAGCGCGGCGACCGCGACCTCGAAGGGGTCGGCCTCGGCCTGCCGATCGTGCGCCGCCTCGGCGAGATCCTCGACGTCGAGGTCGCGCTCCGCTCGGTCCCGGGGCGCGGCACCGGCGTCACCCTCGGCAACCTTCCGATCGTGCGCGCGCCGGTCCTCGACGGCGAGTGGCGCGGGCTCGACCCGCCGGCGGCGATCCGCGGCCTCCGGGTGCTGCTGATCGAGGACGACGAGGCGGTGCTGAGCGCCACCGCGAGCCTGCTGCGGAAGTGGGGATGCGAGGTCCAGGCCGAATCCGGGATTCCGGACACGATCGCCGCCCCGGATCTCCTCGTCACCGATTTCGATCTCGGCAACGGCGTGACCGGGGCCGAATGCATCGCGGCGGTGCGCCGGCTCGCCGGGCGCGACGTGCCGACCGTCGTGATCAGCGGCCACGACGAGGCGCGGGTGCGCGAGGAGCTCGGCACCGCCGACATGCCGATCCTGGCAAAGCCGGTCCGGCCGGCGGAGCTGCGCTCCGTCGTCGTCGCCAAGAGCATGGTCGCCCGGAGCATGGTCGCCCGGCGGTCCGCGCCCCGGACGGACCCCCGGCCGGCCTGACGCTCGCGGACGCGCTCGTCATCCGGTCTGCGACCCGTCGCGATGCGGCGAGCCGGCTTCACCCCCTCCCCTCTCGCCCTCACCCTGAAGGAGTGCGGCCTTGCCTCTGCGCCGAACCGGATGTGCGATTCTCCTCCTCGCCGCCCTCGCGGGACCGGCCCGCGCCGCCGAGGCGCCGACGAAGGACGTCAAGGGCGCCAGGGACAGCCCGATCGTCTCGCGCTTTTCCGGTGCGGTGATCATCGGCTACCGGCAGCAGGACTACGCGGCGCTGACCCTGCCGCTCGGGCCCTACGATGCCGCCCAGAAGAGCCGGTTCTCCCGCAGCCTGACGGCGGAGGGCCGCGTGACGAGCATCGCCTACGCCATTCCGCAGGGAAAATCCGCGCTCGAGGTCTACCGCACCTACGAGCGCACCCTGACCGCCGCGGGCTTCCGGATCGCCTATGCCTGCGGCGTCGACACCTGCGGCGGCTACAACTTCGCCGCCGCGCTCGCCGATCCGGTCAACAACGCGATGGGAGGGGATCTGTTCGGCCTGCGGATCGATCTCCTCGACGCGACCAACGGCGACGTGCGGTCCCTGACGGCCCGCCTCGACCGGCCGGAGGGGAGCGTCGACGTCTCCGTGCTGGTGAGCCAGGACGGCAGCCACCAGCCCGGCGTGCTGCTGCAGGTCGTCGAGGGCCGGCCGATGCAGACCGGCCAGGTCGTCGTCGACGCCAAGGCGATCGGCGAGGGGCTGGCGAGCGCCGGCCATGTCGCCCTCGACGGTATCCAGTTCGAGACCGACAGCGCCACCCTGAAGCCGGAATCCGACGCGACGCTGGCCCAGATGGCCGCCTTCCTGACGCGGGACCCCAAGCGCCAGGTCTACATCGTCGGCCATACCGACAATGCGGGCACGCTCGATCGCAACCTCGCGCTGTCGCAGGCCCGCGCCGCCGCCGTGGCGACGGCCCTGACGACCCGGTTCGGCATCGCCGCCGCCCGGCTCCAGGCCAGGGGCCTCGGCCCCTACGCGCCGGTCGCCGGCAATGCCACCGAGGCCGGACGGGCGAGGAACCGCCGGGTCGAGCTGGTCGAGCGGTAGGCGCGGGGCGCGGCCGTCATCGTCTCGCGGGGCCGGCCGAGACGCGCCCTTCGCGATCCGGATCGGCGTGGGCCGCCTCGTCGGCCAGGCTGCGCAGATGGGCGCGTTCGCTGGCAAGGCCGATCAGCTCGGTCATGAAGAGGTCTCGCAGCGCGGTCGGCCGGTCGGCGGCGCGGGCCGCGATGAAGAACGGTGACGCGATCGATGCCGTGTCGGCCATGATCGGGCGCATCTCGCCGCGGCCGACCCACAGCTTGGCGTAATGATCGGGCAGATAGCCGATATAGCGGCCACTCATGATGAACAGAGCCTGCGCTTCCATGTTCGACACCTTGATGCCGGCGACGGCGTTCGGGAAATGGTGAAGCTCGCGGCTGTTGGCGTAGGGTCGAACGACGAAGGCGTGCTTCTCGATGTCCTCGGTCGTTGCCTCCGGTCGATGGTAGAGCGGATGGCTGGCCGCGCAGTAGAGCGAGTGTCGTTCGTCACGCAGCGGCGAGAATTTCAGGCCGCGGTAATTCTGCGTTTCCGGCAGGATCGCGATGTCGATGCCGCCATTGCCGAGAGCGGCCAGCAGCGCCTCCGGGGCATCGATGGAGAGAGTCAGGACGGCGTCCGGCGCCTTGCGCCCGAACACCGCGATGAGCCGGTGGATGGGAAGATCCGGGTCGGTGATCGTGTTGTCGACCAGGCCGAGACGGAGGGTGCCGGTGATGCGCCGCTTCAACCCCCCGACCCGGCTCTCGAAGGTATCGAGGGCGAGGAAGAGCAGGTTGGACTGCTCGTAGACGATCGCGCCGCGGTCGGTCAGCTCGAAGCCGCCACGCCCCCGGCGGCACAGCGCGAGCCCGAGCCGCTCCTCGAGGGCCTTGATGTGGAAGCTGACGGCGGACTGGCTCAACCCCAGCGCCACCTGCGCGCCCAGGAAGCCACGATGCTCGACCACGGCCCGGAACACGGCGAGCGAGCGGAGATCGGTGCTGGCGACCTGCATGACGGCCCGCTTACATCAGTTTCATGAATTTAAATATCGAAAGGATCCTATTTTTTCGATGTGAGCGGTGTGGTCCTCTGCGGTACCGCGCGGCTCGGCGGCCCGCAGACCGGAAGGATGACACGATGCCGACACGCCCCTTCGCGGCCTCCGCTCTCGCGGTGCTCCTCCTGGCGTCGTCGGGATCCCGGACGCGGGCCGAGGATCTGCTGTCCCGGGTCGAGGCCAAGAAGGTGCTGACCGTCGGCACCGAGGCGCGCTTCCCGCCCTTCGAGTTCGTGCAGGACGGCAAGATCGTCGGCTACTCGGCCGACATCATGGCCGAGATCATGAAGGCGCTGCCCGGCGTCGCCCTGGACCGGCTCGATCTTCCGTTCCAGGGCATCCTGCCGGGCCTGGCGGCCAAGCGCTTCGACTACGTCGTCACCTCCGTGACGGTGACCAAGGAGCGGTACGACGCCTATCGCCTCTCCCTGCCGATCGCCGATGCCACGATGGCGGTCCTGAAGCGCAAGGGCGATGCCACCCTGGCGAAGCCCGAGGACATCGCCGGCAAGGTCGTGGGGTCCCAGACCGGCTCGGCGCAGTTCGCGGCGCTCGAGCGCCTCGCGGGCACGCTCGCCGCCGAGAAGAAGCCCGTGCGCGGCCTCAAGTCCTACGTCGATTTCGGCGACGCCTATGCCGACCTCGCCGCCGGCCGGATCCAGGCGGTCGTCAATTCCCTGCCCAACCTGCTCGAAGCCGTGCGCCAGCGCCCGGACGTCTTCGAGGTCGTCCTGCCGACCTTCGGCCCGAAGACCTATTTCGCCTGGGCCGGCCGCAAGGACGCGGACAGCGAGCGGTTCGAGGCCCTCGTCGATGCCGAGCTCGCCAAGCTGAATCGCTCCGGCAAGCTCGCCGAGCTCCAGCGCAAATGGTTCGGCGCCGCCATGGATCTCCCCGCCGACGCGCTGCCCGTTCCCGAGAAGTAGGGCGCGACGGTCCAAGCGGAGGGTCGCCGGTGGCGGACGGGTTCCTGTCAATCCTGACGGCGCTTCTCGACGGCGCCCGGACGACGCTGCTGCTGACCGCAGCGGCCTTCCTCATCGGCGCTCCGCTCGGCCTCCTGGTCGCGTTCGGCCTGGTCTCGACCGCGCGGATCCCGCGCTGGAGCGCCGCCCTCTACCGCAGCGTCTGGCGCGGCACCCCGATCCTCGTCCAGCTCCTCCTGATCTTCTACCTGCTGCCGACCGTCGGGGTGGTGATCCCGTCGAGCGTGGCGGCGGTCCTGGCGCTCGGCCTCAACACCGCGGCGTTCCAGGCCGAGATCTACCGGGCCGGGCTCCTGGCCGTCCCGGCAGGCCAGATCGAGGCCGCCACGATGCTGGGCTTCTCGCGCGCCGCGGTTCGCCGTCACATCGTCGTTCCCCACGCCGTGCGGGCCGTGCTGCCGCCGCTCACGAGCGAGGCCATCCTGCTCCTCAAGAATTCCTCGCTCGTCTCGATCGTCGCGGTCACGGACCTCACGCGCCGGGCCCAGCAGGTCGCCTCGACGAACTTCCGTCCGCTGGAGACCTATGCCGCGGCACTGACGATCTACGTCGCCCTGAGCATCGGCCTGGCCTGCCTTGGCCTCTGGCTCGAACGGCGGCTCCGACCGGCGAGGCGGACGGGGAGGCAGCCATGATCGACATCCTGATCCGGTACGGCGCCGTTCTCGCCGACGCCGCGATGGTCAGCATCGGGGTCACCGCGAGCGCGATCGCGATCGGCACCGGTCTCGGCCTGGCGCTGGCGCTGATGCTCCGCTGTCGGTTCGCGGCGCTCGCCCTGGCGGCCCGCGCCTATGTCGAGCTGATGCGCGGCTCTCCCGTGCTGATCCTGCTCTTCCTCATCTACTACGGCGGCCCGTCCTTCGGCGTCGTGCTCGATGCGGTTCCGGCCGGGATCCTGGGTCTCGGGCTCTACGCCGCGGCCTATTTCGCGGAGATCTTCCGCGCCGGCCTCGCCAGCGTGGAGCCCGGACAAATCGAGGCCGCCCGCCTGCTCGGGCTGCCCTCCCTGTCGATCCTCCGCCGCATCGAGCTGCCGCAGATCGCCGCCTTCATCCTGCCTCCGTCGATCAACCAGGCGATCATCGTGCTCAAGGACTCGGCCGTGCTCTCGATCATCACGGTGCCCGAACTCACCAAGGCGGTCACGTTGATCAGCAACGAGACCTTCGCGGTCGTCGCGCCCTACCTGTGCGTCGGCCTGATCTACTGGACGCTCGTCGAGATCGTCGCGCAGGGCGGGCGCATCGCCGAGCGACGGCTCGCCGCGAGGATCTCACGATGACCGGGCCGTCTCCCTCCCCGTCGGGCATCGCCGCGGTGTCGCTGCGCGGCGTGGTCAAGCGCTTCGGCGACCGGATAGTCCTCAACGGCATCAGCCTCGACATCGCGCCGTCCGAGGTCGTCTGCATCATCGGGCCCTCGGGCTCGGGCAAGAGCTCCCTGTTGCGCGCGATGGCCTTCCTCGACCCCCACGACGAGGGCGACATTGCGATCCTCGGCCGGCCCCTCGGCTACCGGGACACCCCCTTGCGCCGCGAACGCGCGAGCGAGGCGGAGCTCGCCGCGGTGCGGGCGCCCCTGGGGATGGTCTTCCAGCATTTCCATCTCTGGCCGCACATGACGGCCCTCGCCAACGTCACCGAGGCGCTCCGGGTCGTGAAGCGGATGCGGCGGCCCGACGCCGACGCCCTCGGGCGCGAGATGCTCGCCAAGGTCGGCCTGGCGACCCATGCCGATCACCGGCCCGACCAGCTCTCCGGCGGCCAGAAGCAGCGCGTCGCCATCGCCCGCGCGCTCGCCCTATCGCCCAAGATCATGCTGTTCGACGAACCCACCTCCGCACTCGATCCGGAGCTCGTCGGCGAGGTTCTGTCCGTCATGCGCGCGCTGGCCGCCGAGGGCATGACGATGGTGATCGTGACGCACGAGATGGGGTTCGCGGCCCATGTCGCGCACCGGGTCGTCTTCATGGACCATGGCGACATCGTCGAGCAGGGCGATCCGCACACTCTGTTTCAGATGCCCAGGAGCCCGAGACTCGCCCAGTTCCTCGATACCTGGCGCGAGCGCTCGATCTAAGCAGATTTCGCAAAATTGGTCATCGGTTTTGCGACAAAAATCTGCGACGCAACAATCACATAGGCAGACTTTCGTCGGCTTGCCAACGCAGATCTGCTTGGGACAGCGGCCGGTCCCGCCGCCGCCGGACACCGATCTCGATCTTCGATTTCCCCGAATCGTCGAAACTTGCTCTTTGGAGAGCCCGTTCATGACCCATGCTTACGAGACCGGCCGCCTGGACCTTCCGTTCGTCGGCATCGCCACCTTCGGCAAGAACCCGTATCAGCCCGACTGGACCCGGATCGAGGCGGACGTGGCCTTCCTGGGCGCGCCGTTCGATTTCGGCACGCAGTGGCGGGCCGGCGCCCGGTTCGGGCCCAGGTCCGTCCGGGAGGCCTCCACCCTGTTCTCGTTCGGGCATGCGGGCGCCTACGACCACGAGGACGACGTCACCTACCTCGACGGCGTGCGGATCGTGGATCTCGGCGACGCGGACATCGTGCACACCGATACCGAGCGCAGCCACGCCAACATCGAGGCCGGCGTCCGGGCGATCCTGGCGGCCGGTGCCCTGCCGGTCGTCGTCGGCGGCGATCACTCGATCAACATTCCCTGCATCCGCGCCTTCTCGGACCAGGCGCCCGTGCATCTGGTGCAGATCGACGCCCACCTCGATTTCGTCGACGAGCGCCACGGCGTGCGCCACGGCCACGGCTCGCCGATGCGCCGCGCCGCCGAGCAGCCCCACGTCACCGGCCTGACCCAGCTCGGGATCCGCAACGTGTCGTCGACGGCGCGGGACGGCTACGAGGCGGCCCGGGCGATGGGGTCGGACATCCTGTCGGTCCGTCAGGTGCGCCGACTCGGCACCGAGGCCGTGCTCGCCCGCATCCCGGCCGGGGCGCGCTACTATCTCTCGATCGACATCGACGGGTTCGACCCGTCGATCGCGCCCGGCACCGGCACGCCGAGCCACGGCGGATTCCAGTATTACGAGGTCCTGGAACTGATCGACGGGCTCGCCCGGCGGGGATCCATCGTCGGCATCGACCTCGTCGAGGTCGCCCCGGATTACGACCATACCGGCACGACGGCGATCCTCGCGGCGCAGATCCTGCTGAACGCGATCGGGCGGATCATGCACCACCGGGATTGAGCGGGACGGGGACCGTCCCGGTCCGATGGCCATGCGCGGCGTGTTCGCCGCATGCCCCGGCAGGACCGCCCGGCCCTGCTCGCCGCGACCGTGACCGCCCCCCGCGCCGGTTGCCGAGCCCCTCGACGGCGCGGCGGCCCGAGGACGCCCCGCGCTCCTGTCGGAGGCGCGAGATTCCACCCCTAAACGGTGTTTTCGCCGTATGCTCCGACGAACCGGTATGCTGGTCGTCGAACGAGGCTCCAGCGGATTCACCCTGGGGGGATGGCCATGCGCGCGGGTTCCGATTCGACACAGGCGAACGCGTCGGCGTCGCTCATCCCCGCGGGCCCCGAGGCCGCCTCGGCGCCGCGGGGCGACGCGCCCCGCACCATCCGCCTGCACGAGACCGACAACGTCGCGATCGTCGTCAACGCCTTCGGGCTGCCGGCCGGGACCGTGTTTCCCGACGGTCTGGCGCTGACCGAGTTCGTGCCCCAGGGCCACAAGGTGGCGCTTGCCGACATCCCGGCCGGCGGGCTCGTGCGGCGCTACGGCGAGGTCGTCGGCATCGCGCTGCGCGACATCGCCCGGGGCTCCTGGGTCGAGGAATCCTGCGTCGAGACCCCGACCGCCCCGGCGCTGGATGCGCTCGAGAAGGCGACGCGGGTTCCCGCGCCGCTGCCGCCGCTCGACGGCTACACCTTCGAGGGCTTCCGCAATCCGGACGGCAGCGTCGGCACCAAGAACATCCTGGCGATCTCGACCAGCGTCCAATGCGTCGCCGGCACCCTCGAGGTCGCGATCCGGCGCATCCGCAGCGAGCTGCTGCCGCGGTTTCCCAACGTCGACGACGTGATCGGCCTCACCCACGCCTATGGCTGCGGCGTGGCGATCAATGCCCCCGAGGCGGTGATTCCGATCCGCACCCTGCAGAGTCTCGCCCAAAACCCGAATTTCGGCGGCGAGGTGATGGTGGTCGGCCTCGGCTGCGAGAAGCTCGTCTCCGAGCGCCTGGTACCGGCGGGGGCTGCGGCCGAGGACAGCGTGGTGCGGCTCCAGGACGAGCGGCACGAGGGCTTCGGCAGCATGATCGACAGCATCCTGGCGATGGCGGAGGACCGCCTCGCGGTGCTGAACGCGCGCCGCCGCGAGACCTGCCCGGCCTCGGAGCTGGTGGTCGGCCTGCAATGCGGCGGCAGCGACGCGTTCTCGGGAGTCACCGCCAACCCGGCGCTGGGATTTGCCGCCGACCTCCTGGTCCGCTGCGGCGCGACCGTGCTGTTCTCCGAGGTGACGGAGGTCCGCGACGCGATCCATCTCCTCACCCCGCGGGCGGCCACACCCGAGGTTGCCGACGCGCTGATCCGCGAGATGGCCTGGTACGACGACTACCTCGCGAAGGGCGGTGCCGACCGCCGCGCCAACCCCTCGCCGGGCAACAAGAAGGGCGGGCTCAACAACATCGTCGAGAAGGCCCTCGGCTCGGTGGCGAAGTCCGGCACCAGCGCCATCGCGGGGGTGCTCGCCCCGGGCGAGCGGGTGCGCGAGAAGGGCCTGATCTTCGCCGCGACGCCGGCGAGCGACTTCGTCTGCGGCACCCTGCAGCTCGCCTCCGGCATCACCCTGCAGGTCTTCTCGACCGGCCGCGGCACGCCCTACGGCCTCGTCCAGGCCCCGGTGATCAAGGTGGCGACCCGCACGGAGCTGAGCCGGCGCTGGTCGGACCTGATCGACCTCGATGCCGGCCGCATCGCCACCGGCGAGTCGACCATCGCCGAGATGGGCTGGGAGCTCTTCCACCTCATCCTCGACGTGGCGAGCGGGCGCACGCAGCCCTGGTCGGACCGCTGGGGCCTCTACAACGACCTGACGCTGTTCAACCCGGCGCCGATCACCTGAGCGGCTAGGGTGAACGGCACCGGAGATCCGTCAGGATCGGGGATCGTCGCGCGGAGGCGCCTCCGGGTCGACCTGCGATGCCGGTGCAGGCCTCGCCGCGGCCCGGGGTCCCGCGAGGTCGGCCGGCCGGGCCGACGGCCGGTCTGCAGCCATCGCGCCATGTCTTCGTGGTGGACGATCCACAGGGAGGCCCCGGCGGTCGTGCGGATATGGACCCGCCCGCGCGCGATGACGTCATCGGTATAGTGCGTGAAATCCCTGAAATTGCCGGTGACGAGCGCGTCGGCCCGCCCCGCGAGGGCGGTGTCCAGGACGCGACCGTCCTCGGGATCGTAGGGCTCGTGCACGAAGGATGGGTCGTAGGGGTCGCATACCTGCCGGATCGCTTCCCGGGTCGGCTGCGCACCGCCACCGAGCACCAGGTGCGGGAATTCGGGGGCCGGGCCGAGCAGCGCGAAGCTGGCGATGGTGTCGGTGAAGTGCCTGGCCGTCTCGGCGTCCACGCCCCGCCGCGTCATCACCGTTTGCAGCCGGGACAACTTGGTGTGCGAGATCACGAGCTGCAGGGGACCGACACCCGCCCGTCCATCGAGGACTGCCTGGACAATTACCTGAGACGCGGTCCCGCGGCGACCGGCCGCCTCGGCCAGAAACTGCCTGACCCAGACGTTCAGGTCGACGCAGAGGCGAAACGCCGTCACGCCTCGGCCGCACCCATCCATTCGTCTGCGGCAGCGTCGATGGCGGCGTCGGACGCGTCCGCGGGAAGGGCGTGGGCGGCCTGCGCCGCCATCATACGCTGGGTCAGGGAGAAATTGGTCTGCAAGAGCAGGCGCATCAGCTCGCCTTCGAACCATCGCCGCTCATCGGGTGTGCCGGATTGCTCCAGGCGCCGCAGCGCCGATCGGGCTGCCTCGGGCAGGTTGACGTAGAAGCTCGTCGCGCGTCCCACGATGCTTGCCGGCGTCTGGGCGTCCGCCGAAGCGACGGCGCCGAGCTTGACCGCGACGGATTCATCGACGTCGCCCGACACCGATCTGCCGCCCATGGCACTCTCCTTCCCGACGGATCACGGCAAGTCTTATCATGGGCGAAGAGATCGGTCCAAAGCGGAGCGAGATCCGGCGTCATCGAGGCAGGAGCGCCCATCGTCGCCTGTCTGGCGCGGTCCCCTCGCCGGTCAGCCGATTCACGACTGCGACTGCCGCGAGGTGTCGCGGTCCGACCCGATCACGACGTCGGCGATCCGCCGGCCCCGGCCCGCGCCCGGGCGAGCGCCCCGGTGATGAACGCGCCGGCCTCGGCGAGGCGCGCGGGATCGACCCCGGTCGCGATGCCCGCCTCGTGGAGCATCGCCACCACTGCTTCGGTGGCGACGTTGCCGGGGGCGCCGGCGGCGTAGGGGCAGCCACCGAGCCCCGCCACCGCGGCGTCGACGACCCCGACCCCGAGATCGAGGCAGGCCCGGATGTTGTCGAGCGCCCGGCCCCGCGTGTCGTGGCAATGCAGGGCGATCCGTTCGACCGGGACCACCGCCGCCACCGCGGCGATGCAGGCCCGGGCCTGATCGGGCGTGCCGATGCCGATCGTGTCGCCGAGCGAGACCTCGTGGCAGCCGAGCGCGACGAGGCGGCGGGCCACCTCCGCCACGGCCTGCGGCATCACCATACCCTCGTAGGGGCAGCCGAGCACGCAGGAGACGTAGCCCCGCAGCGGGATCGCGGCGGCGCGGGCGGCCTCGGCCACGGGCGCGAACCGCGCGAGGCTCTCGGCGATCGAGCAGTTGATGTTGGCCCGCGAGAACGCCTCGGAGGCGGACGCGAAGATCGCCACCTCGCCGGCGCCGGCCGCCTTCGCCGCCGCGAAGCCCCGGAGGTTGGGCACCAGCACGCTGTAGCGCCCGCCCGGGTTCGGCGGCAGCCGGGCCATGACGGCGGGCGTATCGGCCATCTGCGGCACCCAGGCCGGCGAGACGAAGCTGCCGACCTCGATCGCGCTCAGGCCGGCGGCACGCAGCCGCTCGATCAGCCCGACCTTCACGTCGGTCGGGACCGCGACGGGCTCGTTCTGGAGCCCGTCCCGGGGACCGACCTCGACGATGCGGACCCGCCGGGGCGTCACGGGGCCGTCACCAGGGGGCAGCGGCCGTCGGCGAGCGGCCGGAACGCCTCGGCGGCGGGGATGGTCTGGACGAGCTTGTAATAGTCGAACGGCCCCTTCGACTCGGCCGGGGTCTTCACCTGGAAGAGGTACATCGGGTGGACGTGGCGGCCGTCCTGGCGCACCGTCCCCTCGCCGAAGAGCGGGTCGTTGGTCGGCTCCGCCTTCATCCGGGCGACGACGATGCGCCCGTCGGTGCTGCCGGCTCTGGCCGCCGCGCGCAGGTAGGCGAGCGTTCCGGCATAGACGCCGGCCTGGTTGGCGGTGGGCCGGCGGCCCTTCATCTGGGCGGCGAAGCGGTCGGCGAAGGCGCGGGTGCCGGGATTGGCGTCCCAGTAGAACCCTTCCGTCAGGTAGAGGCCCTGGGCGTCCTTGAGCCCGATCGCGTGGACGTCGGAGAGCTGCATCAGCAGCGCCGCCAGGTCCTGCCCGCCGCCGGTGATGCCGAACTCCGCCGCCTGCTTGACCGAGTTGACCGTGTCGCCGACCGCGTTGGCGAGGGCGATCACCTGGGCGCGGCTCCCCTGCGCCTGGAGCAGGAACGAGGAGAAGTCCGCCGCCGCCGTCGGGTGGCGCACGGTGCCCACCACCGTGCCGCCCTCCTGCTTCACCACGCGGGCGGCATCGGCCTCTAGCGCATGGCCGAAGGCGTAGTCGGCGGTGAGGAAGAACCACTTCGTCTTGCCGGCGCGAACGAGCGCGAGCGCCGTGCCGTGGGCGAGCGCCCAGGTGTCGTAGGTCCAGTGCACGGTGTTGGCCGAGCATTTCGGGCCGGTGAGGTCCGAGGTCCCGGGGCCGGACGCGATGAAGGCGGCCTTCGAGTCCCGCACCACCTCCTGCACGGCGAGCGCCACGGACGAGAACGGCACGTCGAGGATCGCGTCGACCTGCCCCTCGGCGATCCAGCGCCGGGCGGTGGCCGAGCCGATATCGGGCTTGTTCTGGTGGTCGGACTGGATCACCTCGACCTTGATCGCCGGCTGCTCCTTGCGAAAGTCCTCGACCGCCAGGCGCGCCGCGACGACCGAGCCCTCGCCGGTCGAATCGGCGGCGAATCCGCTGAGGTCCGTGAGCACGCCGAGCTTCACGGTCGACACCTCGGCGCGCGCGGTGCCGGCGGCGAGGAGCAGGGCGGCGCCGGCGAGCAGGCGGGTGGCGAGGTGGGTGAGTTTCGGCATGGTGGTCCTCCCGTTTCGGTATTGATCAGCCGTTGGATCGGCGGCGTTTCTGCATATTTTCGCAGCGTTGACGGGTGCAGCATTATCCAACTCGAGCCCTCATCCTGAGGTGCTGCCGCGCGCGGCAGCCTCGAAGGAGGGCTCCAGTGATCTCGGAGACTTCTGGAGCCATCCTTCGAGGTCAGTCGATCTTCAATCGACTGACACCTCAGGATGAGGTCGCGGGTGGGATGAGATTGCAGGAGACAGATTCGGCGGGCTTCTACCCCTGGCGCATCTCGCCCAGCACCTCCTGCGCCACGTCGAGGCGCACCAGGCGCCGCGCGACCAGCACGCGGGCGACCGCCTCGATCTCCTCGCCCAGCGCGCCGGCCATCATGGCGATGTTCTGGGCGTGGAGCGCCATGTGGCCCTTCTGGATGCCCGTGGTGGCGAGCGCCTTGAGGGCGGAGAAGTTCTGGGCCAGGCCCACCGCGGCGATGATCCGGGCCAGGCGCTCGGCCGTCGTCGCCCCGAGGATCTTCAGGCAGGCCTGCGCGGTCGGGTGGAGCTTCGTCGCCCCGCCGACGAGGCCCACCGCCAGCGGCAGCTCGATCGAGGCGCTGAGGTCGCCCGACGCCGTGACCTCGTAGCGGGTCAGGCTGGTGTAGCGGCCCGAGCGGGCGGCGTAGGCATGTGCCCCGGCTTCGATCGCCCGCGTGTCGTTGCCGGTGGCCAGCACCACGGCGTCGATGCCGTTCATGATGCCCTTGTTGTGGGTCGCTGCCCGGTAGGGGTCGGCCTCGGCGAGGTGGTAGGCGCTGACGATGCCGTCGCGGACCTCCGGCCCGCCGATCGCGTCGGTGCGCCAGACCGCGTGCGCCCGGGCGAGGCGCCGGTCGGCGAGGTTCGAGAGGATGCGCAGGTAGACCCGGCCGCCGCTCCAGCCGGCGATGTGGGGGGCCACCGCCTCCGCCATGGTGTTGACGGCGTTCGCCCCCATGGCGTCGCGGGTGTCGACGATGAGGTGGGTCACCACCATCGGGCCGCCCAACGTGTCGAGCACCCGCACCTCGACGTCTCGCAGCCCCCCGCCGAGGCGCACCAGCACGGGATCGCAGGCGTCGCACAGGGCGCGCAGCGCCTCGCGCTGCTCCAGGATGCGCAGGCGGGCCGCGAACGGGTCGCTCACGCCGACCACCTGCACCTGCGCGATCATCAGGTTGCCGGAGACCGAGGTGGTGAAGCCGTCCTCGTAGACCTGGCGCGCGGCGTTGCAGACCGCGGCCACCACCGAGGATTCCTCGGTCGCCATCGGGATCAGCACGTCCTCGCCGTCGATCTTCATGTTGGTGGCGATGCCGACGGGGACGTTCATCGTGCCGACCACGTTCTCGATCAGCCGGTCGGCGAGGTCGGGAGCGAGGTTGCCGAACTCGGCGAGATGGGCGACCTCGGGCTCGGAGAGGTCGGCGAAGGCGGCCACGAGGTCGAGGCGCTCGCGGGGGCTCTTGGTGTGGAAGCCGGCGATGCGCGAGGTGCGGTTTGCCCGGGACGTGGTCTGCATGGAAGCCTGCTGCCGATGATCGCCGAGGGCGGTCCGCGCGGGCCGGAGCGGGGGCGGCCGCCGTCGCGGCCCGTTCAGCGCGTTCTTCCCCGTCCGGGCCGTTAGATCCTGCCCGTTGCCCGCACCGTACCCAGCCGTGCCCAGCCGGCAAGGAACGCTTTGCGCCTTATCCGGAGTGACCGTACCCTCGGCGCCATGGATACGGTCGCAAAGTCCGAACCCCGCACCCGCGTCGAGCAGGTGGTCGCCGATCTGGCGGATGGCATCGACCGCGGGCTCCTGCGGCAGGGCGAGCGCCTGCCCTCGATCCGGGCGGCGGCGGCGCGCTTCGCGGTCTCGAAGAACACCGCCGTCAACGCCTACGAGCGCCTCGTCGCCTCGGGCCGGGTCGAGAGCCGCCCGGGCTCGGGCTTCTACGTCTCGGGCCGCCGGCCGGCGCCGGCGGCACCCCCGGGCCCCGTCCCGGTCGCGGCGGTGGACAGCGTCTGGCTGCTGCGCGAGCAGCTGGACCGGCACTACGACGTGCGGGTCGGCGACGGGCGCCCGCCGCCCTCCTGGATGGAGAGCCTGGAGCTCGGCCGCCGCCTGCGGCCCTCGGCGGCGGCGGCGCACGAGAGCTACGGCAGCCCGGACGGTCACCCGCCGCTGCGCCGCAGCCTCGCCCTGATGCTCGCCGAGCGGTCGATCCAGGCCGGGCCGGAGGCGGTGCTGCTCACCTCGGGCGCCAACCACGCCCTCGACCTGATCATCCGCCAGTTCGTGGCCCCGGGCGAGCCGGTGCTGGTCGATTCCCCCGGCTACTACCCGCTGTTCGGCAAGCTGCGGCTCGCCAAGGCCCGGATCGTCGGGGTGCGGCGCGGCCCGAACGGGCCGGACGTCGCCCATCTCGACGAGGTGGCGCGGGCAAGCGGCGCGCGGCTGTTCTTCACCCACTCGCTCGCCCAGAACCCGACCGGCTGCTCGCTGACCCTGCCGGTCGCCCACCGGCTGCTCCAGCGCGCCGCCGCCCTCGACCTGCGGATCGTCGAGAGCGACCCCTTCGCGGACGTCCTGCCGGCCGGCCAGCCGCGACTGGCGGCCCTCGACCAGCTCGAGCGGGTGATCTACGTCGGCACCTTCGCCAAGACCCTCTCGGCGAGCCTGCGCTGCGGATACGTCGCGGCGCGCCCGGACATCGTCGCCGCCCTGCGCGACCTCAAGATGGTGACGAGCGTCAACAGCTCGGGCTTCGTCGAGCGCATCGTCCACGACCTGATCGAGAGCGGGCGCTACCGCCGCCACCTGCGCCGCCTGGCCGGCCGGATCGAAGCGGCGGCGCTGCATGGCCGGACGGTCCTGCAGGAACTGGGTCTGCCGGTCTTCGGCGAGCCGCGGGGCGGCTACTACCTCTGGTGCGGATTGCCGGCGGCGTGCGATCTCGACACCCTGTCCCGCCGCGCCGCCGCGCGCGGCATCCTGATCGCGCCGGGCGGCCTCTTCCTGCCCGAGGGACCGGCCGGGCCGCCGATGATGCGGGTCAACGTGGCCTATCTCGGCGACCCGCGCTTCGCGCGCTTCCTGCGCGAGGAGGCCGGGACCGAGTGAGCGGCCTTCCCCCGGCGCGGCGGTTTCAGCCCGCCAGCGCCCGCAGGGCCGGGTAGAGGCCGCGGTAGCGCGCGAGCCGCTCGGCATAGGCCGGCACGAGCGCGGGATCGGGCATCACGGCCGCTCCGCGCGCGGGCGGGGTGCAGAGCGCGTCGGGCGCCTCCCCGGTCACCGCCAGGCGGGCGAGGCGCGCCGCCCCGAAGGCGCCGCCGTGCTCGCCCTCGGCGAGCGGGCTCAGGGGCAGGTCGAGGACGCTTGCCAGGATGCGGATCCAGGCGGGCGAGCGCGACCCGCCGCCGATGACGTCGGCGGCCTCGATCCGCGTGCCCGAGGCCCGCAGGGCGTCGAGGCCGTCGCGCAGCGAGAAGGCCACCCCCTCCATCACGGCCTGGGTCAGGGCCGGCCGCTCGGTGCCGGCCGAGAGGCCCGCGAAGGCGCCCCGCACCGCGCCGTCGTTGTGCGGCGTGCGCTCGCCAGCGAGGTAGGGCAGGAACAGGGCCTCGCTCGGCTGCGCGACGTGGCCCACCTCCGCCACCAGGCTCGCCTCGTCCCGGCCTGTGACGCCGGCCCACCAAGCCAGCGAGGCGGCGGCCGAGAGGGTCACGCCCATCTGGTGCCACAGGCCCGGGAGCGCGTGGCAGAAGGCGTGGACCGCGCCCTCCGGGTAGGGCCGCGCGCCGTCGGTGACGGCAAACAGCACGCCGGAGGTGCCGAGGGACACGAAGGCGTCGCCCGGCCGGATCGCCCCGAGCCCGACCGCGCCGGCGGCGTTGTCGCCCGCCCCGCCGGCGACGAGCGGCGGGGTCGCCATGCCCCAGCGCCGGGCCAGCTCCGCTCGCACGCGTCCCGCCGGGGCGGAGCCCTCGACGAGGCGCGGCATCGCGGACGGCGCGAGCCCGGTAGCGGCGAGCGCCTCGGGCGACCAGGCCCGGGCGGCGACATCGAGCCAGAGCGTGCCGGAGGCGTCCGACATCTCCTCGACCGCCTCGCCGGAGAGCGCGAGGCGCAGCCACGCCTTCGGCAGGAGGACGCGGGCCACCCGCGAGAAGATCTCGGGCTCGTGCACGCGGACCCAGAGCAGCTTCGGGGCGGTGAAGCCCGGCATGGCGATGTTGCCGGCGACCCGGCGCAGGTCCGGGAACGCCGCTTCGAGCGCCGCGCATTCGGCGGTGGCGCGCGTGTCGTTCCACAGGATGCAGGGGCGCAGCACCCGGTCGTCCGCGTCGAGCAGCACCGCCCCGTGCTGCTGGCCCGACAGGCCGACACCCCTGACCGCCGCGAGTTCGGCCGGGTGGCGGTCCTTCAGGGTGTCGAGCGCCTGCTCCAGGGCCGCCCACCACTGTGCCGGATCCTGCTCGCTCCAGCCCGGATGCGGGCGGCTGACGGTGAGCGGCGCGGTGGCGCTGCCGACGACGCGCTGCGCCTCGTCGACGAGCACGGCCTTCAGGCCGGAGGTGCCGAGATCGAGACCGAGATACATCGTGGCACCGTGTTCAGGAGAGAGCCGACAGGAGGTCGGCGCGGGTCGGCAGGTCGGCGCCGAGCCGGGTGCAGGTGATGCCCGCTGCCGCCACCGCCTCGGACAGGATGTCCCGCAGGGCGTCGGCGTCGAGGCAAAGCAGCGCGTCGCGCGCGAGCCGGCCGTCCCGGTCGAGGCGGGCCAGCAGCGCGGCGTGGAAGGTGTCGCCGGCCCCCACCGTGTCGATCACCGCGACCCTACGCCCCGGCACCGCGACCGTCCCGCCCGCGTGGTAGGCCCGCGCTCCGTCGGGACCGGCGGTGACGACGACGAGGGCGACGCCAGCCTGGAGCCAGCCCTGCGCGATTTTTCCCTCGTCGGCCCCCGCCCCGTAGGCCGCCCGCAGGTCCTCGTCCGAGAGCTTGACGATGTCGGCCTGCGCCGCGAGGTCGGCGAACCGTGCGTGCCAGCGATCGAGGTCCGGGATCAGGCCGAGGCGCAGGTTCGGGTCGAGGCTGATCACCCGCCGCCGCGCCTCGCGGGCGGCGAGCGCCGCGTAGGCCGTGCCGACGGGCTCGGCCACCAGCGAGAACGAGCCCATGGCAATCGCCCTCACCGCCTCGGGCAGGGAAGCCGGCAGCTCGCCGACGGCGAGGTCGGCATGGGCGCAGGATTGAGCGTGGAAGCTGTAGGCCGGGTGGCCGTCCGCCCCGGTCGACACGACGGCGATCGGGGTCGGCCGCCGGCTCTCCTTGACGAAGGCGAGGTCGACGCCCTCCGCCGCCAGCCGGTCGGCCAGCATCCGCCCGAAGGCGTCGGAGGACAGCCCGGCCAGGAAGCCGCTCTCCGCCCCGAGCCGGCGCAGGCCGATCGCCAGGTTGAACGGCGAGCCGCCCGCCACCGCGAGCGCCGGCAGGCCGCCGCGGTCGGGCGCCGGGCTGCCGGTCTCGACGAACAGGTCGATCAGGGCTTCGCCGCAGACCAGGATCATGGGGGTGTCCTCACGCCGCCAGCGGGTGCCGCGACCGGTGCGGCAGGGCGCGGCCGTCGCCGTCGAAGAGGTGCGTCGCGCCGGGATCGATCGTCAGGCGGATCGTCTCGCCGGTGCGCACGGGGGCGCTGCCCTCGATCTGGGCGACGACCGTCGCGCCGCCCGCGACCGTCACATGGGCCAGCGTCAGGCCGCCGAGGCGCTCGACGTGGCTGACCTCGCCGGCGAGCGCCCCGTCCGTTCCGGGCTTCAGCGCCTCCGGGCGGATGCCCAGCGTCACGGTGGCGCCGGGTGCCGCGCGGGTGCCGTCGACCGGCACCACCACCTCGCCGCCGCCGGGCAGCGCCACCCGCACGCCGGCCGGGTCGGGCCCCGTCGCGCGCACCGGCAGGAGGTTCATCCGCGGGCTGCCGATGAAGCCGGCGACGAACAGGTTCGCCGGGTGATGGTAGAGTTCGAGCGGCGAGCCGACCTGCTCGATGCGCCCGGCATTGAGCACCACGATCTTGTCGGCCATCGTCATCGCCTCGACCTGGTCGTGGGTGACGTAGATCATCGTGGCGTTGAGGTCGCGGTGGAGCCGCGCCAGCTCGATCCGCATCTGGCCGCGGAGCGCCGCGTCGAGGTTCGAGAGCGGCTCGTCGAACAGGAAGATTTTTGGGTGCCGCACGATCGCCCGCCCGATCGCGACGCGCTGGCGCTGGCCGCCGGACAGGTCCTTCGGCTTGCGGTCGAGATAGGCGTCGAGCTGGAGGATGCGCGAGGCCTCCGCCACCTTGGCGGCGCGCTCGGCCTTGGACGCACCGGCGAGCTTGAGGGCGAAGGCCATGTTGTCGCGCACGCTCATGTGCGGATAGAGCGCGTAGGACTGGAACACCATGGCGAGCCCGCGATCGGCCGGGCCGACCTCGTTGATGCGCTGCCCGTCGATGAAGAGATCCCCGACGGTGATCTCTTCCAGCCCGGCGATCATCCGCAGGAGCGTCGACTTCCCGCAGCCGGACGGGCCGACGAAGACCGCGAATTCGCGGTCGGCGATGTCGAGGTCGACGCCCTTGATGATCTCGGCGTCGCCGTAGCTCTTGCGCAGTCCGCGGAGGCGAAGGGTGGCCATGGCGAGGGCTCCTACTTGACGGCGCCGAAGGTGAGGCCGCGCACCAGCTGGCGCTGCGACAGCCAGCCGAAGACCAGGATCGGCGCCACCGCCACCGTCGAGGCGGCGGACAGCTTGGCGAAGAACAGACCCTGCGGGCTCGAGAACGAGGCGATGAAGGCGGTGAGCGGGGCCGCCGCCGAGGATGTGAGATTGAGGCTCCAGAACGCCTCGTTCCAGCATAGGATCAGCGAGAGCAGCCCCGTCGAGGCGACGCCCGGCAGGGTGAGCGGCAGCAAGAGGTGCCAGACCTCGGCGCCGGTGCGCGCGCCGTCCATCCGCCCGGCCTCCAGGATGTCGTGCGGCACCTCCTTGAAGAAGGTGAACAGCATCCAGACCACGATCGGCAGGTTCATCAGCGTGTAGACGACGATGAGGCCGATCCGGGTATCGAGGAGCCCGAGGGTGCGGAACACCAGGTAGATCGGCACGAGCACGCCGACCGAGGGCAGCATCTTGGTCGAGAGCATCCACAGGAGCGTCGAGCGGGTGCGCTTCGTCGGGTGGAAGGCCATGACGTAGGCAGCGGGAATCGCCAGCGCCAGCGCCAGCACCGTGCCGCCGACCGAGATCACCACCGAGTTGAGCGCGAAGGACAGGTAATCGGCCCGGGCCAGCACCTCGCCGTAGCTCTGCAGCGTCGGCGTGAAGGTCAGCGACGGGTTCACCGCCTCCGGCTCGCTCTTGAGACTCGTGAGCAGCATCCACAGCAGGGGGAAGAACAGCACGAAGGCCGCCGCCCAGCCGAGCACCGCGATGCCGACGCGCTTCGGGAGACTCTGCTTGACCATCCTACACCTCCAGCCGGCGCGCGATGGTGCGCACGAGGAAGAACGCCACGACGTTGGCGAGGATGATCGCCACCACGCCGCCGGCCGAGGCGCCGCCGACGTCGTATTGCAGCAGCGCGCGGGCGTAGATCAGGAAGGCGAGGTTGGTGGTGGCGTTGCCGGGCCCGCCCGCGGTCGTCACGTAGATCTCGGCGAAGACGGTGAGCAAAAAAATCGTCTCGATCATCACCACCACGCTGATCGCCCGCGAGAGGTGCGGCAGCACGATGTAGAAGAACTGCGCCATCGCGCCGGCCCCGTCCATGCGGGCGGCCTCGAGCTGCTCGCGGTCCAGCGACTGCACGGCGGTGAGGAGGATCAGGAGTGCGAAGGGCAGCCACTCCCACGACACGATCAGGATGACCGAGACGAGCGGATAATCGGCGAACCAGTCGATGGCGGGAAGGCCGAGAGCGCGAGCCACGGCGCCGAAGACGCCGTAGATCGGATGCATCATCAGGTTCTTCCAGATCAGCGCCGCGACCGTGGGCATGACGAAGAACGGCGCGATCGCGAAGAGGCGGGCGAGGTTGCGGCCCAGGAAGGGCTGGTCGAACAACACCGCCAGCAGCGTGCCGCCGACCACCGTGATCACCAGCACCGAGCCGACGAGGACGAGGGTGTTGGTGAGCGAGGCCCAGAAATCCGGATCGGTGACCAGGAACTCGTAATTGTCGAGTCCCGCGAAGCCCGTCACCGTCGGGTCGAGCAGGTTGTAGCGCTGGAGCGAGAACCACACGGTCATCACCAGCGGCACGATCATCCAGATCAGCAGCACGGTGACCGAGGGGCCGATGAACGGCAGGCCGTTGAAGCGGCGGCCCTTGGCGGGGGCGGATGCCGAGGTGGTGAGGGTGGACATGGCCGTCGTCGCCTCGCGTGGGGCTTGAGGTCGGGGCTGCCGACGGCGGCCCCACATCGTCGCAGTCTTTTCAGGCCGGACTGACTTACCAGGACGAAGAAGTTGCCGACCCCCGGCTCGCACAAGCTCGCGCATTCACCCATTGCCGGATGAAGGGCGGGTCTCTCCTCTCCCCGCGGGCGGGGAGAGGGCCGAGCCCTCGTTCAGAGGGCGCGGCAAGCGGCGAACCGCAGGTTCAAAGCGAGGGTGAGGGGGTATCTCCGTGTGAGACTCCTCCGGAAAAACCCCCTCACCCTCGGCTACCGCCTCGCTTTGGTGACGACAAGGTCACCAAAGCCCTCTCCCCGCACGCGGGGAGAGGAGGGAGAGCGCGTTCTCATTCCCCGGGTTGCCCTTCAGCCTACTTCGGATACCCGGCCTGGCGCATCGTCCGCTCGGTCGCCGATTGCGCGGCCTTCAGCGCCGCGTCGATCGTCTGCTGGCCCGTCAGCGTCGCCGCCACGGTCTGGCCGACCTGGGTGCCGATGCCCTGGAACTCGGGGATCGCCACGAACTGCGCGCCCGTATAGGGCCGCGGGTTCCGGGTCTGACCGTTCGGGTTGGCGCTGTCGATCGCCTTCAGGACGAAGCCCGCGAAGGGCGCGGCCTTCTGGTAGTCGGGGCTCTTGTAGGTCGATTCCCGGGTGCCCGGCGGCACGGCGACCCAGCCGTTTTCCTTAGCCACCCTCTCGACATAGGCCTTGCTGGTCGCCCAGGCGACGAAGGTCTTGGCGGCCTCCTTCTGCTTGGAGGAGGCCGGGATGCCGAGGTTCCAGCTCCACAGCCAGGTCGGACCGCCCTTGAAGCTGCCGGTCGGCATCGGCGCGAAGGCGACCTTGTCGGCGACTTGCGACTGCTTCGGATCGTAGAGCAGGCCGGCCGCGACGGTCGAGTCGATCCACATCGCGCAGCGGCCGCTGGCGAACAGCGCCAGGTTCTCGTTGAAGCCGTTCGAGGTCGCGCCGGGCGGGCCGTAATTCTTCAGGACGTCGGTGTAG
This sequence comes from Methylobacterium indicum, assembly GCF_001043895.1. GTDB lineage: Bacteria > Pseudomonadota > Alphaproteobacteria > Rhizobiales > Beijerinckiaceae > Methylobacterium > Methylobacterium indicum. The sequence continues at coordinate 34,791 of NZ_JTHF01000172.1, forward strand.
TAGGTGAGCGCGTTCTTCCACTCCGGCGTGTCGATCGTGGTCTTCCAGCCCTCGCCGAACCACTGGCCGCCGAAGGTGTTCACCAGCGACGTCACGTAGGCCATGTTCTCGCCCCAGCCCGGCTTGCCGCGCAGGCAGATGCCGTAGGTCTGGCTGGCCTTGTCGGTGAGCTTGGCGGCGAAGCCCTTGATCTCGTCGTAGGTCGGCGCCTCCGGCATGGTCAGGCCGGCCTTGTCGAACAGATCCTTGCGGTAATAGGTCATCGCGCTCTCGCCGTAGAACGGCAGCGCGTAGAGCTTGCCGTCCCGGCTCACGCCGTCGCGGACGGTCTTGAGGAGGTCGTTGGCGTCGTAATCGGCCGGCAGGCCGTCCATCGGCTCGAGCCAGTTTTGACGCGCCCAGATCGGCACCTCGTAATTGCCGATGGTGAGCACGTCGAACTGGCCGGCCTTGGTGGCGATGTCGGTGGTGACGCGCTGGCGCAAAACGTTCTCTTCCAGCACCACCCAGCGCAGCTTGATGTCCGGATGCGCCTTCTCGAAGGCCGGGGACAGCTTCTGCATCACCACCATGTCGCCGTTGTTGACGGTGGCGATGGTGAGGGTGGATTCCGCGAGGGCCGGGGTGCCGGCGACGAGGGCCGCGGCGAGAACCAGGGGTTGCATCCGTCTCACGTCGTATCCTCCCGTCGCGCCGTTCTCCCCGAGAGGGACGGCCTTGTGCGCGATTGGTGAGGGTCCGCCGGGTTGGCGTCAAGCCGGGACGAGGCCCGAGCGTGTCGCTGCGGCATCGTCGTCCACGGGGTTTATTCTGGACGAATCGTAGCTTTCAAGCTACAAAGGTTCATGCCGACGATCCGACAAACCCTCGTCTTCCGCGCATGGATCGGCAGCCTGCGGGACGAGCGTGCGCGGCTGCGCATCGATACCCGCATCCGCCGGCTTTCGCTCGGAAATCCGGGTGACGTGAAGCCTGTCGGAGATGGGGTCAGCGAAATGCGGATCGATTATGGTCCGGGCTACCGGGTTTACTTCACGCAGCGCGGATCGAAAGTCGTGATTCTGCTTTGTGGAGGTGACAAGCGCACGCAAGACGAAGACATCCTCGCTGCGAAGCAACTCGCGAATCAGGAATGACGACATGCCTCTCGAGACCGTCCCATGGGACATCGCCGACAGCCTCGACACGCCCGAGCGCGTGGCGCTCTACCTGGAGGCCGTCCTCGAGGAAGGGGATCCCGCCCTTCTCGCCGCCGCACTCGGCGACATCGCCCGAACGCAGGGCATGGCCCAGATCGCCCAGCGAACCGGTCTGTCGCGGGAAACCCTCTATCGCACCTTGTCCGACAAGGGGAACCCGCAGCTCACGACGCTGATGGCCGTGCTGAAGTCCCTCGGGCTGAAGCTGACCGTTGCGCCGGTGACCGGGGCGGCCTGAACGACCGCCCCGACGGGATATCACCCCGCCCGCCGCGCCGCCTCGTCGAGCGTCGCCTGGATGCCCTGTCCGTCGAGCATCCCGAGCCATTCCGCGACGGGCGTGACGAGGCGCGGGTCGTCGCCGAGCTCGCCGAAGAGCGGGCGGATGGCCAGCAGCGGGCGCGGGTCGGCGCCGCCCGCGATCGCCGTCTCGCGCAGGAGCGCCGCCATCGGGTGGCGCACCTCTATCGCCTCGCCGCGCTCGTCCTCTCCCCGCACCCGGCGCAGCCAGGCGGCGAGCGCCAGCGCCAGGAACTCGACGCTGCCGCCCTGCTGCAGGCGGCCGCGGATCGGATCGACCAGGACGTTGAGCGGCGCGTCGGTGTTGACCCGCTCCACCGTGTCGCGGATCGCCGGGTTGGCGAAGCGCGCGACGAGGGTGCGCTTGTACTCGGCGAGATCGATCCCCGGGACCGGCGGCACGGTCGGGCCGGTCTCCCGGTCCATGAGCGCCGTCATGATTGCGGCGATGCGCGGGTCCGCCATCGACTCGTCGATCGTCACGTAGCCGGCCAGCCGCCCCAGTCCCGAGACCGCGAGGTGGCTGCCGTTGAGGAGCCTGAGCTTCATGAACTCGTAAGGCGCCACGTCCTCCACGAATTGCGCGCCGACCTTTTCCCAGGCCGGCCGGCCGGCGGGGAAGCGGTCCTCGATCACCCACTGGGTGAAGGTCTCGCTGAAGACCGGCCAGGCATCGGCGAGGCCGTGGCGCTCGGCCAGGCCCGCGATATCCCCCGCCGCCGTCACCGGCGTGATGCGGTCGACCATGGTCGACGGGAAGACGACCTCGGCGGCGATCCACGCGGCGAGCGCGGGATCGCGCAGCCGGGCGAGCGCCACCACGGCGTCGCGCAGGACGTCGCCGTTGTGCTGGATGTTGTCGCAGGTGAGCGGGGTGAAGGGCGCCCGGCCGGTCTCGCGCCGACGCCGCAGCGCCTCGACGATCACCCCGACTGCGCTCCTCGGCCGCGCCGGCTCGGCGAGGTCGGCCCGGATCAGCGGGTGGTCGGGATTGAGCCGCTTCGTCGCCGGGTCGAGGCAGTAGCCGTTCTCGGTCACCGTCAGGCTGACGATGCGGATCGCCGGGTCGTCGATCGCGTCGAGCACCGCCGCGCTCGTCTCGCCCGCGAAGGCGACGCCCGCGAGCGCGCCGATCACCGTCACGGTCTCGTCCGCGCCCTCGCGCTCGACGAGGGTGTAGAGCGCGTCCTGGGGCGCCAGCGCGTCGATCATCCGCCGGTCGCCCGGCATCAGCCCGACGCCGAGGATGCCCCAGGTGAGGGCTTCGGGCTCGCGCTCCATCAGGTCGTGGGTGTAGCGGGCCATGTGCGCCCGGTGGAAACCGCCGAGCCCGAGATGGACGATGCCCGCGCGCACCTGCGCCACGTCGTAGGCGGGCACCCGCACGCGCGGCGACAGCGAGGCCAGCGCGGCGCGGCTGAGTGGCACGGGATCGCGGTCGGCGCGCATGCTCATGGTCTTGGCTCGGGTTCTCGGCTCGGGTTCTTGGCTCGGGCAGGCGGCAGGCGCCCGGCGGGGCCCCTGATTAATCCGTCGCCGTGCCGGCGTCGATGGCCGGCGCGTGTCGGCCCCGCCCCGGCCGTTCCGGCTCGCCCCGCGACCGGCCGCCATCGGCCTGTTCGACCCGAATCGACCTCGTCGTCCCGCCCCTCGGCCTCCCGGCGGTCGAGGGGCGAGGCAGGACCTCTGCGCCAAGCCTCCGCTCCAAGTTTCCGCTCCAAGCCGCGTCTGCCCTCACAGCCGGTAGAAGCGTTCCGCGTTGTCGTGAAACAGCTTGCGGCGGTCCTGGGTCGGGAAGCTGGCGGTGATCGCCTTGAAGGCGTCGAAGATCCGGTCGTAGCTCGAGAACAGCTTGTCGACCGGGAAGTTGCTGGCGAACATGCAGCGGTCGACCCCGAAGGCGGCGATCGCCTCCAGCACGTAGGGCCGGATGCTGTCCGTCGTCCAGGTCCAGTCGCCCATGCCGAGGCCGGAGATCTTGCAGGCGACGTTCGGCGCCGCGGCGAGACGGTGCATGCCGGCCTTCCAGGCGTCGAAATGGTCCATCCCGTCGACCTGCATCCCGGTATGGTTGAGGATGATCTGCGTGTCCGGGAAGGCGCGGGCGAGGTCGTAGGCTTCCTCCATCTGCGGGTAGTAGAGCTGCAGGTCGAAGGACATGTCGAGGTCGCGCAGGAGCCCGAACCCGCGCCGCCAATCCGGCTCCCGGCTCAGGCCGGGGCGCTCGAGATAGGTCTTGACCGGATCGGGGTGGTAGTTGAGCGACTGGCGGATGCCGCGGAAGTTGGGGAACGCCCGGTGGCCTTCCAGCACGTCGCGCACGCCGGGCGACGACAGGTCGGCATAGCCGACGATGCCGTGGGGAAAGCCGTGCGCGTCGGCGACCCCCTGCAGCCAGCGCGTCTCGCCGACGGGATCGCGCGGGTCGAAGCCGACGTCGAGATGGACCGACTTCACGACGTTCTGGTTGCGCGCGTCCTCGAGGAAGTCCTCGATCCGGTAGTTCTTGATGATCGGGCTGTAATCCCCGAAGACGATCGGCTTCGGCCCGTCGGTCAGCCAAGGATAGTAGTGCTTGTCGAGATCCCACAGGTGGTGGTGGGGATCGATGATCGGAAAGTCGTCCATGGGCTCATCCAATCCGGGCGGGTATCCCGTCGAAGGACCCGCCCGGACGGGTCGCGGCCGGGCGGAAGGGGGGCGGGGACGGGCGGCGCCCGACCCAGGTGGTGCGCTCGGTGAAGGCGTCGCGCTCAGTACTGGCCGGCGGACGGCGGGTAGACGCGCTTGAGCTTGGCCTGCGCCGCCGGGCTGTCGATGTCCTTGGCGGTCACCAGCGGCTCGGGGAGCGGCAGCTCCTTGGTCACCGGCGCGCCCGTCAGGGCGTTGTAGACCTGCTGCACCGCCTCGATGCCCTGGCCGCCGGCCTCCTGCAGAAAGAGGCCCTGGATCACGCCGTCGCGCAGCAGGCGCACCGTGGTCGGGCTGCCGTCGGCGGTGGCGACGCCGACCTTGCCGACGAGCCCCTTGGTCTGGAGCACCTTGGCGGCGCCGGTCGCCGCCTCGTCGTACATGCCGTAGATCGCCTTGATGTCGGGATGGGCGGTCAGGAGGTCGTTGGCCTGGTCCACCGCCTCGCGCACGGTGAGGCCCTTGGTCTGGAGCACCTGCACCAGGTCGCAGCCCTCGGCCGCGAAGGCCTCCTTGGCGCCCTTGAGGTATTTCTGGGCGTTCTCGCGGTCCTGCGGCAGCGACAGCATGCCGACCTTGGTGCCGCCGCGCTCCTTGGCGAGCCCGCAGACGAACTTGCCCTCCTCGCGGCCGGCCTCGTAGTTGTTGGCCGTCACCGTCGCGGTGTAGTCGGTCGCGCCCGGCTGCGGGCCGATGCCGGTGAACGCCACCGGGACCGACTTCTCCTTGAGCAGGCGCAGCACCGGCGGGGTGCTGGCCGAGCTCACCGGCCCCATGACGATGGCGTCGACGCCGCGGGTGAGCGCCGTGCGCACGTTGGTCATCTGGTCGACCGGCGAGTTGTGCGAATCGAGCTCGATGTACGCGATCCCGAGTTCCTTCGCCTTGGTCTTCGCGCCGTAGGCGACCCATTGCCAGTACGAGATGTCGAGGGAGGGCGCGATATAGGCGACGGTGAACGTCTTGGCCGGCTTGGCCTCGGCCGGCTTGGTCTCGGCGAGAGCGGGGGCGGCCGCCGCGCAGGCGAAGGCCGCGGCGAGGGCGAGGCTGCGCAAGGATGAGGGCGTCACGAGAGCGCGCGTCATGGGATGTCCTCCTTCGGGATGGGGGCGTCTTGTTCGCGCCGGTCAGGCGCGCGCCTTGGTGAAGCGGTCGATGAGCACCGCGACGAGAATGACGAGGCCGGTGACCGAGCCCTGCCAGAAGCTGTTGATGCCGATCAGGTTCACGCCGTTCTGGATGACCGTGATCATGACGGCGCCCAGCATCGCGCCGATCGCCGAGCCGGTGCCGCCGAACAGGCTCGCCCCGCCGATCACGCAGGCGGCGATGGCCTGGAGCATCAGGTTGGCACCGGAGGTCGCCTCCGAGTTGCTGATGTAGGAGAGGCTCAGCAGGCTCGCGAAGGAGGCGCACAGGCCCGACGCGACGTAGACGCCGCACCGCACCGCGTCGACCGGGATGCCCAGGAGCCGCGCCGCCTTGGCGTTGCTGCCGATGGCGTAGACCCAGCGGCCGAGGACGAGCTTGCGCAGGGCGAATTCGAGCAGCGCGACCCCGACGAGGCAGAACAGCACGTAATTGGCGATCCCCGGGACCAGCGTGCCGGCATTGAGCCACCAGAAGTCCGGGTCGAGGATGGCGATCGAGTGGCCGTCGGTCACCACGAAGGCGAGGCTGCCCCCGACCGCGAAGGTGACGAGCGTCACGACGAAGGGGGCGAGCCCGACGAAGGTCACGAGCGCGCCGTTGATCGCCCCGATCCCGGCGCCGACTCCGAGGCTCGCCAGGCAGGCGACGGGCCAGGACAGGCCGGCCGACAGCCCGAGCCCGGCGACCATCCCGGTGAGCGAGAAGGTCGAGGCGACCGAGAGGTCGATGCCGCTCGTCGCGATGACGAGGAAGACCCCGAGGGAGACGAGGATCAGCGGCGCGGAGGCCTGGGCGATGTTGGCGATGTTGCCGAGCGAGAGCACCTGCGGCGACCACAGGCTCACCGCGAGCTCGATCAGCACGATCGCCGCCGCGATGGCGATCTCGGTGCGGTAGGTGCGCAAGAGGCGTGCGCCCGACCCGGCGCGCCGGGGCCGGGCGGGGCCGGCATGCGGCGGCGCGCCCGCGAGGATGTCGGTCATGGGGTCGTCCTTCTTCGAAAGGGTCGCGCCGGGCGGGCCTCAGGCCGCCATGCCGGTCGCCTGCGCCAGGGCGACCTCGTCGATGGCGGCACCGGCGATCACTCCGCTGACCTCGCCCCGCAGGTCGAAGGCGACGATCCGGTCGCAGATCTCGATGAGTTCCGGGAATTCCGTCGACCACCACACGACGACGGTGCCGCGCGCCGCCATCTCGCGGATGAGGGCGTACATCTCGCGCTTCGTGCCGATGTCGACGCCGCGGGTCGGCTCCTCCAGGACGAGCATCCGCGGCGGGTGCTCGAGCCAGCGGGCGAGGAGAAGCTTCTGCTGCGTGCCGCCGCTCAGGGTGAGGGGCGAGTCGTCGACCGACCCGGCCTTGATGGAAAGGCGTGCCAGGGCGTCGCCCGCCACGTCGGCCTCGCGCCGGCGGGCGAGCCAGCGCCGGGCGGCGACCCGCGTGGCCGCCACGACGTTGTCGAGGATCGGCAAGGTCGTGAGGAGCCCCTTCTCGGCGCGGTCGCCCGAGACGTAGCCGATGCCCTGCCGCACGGCCCGGGCCGGGTCGCGCAGGTCCGCTTGCGCCCCGTCCAGGCTGATGCGCCACGCGCTGCCCGGGGCGGCGCCGACGAGCGCGTCGATCAGCTGCCCGGGGCCGGCGGGTGCCCCGGCAAGGCCCAGGACCGTTCCGGGTGGCAGCGTCACCGTCAGGCCCGGGCCCGCGATCGCCACGGTGGTACCGTCCGGTCGGGTCGCCGTCGCCGTCGCCGGCTTGCCCCGGACGGCCGCCTTCTGGCCCATCGCCTCGACGATGCCGGCATCGTCGAGATCCGCGAGGGGACGGCGATCGACGACGGTCAGGCCGTCGCGCAGGATCGTGCAGACCTCGGCCACCGCGCGAATCTCCTTCATGCGGTGCGAGACGAGGAGGGTGCTGATTCCCTGGCCGGCGAGGCGGCGCAGCAGGGCGAACAGCCGCTCGCTCTCGGCGAAGGCAGGTTGGCGGTCGGCTCGTCGAGGAGCAGCAGCCGGGCCCCCGAGCCGAGCGCCCGGGCGATCTCGATCAGCTGGCGCTCGTGCAGGTCGATCTCGGCGACCGGACGGTCCAGCGCCTCGCGGGCGAGGCGCTCGTCGATCTGGGCGAGGGCGGCCCGGGCCTCGTCCCGTCGCCGGGCCGCGCGCACCGGCGCGATGCCCCGGCGCAGATGCGGGAGGTAGATGTTCTCCGCGACCGAGAGGTGCGGCAGCAGCGCCAGTTCCTGGAACACCACCGCGATCGGATTCGGTCCGTCCCCGCGGATGGTCAGGTCGCCGGCGTCGCGCCGCAGGGAACCGGAGACGATGCGGATCAGCGTCGATTTGCCGGCGCCGTTGCCGCCGAGCAGGGCGTGGATCTCGCCCGGGGCGATCCTGAGGTCGACCCCGCGCAGCACGGAGGTCGCCCCGAAGCTCTTGCGGATCCCGGTGGCCTCGACCAGGAGGTCGTGCGGCGTCATCGCGTGGCCCCGGCTCGAAGGCGGGCAGGTCCAGCCCCTCCCTGCAGGCCTGCCAGGGCCATGGCGCGTCTCCCGATACGTCGGAGCGGGTTGTCCCGCTTCCCTACCGGTATGGATCGCTGCGGCGGAGCGGCGGCGCAAACGGATTCGGCGCAACGATCGATGAACTGGATTCATCTGCCGCGAGAGGCCGCGGCGGTCGTCGAGCGTGCGTATCGGGCCCGCCCTCGCGGCGGACGGGCCTCGCACCCCGCCGGTGTCACGCCGCTCGGATCTCTCTCAGGAAGGCGCCGACCGTCATGCTCATCGCGTCCGCCTGGTCCCCGAGTTCGCGGGTCGAGCCGGTGACGCGGGTCGCGACCGCGGCGGTGTCGCTCGCATCCTCGCGCACCCGGTCGATCAGGCGGGCGACCTCGTCGGTGCCGGCGCTGACGTTGCGGGTGCTGCGGGCGATCTCGGCGGTGGCCGCGCTCTGCTCCTCGACCGCCGCACTGATCGTCGCGCTGCCGGCGCTCAGGTGCCCGATCGTCTCGCGGATGCGGGTGATGGCCTCGACCGAGCCGCCGGCGGCCGCCCGCATCCCCTCGATCTGCCCGGCGATCTGGCCGGTGGCGCGGGCGGTCTGCTGGGCCAGGGCCTTCACCTCGGCGGCCACCACAGCGAAGCCGCGGCCGGCCGCCCCCGCCCGGGCCGCCTCGATGGTGGCGTTGAGCGCGAGCAGGTTGGTCTGGTCGGCGATGGTGGTGATGAGCGTCACGACGTGACCGACCTGGTCGACCGCCTCCGCCAGGGCGGCGACCTGGGTCGCGGCTCCGTTCGCCTGGATGACCGCCTCCGCGGCGACGGCGTGGGAGCCGCCGACCTCGCGGGCGATCTCCGCGATGGCGGCGCGGAGCTGGTCGGCCGAGCAGGCGACCTGCTCGGTGCCCGCCGCCGCCTCGACCACCGCGGCCGCGACCGCGGTGGCGGCCTCCATCGACCGCGCGGCATTGCGCGACAGGGCGGCGGTGGTGTCGTCGAGGCCGCGGGCCTGATCGGTCACCGCGCCGATCACCGCCAGGACCCGGTCCTCGAAGGCCTGCGCCAGGGTCGCGGTCGTGCGCCGCCGGCTCGCCTGCTCGGCCGCCGCATAGGTCTCGAGCAGCACCTCGAGGTCGAGCCAGGCCGCCCGGGTGAGGGCTCCATGCAAAGCGGCCCGGGACCGCCCTCCCCCGAGCCTCCGGCGCGGCGTGGCAAGGTCGAGCGCCCCGGCAAGGCCGGCCGTCACCGTGGCATGACAGATCGACACCGCGTAGGCCGGCACGCCCCGGCCGTAGAACACCGAGGCCAGTCTTTCGGCGGAGGCCGCGAAATCAGGGCCGAAATCCCCGCTCACCACCCGCACCCAATGCGCGACCCGGGCCTCGTGCACGTCGGGATCGCGCAGGGTCGCCTGGATCTCCGGCCACGCGGCGAAGCGGGCGTTCCACTCCGCCAGCAGCGCCGGCAGGCGCTCCCGGGCGAAGCCGGCCAGGCCCTGGAGGAGGGCGATGTCGTCATTCGTCAGGCCGAACGTGGCGAAGCGCCGGGCCTGCGCGGTGGTAGCGTCCGTGTGATCCATGGCAAGTTGCACCCATCGCAATGTGCAATTTTAGCGACCAAACCCATTAACATAGGATGATCACGATCTCACATGACAGTCTGACCGTAGCTCTCGTGGGGATATCCAGCGTAGATCGTCCGTCGGATGCGCCTTACGCCCCAATAAGCAGGAAGAGGCGGCGCGCCACGTCGCCGCATTCTACCCAAGGGTAACTGTTCATGATTGAGGCCGCCATGTAATTGGCGACCGCCCAATCCCAATTTAAGCGAACTTGACCGTTAAAGCAGGCCGATGACCGTGATGGGCTCGGCCTTAAGAGAGACGGTGGGTTTGTACTCGAATTGCAATGAGAGGTTTGGCGGCCTCGGCGAAAGGGGTGTTGCCGCGGGCGCCATGCTTCGTCGATCTCACGGTTCCCTATGAATGTCTTCCGACCGACAGACCTGCGTTTGAGAGTGGGCACGATCGGCCCCATCGGCGGCATCGATCCTGCCCTCCCGATCGGATGCCCCGCGAGACGGACCGGCCGGCCAACTGGCGCGAGGGCGTGGCGGTCGCCCCTCGGCGCCCCCGACGCTCGCCATGACCGATTGCGGATCTCGAACGACCGGGAGATGAGATCGGTGTTGATCCTGAACCCTTCCGCGTGCGGGGGCCGCCGACGCCGCTCCGATCGGGCCCGAGTTGACAGGTGAGCCGGCTCCCCTTAGACAGCCGCTCACCGACGGGGCGCCGAGCAAACGGCCTGCCCCACGGGACTACCCGAAAGAAGACGAAGCAAGGGCCGGGGCAACCCGGCGCTGCTTTTCGTTTCTCGGACGGTCGGGATCGAGCCTCTGGTTCGAT
>NZ_JTHF01000173.1 GCF_001043895.1 Methylobacterium indicum
GCGCGGCGGCGCGGGCGGGCGGGGTCCGGCTCAGCATGCATCCGGGCCCGTTCTGCATCCTGGCCAGCCGCAACCCGGCGGCGCTCGCGAACGGCATCGCCGAGCTCGACTACCACGCCGAGGTGATGGCGATGATGGGCTATGGCGGCGGCTGGCACCCGCACGGCGCCCATATCAACATCCATGTCGGTGCCCGCGATCCCGGCGTCGAGGCGTACCGGGAGAACCTGGACAAGGTCTCGCAGGTCGCCCGCGACCTCGTCACGGTGGAGAACGACGAATCCGCCTTCGGTCTCGACGAGGTGCTGCGCCTCGCCGACCGGGTGCCGGTGGTCCTCGACCTGCACCATCACTGGATCCACAGCCGCGGCGGCTATCTCGAGCCGGACGATCCGCGCATCGCCCGGGTGATCGAATCCTGGCGCGGGGTGCGCCCGGTCGGCCATGTCAGCGTCTCGCGCGAGGACGTGCTGCCGGGCCACGACCCCGACGCGCTGCCCGACTTCGCGGCCCTGACCGAGGCCGGACTCAAGGGCCGGGACCTCGCCGCCCATTCCGACCTGATGTGGAACCGGGCGCTCAACGACCACATCGCCCGCCACCTCGCCTGGTGCGACATCGAGGTCGAGGCCAAGCACAAGAACCTCGCCTCGACCGGGCTGGCGCTGCAGGTCGGCCCGATCCTCCTCGGCACCGCGCCGGCCGTGCCGGCTCTGGCGGCCGAGTAGGGATGGTCTCGACGCTGGGGCGCCGTGCCTGTAACGGTGCGGCATGAAATCGGCCGATTGCGACATCCTCGTCGTCCCGGGCTACACCAATTCCGGGCCCGACCACTGGCAGAGCCGCTGGCAGGAGCGGCTCTCGACCGCCCGCCGGGTGGATCAGGCGAGCTGGGACCATCCCGAGCCCGAGGCCTGGCGCGACGCCGTGATCGCGGCGGTGCAGGCGGCGAACCGGCCCGCTTTGCTGGTCGCCCACAGCCTCGGGGTGATCGCCTGCGTTCAGGCGGCCCCGTACCTGCCCGAGGGGGCGGTCGCCGGCGCCTTCCTGGTCGCTTTGCCCGACATCGAGCGGCCCGACACGCCGGCGGTGCTGCGCAGCTTCGCACCGATCCCGCGCGAGCCCCTGCCCTTCCCCGCGGTCCTGGTGACGAGCCGGACCGACCCCTACACGTCCTACGACCGCGCGGGCGAGTTCGCCGCCGCCTGGGGGGCGGAGCTGGTCGATGCCGGCGAGTCCGGCCACCTCAATTCCGAGAGCGGGCACGGGCCCTGGCCGGAGGGGCTGATGCGCTTCGCCGGCTTCCTGCGCACCCTGTAGGGCCGCACCCGTGATCCCCCATCTCGACATGGTCGAGCCGGCGACGGCGGCGACCTTCCGCGAGGCCGACTATCTGGCGGCGAACCCCGACATTCATCTCGCGGTGCGCGAGGGTCGGCTCGCCAGCGGACGGGCGCATTTCGAGAAGCACGGTCTGCGCCAGGCCCGGCGCCAGAGCCGGTTGCCCGCGGGGCTGGAGGCCATGCGGGCCGACAAGCTGGCGCGCCTCGCCCCCCTGATGCGGGACGACCTGCCCCATCGCCGCCTCGGCGAGAAATACGATTACCTCAGCGAGGAGCTGCGGGCGCTCTCGGGCGCCGAGGACAGCCCCAACGTCTCGCAGAACGCCTACGACGCCCACGTCCTGGAACTGATCGACGCCAACCCGGACGGGCTGATCCTCGATTGCGGCGCCGGCCGGCGCGACCGCTACTACGCCAACGTCGTCAACCTCGAGATCGCCGATTACGACACCACCGACGTGCTGGGCATCGGCGAGGTGCTGCCGTTTCGCGATGCGAGTTTCGACGGGGTGATCTCGATCGCGGTGCTGGAGCATGTCCGCGATCCCTTCGCCTGCGCCCGCGAGATCGCCCGGGTGCTCAAGCCCGGCGGAAGACTGGTCTGCGCGGTGCCGTTCCTGCAGCCGCTGCACGGCTACCCGCACCACTATTACAACATGACCGGCGAGGGCCTGCGCAACCTGTTCGCCGGCCAGCTCGCCGTCGACCACCAGTACGTCCCGACCTCGCTCCTGCCGATCTGGACCCTGACCTGGATCGTCCAGTCCTGGGCCGCCGGCCTGCCGCCGGACGTGCGCAAGCGCTTCCTGTCGCGCCGCCTCTCCGACTTCACCGCCGACCCGCTCTCGCTCCTGAAGGAGCCCTACGTGACGCAGCTCGGCGACGACAAGAACATGGAGCTGGCGAGCGGCACCTACCTGTTCGCCCACAAGGAGTAGGCGCGCGTCGCGGAGGCCGGGCTCCCGCCGTCAGGCGACGTGCAGGATCGCGTCCTTCATCACCCGGGCGACGACGTCGCAGGTGAGCGCGCTCGCCGCGCAGTGGGTGACCTGCCGGTCGAGGTGGTCGTGGTCGAGGCGCGGGTCGCAGGCGCTCGCCAGGAAGTAGCCGGCATCCGTGATGCTCATCACGTAGACGTCCGAGGCCCGGCCGGTCTGCCGGTTGATCAGCATGAACTGGGTGTAGGCCTGCTCGAAATCGGGCCGGCCGCGCAGGGATGGCCCGCGCTCCACCAGCACGCCGTGGGGCGCCAGCTGCGCCGAGGCCGCGTTCAGCACCTCGGCGGAAATGTCGTGCAGCAGCGCCACGCGCCGGGCGTCCTCGTCCGAGAGCGCGGCCTCGGGCTGCGCCTCGGCGACCGGGCTCGCCTCGCGGCGCCGCCGCTGCTCCTCGAAGAAGCTCCCGAAATCCGACAGCACCACGTCGGGGCACCGGGGAACCGTCAGGGTCTCCATCATCGCGCCGTGCTCCTTGTCTCCCGCGAGGGCGTCCCATCGCTCAGCTTGGATCAACTCGGGCGGCGGCCGAAGAGATCCGGCCCGATGACGCGGGACGAGCGGCGGGCCTGCGGTTTCCTTTGCGGCAGGCACGCCTCACGGCCCCGCCGCGAAGGCCGCCGCCAGCCTCGCGCAGGCGGGGTGCCCGGCTCCCTCGACGAGATCGGGCGCCACGGTCTGCTGCCAGACCAGGAAGCCGCCGCCGCCGAGGTCGAGGATCGCCGAGCGTCCGGCCCGGGCGCGGCCCTCCGCGACGACGACGGACAGGCGGAAGGCCTGGCGGGGCGACGGGACCGGATCGGCGGAGCCCGGGAGCGACCGGATCGCCCCCGGGTTGACCCGCCGCACCAGCGCCGCGAGGTCGAAGCGGCCGCCGGCATTGTAGACCGTGAGTACCGGGGCGAGGCGCGCCGCCAGGGCCGGCGTCATCGAGGGCAGGCGGCCGATCTCGTCGGCGCTGACGAAGGGGCCGTTGCGGGGCCCCCAGGCGAGGCCGCGGGCGCGGTATTGCGGCAGCTCCGCCCCGCCATTCGGCTCGGGCGCGTCGTCCGGGTCGCGGTAATCGACGATCTCGGCCCCGAGCGCCATCGCGTCCCGGTCCGGCACGCCGAGGAGCCGGAACGCCTCCTCCATCGCCGGGCGCGGCGTGGCGTTGAGGTCGATCAGGCCACCCTGGTCCTGGAGCGACACCAGGGCGACCCGCCCCGGTGCCAGCGGGCAGGCGGTGACGGTGCCATCCTCCGGCAGGCCGGCCTCGGAGCGGCGGTAGACCCGCCCCAGTTCGAGCTCGTAGGCGATCAGGCGGGCGATCCCGTCCGCCGCTCCCTGGAGCCGCACCGCGTCGGCCCGGGCCTGGGCGAGGCCGGTCGCCGAGCGGATCTGGAGCAGCGCTCCCGCCAGCACCGCGCCGACGACGATGAAGATCGCCAGCACCGAGAGCAGGACGAAGCCGGCCTCGCCGGAATCGGGCGATCCCGCGTCGGGCGCGCTCACGGACCGGCCTCGAGGGCGATCAGGAGCGGCGGCCAGCGGCGGCGGTCCCCTGGGGGGAAGGCGACCTGGATCTCGACGAGGAGCGGCGCCCGGTCGGCCCGCGACCAGGCCGTCAGCCAGACCGGCCGGGCGCCGTCGGAGGGCGCGCCGTAGTAGCGGATGCCGAGCCCGGCGATCCGCCCCAGGACGACCTCGCCGATCGTCGCGCCGGCGGTCTCCCGCTCGCTCCGGGTCTCCTGCAGGTCGAGGGCGCCCTGCGCCCCCGGCACGAGGGACAGGGCCGCGGCGCGTTCGGTCGGGCGCTCCAGCGTGCGGTCGGGGGCCAGCACCGCCACGAGCCCGTCCGACCCGCCGACGAGGGTCGGCCGGCTCCCGTCGCGGCGCCGCTGCGCCAGGCTGCCGAGGGTGCGCCGCAGGTGGTCGCGCACCGACTGCACCTCCTCGGCGGCGGATGCGCGGGAGGCCGCCGCCGAGGCGCCGCCGGCGATCCGCACGGCATTGAGCAGCAGCACGCCGATCAGCCCGGCCAGCGCGAGGCAGACCAGGGTCTCGACCAGGGTGAAGCCGGCCTGTCCTCCGTCGATCGAGGCGCGCCGGCTCATGGGGCGCCGGCTCATGGGGCCCCTTCCCCGGGCTTGCCCGCGACGAGGGTGGCGTAGAGCGGGGGCGCGTCCGGCCCGCCGGCCGTGACCCGGACGCGCCAGAGCGGCGGCGCGCGGCCGAGCCCGAGGATCGGGCGCAGGTCGAGGATCGCCAGGGTCCAGGGCGTCCCGTCCGAGAACCGGCCCTGGATCAGGCCCGGCCGCAGCGGGCCCTCGGCGAGGCGGCGCAAGACGACGCCCTCCGCCTCGTCGGCGGCGATCCGCCGGGCCTCGAGGCGCCGCACCGCGCCGGCCGCCGTGCCGGCGATCTCGAACGCCATGATGGTCGCCGCGGCGGCGATCGCGAAGGCCACCAGCACCTCGACGGTGGTGAAGCCGTCCTCCCGGGCGCGCCGCGGGCTCACGGCCCGTCCTCCCGCCGCACCCGCCCGGTGAGGGCGCTGACCGACAGGATCCGGCGCGACGGACCGGCGGCGAGCAGGATCCGCCCGCCCGTCGAGCTGCCGTCGGGCAGGAGCCGCAGCTCTCCGGGCTCCGGCCGGCCGACCGGACCCGGCTCGACCGCGACCGTGAGCGCCCCGACCGGGATCGGCGGCGCCCCGGGGCGGGAGCTGACGAAGCGGGCGGCCTGGGGCTCGTAGGCGAGGCGTCCGGACAGGCCCGTGCGGATCGCCTCGGCCCGCAGCCGGCCGATCTCGGCCGCCACCGTCTCGGCGACCAGCACGACGCGCCGGTCGAGGGCCCCGGGGCCGAGGGACTGGAACGCGACCCCCGCGGCGAGCGCCAGGATCGCCATCGTCACGAGCATCTCGACGAGGGTGAAGCCGTCCTCCCACGGCGTCCCACCCGCCCTCACCCGATCGCCCCGGCGACGCGATCCGCATCGAGGCCCAGCGCCGTGACGGCGAGGCCGACATGCAGGCCCAGCGCGAGGAACGGGCCGAACGGCAGGGCGGTGTCGCGCCCGGCCGGCCGGCCGGCCAGCGCCAGCGCACCGACCGCCGCGAGGGCCGACAGGCTCGCCGCGAGGATCAGGACCGGCAGGCCCGCGAGCCCGGTCCAGACCGTGGCGGCGGCGATGAACTTGACGTCGCCGAGCCCCAGTCCGATCCGCCCGGTCGCCCGCGCGTGGAGCGCGCGCAGGCCGTAGAACAGCCCGTAGGCGAGGATCGCCTGCGCGAGGGCGAGAGGCGCCGCCCCGCTCCCGTCCCGCCATGCCGCGACCGCGAGGCCGAGACCGAGAAGCCCGAGATTGAGCCCGTCCGGGATGATGCGGGAGCGCAGGTCGATCAGGCCGGCCGGCAGCGTCAGCGGCAGCGGCAGCAGGGCCAGCAGCAGGCCCGAGAGCGCCGCCGACATCACGCGCGCCGCGGCGCGCGAGCGCGGGCGGAGGCCGGCGTCAGGGCGAGGATGCGGTCCTGCGGGATGCGCGCGGGGACGGCGATGGGAATGCCGGCGGAAGTGGCAAGGGGTTGGGCAAGGGGTCCGGCAAGAGGTTGGGCGACGGGCTCGGCGAGAGAGTCCGCCGGAGGGGCTGCCAGGGAAGAGGCCGGGATCGCCGGCTCCGGCTCGGGGACCCGGTCAATCTCGATCAGGGAGGTGGGCACCTCCGCCACCGGTGCGGGCATCGTGGCCGGCACCGCGGCCGGGGCCCTGCGGGCGGCCTGGCGCAGGGTCCATTCGCGCAGGTGCAGCCAGTAGAAATAGGCCGCGAGCGAGGCCGCCAGCACCCCGGCGAGCCACAGCGAGAGCAGCAGCCCGGTCGGGACGACGCCGTTCCATTCGCGCATCAGCCCGAGCGCGAAGGCCGCGTACCAGGACACGCCGGAGACCGCGCCGGAGACCAGGAAGATCCCGGTGCGCACCCCCGACACCCCGTCGAGCATCGGCCGGCCGATGTCGCGCAGCACGCCCGGCAGCACGACCGCGTGGATCACGAGGCCGTTCACGGTCAGGGCCAGCACCACGACGAGCTTGGCCCACAGCTTCGGGTTGGCGAGCTTTTCCGGCGATTCGGCCGCGTAGACGGCGAGGAAGCCCAGCCCCGAGAGCCAGAGCAGGCCGAGCCCGACCGTCACCACCTTGCCGACGAACAGGAAGATGCGGGCGATCTCGGGCGGCAGGCTGCCCCAGCGCATCCAGCGCAGGATCCAGAAATCGAGCATCGTGGCGCCCCCGAGCCCGAAGCTGAGGCCGATCAGGTGGAGGCCGACGAGGAGCGTCAGCACCCGTACCGGCGGGAACGGCGCCGGCAGCGGCACCGTGAGCGGCGCGGCGGCGAGCGCGGCCCCGCAGAGGGCGACGAGACCGGCGAGCGAGAGGCCCGCCAGGGTGAGGGCGCGCCGGCCGGGCCGCCGCGGGCGTCCGGTGATGCGATCCATCCGTCTCATCGCGCGCATCCCGTTCACGGTCGTCCCATCGCCCTCGCCGCATCGCGGGGCCGATCCTGTCCACAGATTCGATAATAAATCGCGACTCGGTCGGGGACCGCTCCGCCGGTCCGGCAAGGCAGTGAGGGCTTCTTTACGAAGAGACGGCACCTTGCCGGCCGCACTATCCCCCGCGCCGAGGCTGCCGGATGCTCACCACGACCACCGAGGACAACCGGGAGCCGCAACGGAACCCACCCGCGAACCAGGCCGGTTTCTCGCTCGTCGAGTTGCTGGTCGTCCTGGCGATCATCGGCATGATCGCCACCATGGTGACCCCGCAGGTCCTCGGCTATCTCGGCCGCGCCAAGGGCGAGACGGCCCGCATCCAGGTCAAGAACATCGCCCAGGCGGTCGAGCTCTACTACCTCGACCTCGGCGCCTACCCGACGACCCAGCAGGGTCTCCAGGCGCTGGTGCAGGCGAGCGGCCCGGCCTGGCGCGGGCCCTACGTGCGCGACGCCCGCGGCCTCGTCGATCCGTGGGGCCACGCCTACCTGTACCGCGCGCCGGGCAGCGGCGGCACGCCGTTCGAGGTCTACAGCCTCGGCGCCGACGGCAAGGCCGGCGGCAGCGGCGATCAGGCCGACGTCGCGAGCAACTGACCTCTCGGGCCGGCGGACGATTCCGACGGCCTTACAGTAAAATCCCCGTCGAGGGCGGCCTCTTCCGATCGTGTCGCCTGGGCGGCATCCCGGCGCCGTGCGGCTTCCATTGCCGCAACTTGCGACGTCCCGGCTCCCGGTCGCGCGATCACTCGGGCACGACGCACGCGGAAGCTGCATTCATCCTGTGCGGCAACTGTGAGACAGGGGCCGGACGGCGCGTCTCAACGCCTCGTTAACCATAACTCCCCTAACGTCCGGCCC
>NZ_JTHF01000174.1 GCF_001043895.1 Methylobacterium indicum
CGGCGGCGGGCATCGATGGCCCGATCGACGACGCCGCCGACCAGAAGGGTCAGGAGAAGGAAGACGGTGCCGAGAGCGAGCGGCAGGTAGGCGCCGAGGCCGCACAGGATGCCCAGGGCCGCCGTCACCCAGATCGATGCAGCGGTGGTGAGGCCGTGGACCTGGTTTCCCTCCCCCTTCAGGATCACGCCGGCACCGAGAAAGCCGATGCCCGTGATGGTGCCCTGGATCGCCCGGCTGGCATTGGCGTCGGTCCCGTCCCCGGCAAAGCCCGACCCGGCCATGGTCACGAGGGCCGCGCCGAGGGCGACGAGACCCAGCGTCCGCACGCCCACGGGCTTGGAGTGCATCTCGCGATTGACCCCGACGAGGCCGCCCGCGAGGACCGCGGCGCCCAGGCGCAAGGCGATGTCGAGAACCGACATCATCGCTCGAGGACCGCGCGACGGTGCGACGCCCGGCGGGCCCCGCCCTCCTGCCTCCGGATGCCACCCGCCCGATTCCCGTCGCCGGCAGCCGGTCCCCCAGCGCCCGACCGCGCGACAGGACGACCGCCCGCGTAATCGCACGGAAGCAGGGGCGCGAGGTCGGGTGATGAGACCATCGGGAACGAGGACCGGTTCGAAGGACGCGGCGGCGTCCTCCCGGGGTTTCGCCCGGAACGGTTAAGGTCGCGTATGGGTGTGGGTGGCGAGGATCCGGTTCACCCACCGTCATCCGCTATGACGGATGAATCGTTCGATCAAAACGCGGGCATTTACCCGATCGCAACGGTCGGGAATCAACAATCGCGCGTCGCCTTCCATGCCGCGCCGCGACACGCGGGCAGACCTGCGAGCCGCGAGATGGCCGGGAAACCCGCGGATCACCGCGACGTCCATATCGGCAGCCTCATCGAGGAACGCCGCCTGCGCGCCGGCCTCAGCCGCGAGGCCCTGGCCGCGCCTCTGGGCGTGTCCCTGTCCCAGCTCGGCAAATACCTCAAGGGCGCCAACCGCCTGAGTGCGACCGACCTCGACGTGGTGGCGCGGATCATCGGTGTGCCGGTCGGGTTCTTCTTCGAGGACATGCCGGGGCGCGATCTGCCCTCCCCCGGGTTCGGCGACCGTCCGCAGGCGCGCCTGGAGATCCAGGCCGGGTGGACCGATTTCGCGCAGGCCGTCGCCCGGGCGGCCGACGCCCACCTGGACGAGGAGCGCCGCCAGGCCCTCGGCAGCCTCGTGCGCGCCGTCGATCAGGCCCTGTCCGGGCAACAGCCGTTCGATAAAGCGAACGACTCCGGTCCATCGGATTGACGTTCGGGATTCCGGCTGCCAGAACCCCGCTGATCGATATGTCGGGCAGGGTCGGTCGGTGCGCCGCGCTCGACGGGACCTTGAGGGCTTCGCATCCTATGCCGCGTTCCAACTACCTGTTCACCAGCGAGTCGGTCTCCGAGGGTCACCCGGACAAGGTCTGCGACCGCATCTCCGACACCGTCGTCGACGCCTATCTGGCCGAGATGCCGGAAGCCCGCCTCGGCGTCGAGACCCTGGCGACGACCAACCGGATCGTCATCGCCGGCGAGGTGCGCGGCCCCGACACCGTGACCTTCAAGGACCTGGAGGAGCTGACCCGCGCGGCCGTGAAGGACATCGGCTACGAGCAGGACGGCTTCCACTGGAAGAACAACGACGTCGCCATCTACCTGCACGCCCAGTCCGCCGACATCGCCCAGGGCGTCGATGCCGCGGGCAACAAGGACGAGGGCGCGGGCGACCAGGGCATCATGTTCGGCTACGCGTCCGACGAGACGCCCGCCCTGATGCCGGCGCCAATCTACTACGCCCACAAGATCCTCAAGGATCTGGCCGACGCCCGCAAGGCGAAGTCCGGCGACGCGGCCAAGCTCGGGCCGGACGCCAAGAGCCAGGTCACCGTGCGCTACGTCGACGGCCGCCCGGTCGAGGCGACGCAGATCGTCCTCTCGACCCAGCACCTCGACGAGTCGCTCGATTCGGCCGGCGTGCGCGCCATCGTCGAGCCCTACATCCGCGCGGCCCTGCCCGAGAGCTGGGTCACCGACGGCACGGTGTGGCACGTCAACCCGACCGGCAAGTTCGTGATCGGCGGCCCCGACGGCGATGCCGGCCTGACCGGCCGCAAGATCATCGTGGACACCTACGGCGGCGCGGCGCCGCACGGCGGCGGCGCCTTCTCGGGCAAGGATCCGACGAAGGTCGACCGCTCGGCGGCCTACGCGGCCCGCTATCTCGCCAAGAACGTCGTCGCCGCCGGCCTCGCCCGCAAGGCCACGATCCAGCTCGCCTACGCCATCGGCGTCGCCAAGCCGCTGTCGATCTACGTCGACCTGCACGGCACCGGCGAGGTCGACGAGGCCAAGCTCGAATCGGTCCTGGGGCAGCTCGTCGACCTGTCGCCCCGCGGCATCCGCACCCATCTCGGCCTCAACAAGCCGATCTACGCCCGCACCTCGGCCTACGGTCATTTCGGCCGCGAGCCCGAGGCCGATGGCGGCTTCTCCTGGGAGCGGACCGACCTCGTCAGCCAGCTCAAGAGCGCCCTCGCCTGAACCAGTCCCCCAGCACGAAAGCGGCGCACGATCGCATCGCGGTCGTGCGCCGCCGTCGTTCGATGTTTGCGGCCTTGTCGTCGACGAACCGGTTGCCACCTCGTCGGACAATGCTCTAGCGGGACGTCCATACGCCCCTTCCTCGGCACCGGGACACCATGGACGACCACGATACCGACGCGAGCCCCGAGCGGGCCCGCGCCTTCTACGGCCGGCGCAAGGGCAAGCGCCTGCGCCCGGGCCAGGAGGAGCGCCTCGCCGACCTCCTGCCGCGCCTGCGCCTGCCCGAAGCGGGCCCCCTCGACCCCGCCGCCCTCTTCCCGCGTCCGGTCGCCGAGACCTGGCTCGAGATCGGCTTCGGCGGCGGCGAGCACCTCGCCGCGCAGGCCCGGCTCAATCCGGGCACCGGCATCATCGGCTGCGACCCCTTCGTCAACGGCGTGGTGAAGCTTCTGCGCACCGTCGACGAGGAAGAGCTCGACACCGTCCGGTTCTGGGACCGGGACGCGATGGAGCTGCTGCCCCGGCTGCCGGATGCCAGCATCGGGCGGGTGTTCCTGCTCTATCCCGATCCCTGGCCGAAGCGCCGGCAGCGCAAGCGCCGCTTCGTCTCGGAGGAATCGCTGACCGAGATCGCCCGGGTGCTCAAGCCCGGCGGCGAGTTCCGCTTCGCCTCCGACATCGACGACTACGTCGGCTGGACCCTGGTGCGGGCCGCCGCGTGCACCGCCCTGCGCTGGACCGCGACCCGCAGCGCCGACTGGACCACCCCGTGGCCGGAATGGCCGGGCACCCGCTACGAGGCGAAGACCACCGCCGAGGGGCGCCGCCCGACCTACCTGACCTTCGTGCGGGTGTGAGCCGCCGGGCCGATCGCTGTCGCGGCGCATCGGCCCATGCTACGATCGCGGCATGACCGCGGTCGCCTTCGACACCCTCAAATTCGCCCGCGCCCTGCGCGAGCGGGCGCACCTCTCCGCCGAACAGGCGGAGGGGCTGTCGGAGGTCTTCGCCGAGGCGGTCCAGGGCGGCCTGCCGACCCGGGCCGACCTGCAGAGCCTCGAAGGCTCGGCGCATGCCGAGTTCGCCGCGATCCGCTCCGAGATGGCGGCGTTCCGGGTCGAGACCCGGAACGAGTTCGCGGCCGTCCGCTCCGAACTGAAGGCGGAGTTCGCGGCCATCCGGTCGGAAGTCGCAGCGTTCAAAGCCGAAACCCGGAACGAGTTCGCTGCCGTCCGGACGGAGATCGCGGCATTCAAGCTCGAGACCCGGAACGAGTTCGCGGCCGTTCGCTCTGAAATGAAGACCGAGTTCGCGGCCGTTCGGTCGGAGATGAAGACCGAGTTCGCGGCCGTCCGGTCGGAGATGAAGACCGAGTTCGCAGCCGTCCGTGCGGATATGAAGCTTCTCGAACAACGGATGACGATCAAGCTCGGCGCCATGCTGGTGGCGCTGGTCGGCATTCTGCTCGCCGCGATCCGCTACATGCCGGCACGCTGAGGCGCGCGGCGTTTCGGACGCGGATCTCGACCGGTACGTGCTTTACCGCACCGCCGGGGCGACGCCGACGTTCGACCTTGCCGCCGGACGCGCGGAGGGGCATGTTTTTCCACGAAACCGCCAAGCCGGGCCGGGCGGAGCCTCACGACCCGGGACCTCGCGCAGGAGGCGGGGTGCGGGGAGACCCGTCCGTCTCCCCCGACCATCAGGAATGCGCCGCCTTGGACCAGAGGCCCGACGCCGCCCCCGGCCTGCCGGACGAACTCTCCCGTTTCGCCTTCGAGGCCGCACCGGTCGGCCTTGCCTGCGTGAACGGGTCGGACGGGCGCATCGCGGCCGCCAACCCGGCGCTGGCCGCCCTGCTCGGCGTTGCGCCGGAGAACCTGATCGGCCGAGTGCTCGGCGAGAGGGGCGGCGATTCGGCGGATGGGGAGACCCGAGAGACGGTCTGGCACCGGGCGGACGGGACGACGGTCCGCCTCAGGCTGCGCAGCGGACCCGAGCGGCAGGCATTCCGGATCGTCTCGGTCGACGCCCTTGCGGAAGCCCCCGCATTCCGGCTGGATCCTCTCCGGGAGCAGGCGCATCTGGCGCTCGCCTCCGCGGGCCTCGGCGAGTGGAGCTGGAGCCCGGCGGACGGCCGCGTCGTCCTGTCGGACCGGGCCGCCGCGATCCTCGGCCTGCCGGCCGGGGCGACGCCGACCTGGGCCGTCCTGCGGGAGGCGATCGCCCGCGACGATCTCGACCGGCTCCGCGCGACCGTCGAGGACGCCGTCGCCAAGGCGAACCCCTACGCGGTCGAGCTGCGGTACCGCCGGGCGTCGGACGGCCAGGAGGCCTGGATCTCGGCCCGCGGCCGCGCGATCCCGGGGCCGGACGGGGCGCTCGCCGGCATGGTCGGCATCGTTCAGGACGTGACCGCCCGCGAGGAGGCGCGGCGCGCCCTGCACGACCGCGAGCAGCGGCTGCGGGTCGCGACCACGGTCGCGGCGCTCGGCATCTTCGAGTGGCACGTACTGGCCGACCAGTCGCTCTGGGAAAACGAGCGCATGTGGGAGATCTTCGGTCGCCGGCCGCAGGACGGCACCATCAGCATGCGCGAGTTCTTCCGTACGGTGGTCCACCCGGAGGACAAGGCGGGCTTCCGCCAGGCCGTGACGGCGGCGCTCCACAGCGACGGAGTCCTGCACGCGACGACCCGCATCCGCCGCCGCGGCAGCGCCGGGGCCGACACGGTCTGGCGCACCATCGAAATGGCCGGTCGCTTCGAGCGCGACGGGCCGGCGGGCCTGCCGAGTCGTCTGATCGGCGTCGTCGCCGACATCACCGACCGGCGGCTCGCCGAGGAGCGCCAGTCGCTGCTGATCCGCGAGCTGCACCACCGCGTGAAGAACACGCTCGCCACCGTCCAGGCGATCGTCGGGTCGACCGCCCGCACCGCGTCGAGCATCGACAGCTTCTACGAAGCCTTCGTCGGCCGCATCATGTCGCTCGCCCACACCCATTCGGTGCTGACCGAGGACGTCTGGCAGACCGCCTCCCTGCGCAACCTGCTGGAGAACGAGTTGCGCCCCTATGCCGACGGCGCGATGCAGCCGGGCACCGGCGGGCGGGTGGAACTCGACGGGCCGGCGGTCGACCTGCCCTCCGAGATCGCGGTGCCGATCGGCATGGCGATCCATGAGCTGACCACCAACGCCGCCAAGTACGGCGCCCTGTCGAACCGGGCCGGGCGGGTGCGGATCCGCTGGAGCGTGGAGCCCGGGACGGATCGGCCGCGGCTGCGTTTCCAGTGGCAGGAATCCGGCGGTCCCGCGGTAGCACCGCCGACGCGCCAAGGCTTCGGCTCGCGGCTGCTGCAGCGGGTCCTGACGACCCAGGTCCAGGCCGAGGTCGCGACCGACTACGCGCCGGGCGGCTTCGCGCTGACCATGCTGGCGCCGCTGCCCGCCCGCAACGCCGCGCTCAACCCGCTGGCGGCCCTCTGAGCGGGCGGGGCCGTGAGCGGGCGGGGCTGACCCGTCACGCGCTGCGGGCTGCCCCCTCGCCGCCGGCACTGCGGAACGCCTTCAACTCCTCGATCGACGCGAAGTGGAAGCGTCCGGCCGGCGTCTCGGCGTCGATCGTGCCGTCGGCATACATCGTGTAGGTGTTGTCGCCGGCATCGTAGGTCCCGATCACGGCCTTGCCGGCCGGCTCCTCGGGGGCCGGCGGCTCGGGAACGGGCTCCGCCCGCGGGGGCTCCTCGGCGACGGGCTCGGGGGCCGGAGCCGGCTCGGCGGGCGTCTCCTCCACGACCGGCTCCGGCTCGGAAGAAACGGGCAGATGAGGTTCGGGCAGGTGAGGTTCGGGATCTTGCCGTTCGGCTTCCGCGGGCGGCGGCGCGGCCTCGACGACCGGCTCCGGCAAGCGAGCCTCGGACAAGTACGGCTCCGGCGCGGCCGCGGCAGGCTCCTGCGGCACGGCATCCGACGGGACGGGCTGGTGATGCTCGGCCTGTCGGGGCTCGTGCGGCGGAACCGGATCGGCATCCTCGGCCCGATGCAGGCGGAGTTCGCCGGCGGCGAACTCCGCCTGCATCG
>NZ_JTHF01000175.1 GCF_001043895.1 Methylobacterium indicum
GGTGATCGCCGCGGTCAGCGAGGTCTTGCCATGGTCAACGTGACCGATGGTGCCGATGTTGCAGTGCGGCTTCGTCCGCGAAAACTTTTCCTTGGCCATCGCCAATACTCCGTCGATCGAATGCAAGCGAAATAGTCTGGATCGGTGCCCGCCATGGCGGGCACCGGAAGCTGAGAGGCGGCCCGAGCCCGGGCCATCTCATCAAGCGTCGGTTCGCCTTAGGCGTACTTGGCAACCACCTTCTCGGCCTCGCCGCGCGGGACCTCTTCGTAGTGGTCGAACTGCATCGTGAAGTTCGCGCGGCCCTGGGTGAAGGAGCGCAGCTGGTTCACGTAGCCGAACATGTTGGCGAGCGGCACCATCGCGTTGATGACGTTGGCGTTGCCGCGCATGTCCTGACCCTGGATCTGACCGCGCCGGGAGTTCAGGTCGCCGATGACCGAACCGGTATAGTCCTCCGGGGTCACGACCTCGACCTTCATCACCGGCTCGAGCAGGACCGAGCCACCCTTCTGGAGCGCCTCGCGGAGTGCCGCCCGCGACGCGATCTCGAAGGCCAGCGCCGAGGAATCGACCTCGTGGTAGGCGCCGTCGATCAGCTCCACCTTGATGTCGACCACCGGGAAGCCCGCCAGGATACCGGCGGTCAGCACGCTGTTGAGGCCCTTCTCGACGCCCGGGATGTACTCCTTGGGCACCGAGCCGCCGACGATCTTCGACTCGAACGCGTAGCCGGCGCCCGGCTCGTTCGGCTCGACCACGAACTTCACCCGCGCGAACTGGCCGGTACCACCGGTCTGCTTCTTGTGGGTGTAGTCGATCTCGGTGCGCTTGGTCAGCTTCTCCCGGTACGCGACCTGCGGCTGGCCGATATTGGCTTCGACCTTGTAGGTGCGCTTCAGGATGTCGACCTTGATGTCGAGGTGGAGCTCGCCCATCCCCTTCAGGATGGTCTGGCCCGACTCCTGGTCCGTCGAGACCCGGAAGGACGGATCCTCGGCGGCGAGCTTCGAGAGCGCGATGCCGAGCTTCTCCTGGTCCGCCTTGGACTTGGGCTCGACGGCGATCTCGATGACCGGCTCCGGGAACTCCATCTTCTCGAGGATCACGGCCTTGGTGGGGTCGCACAGCGTGTCGCCGGTGCGGGTGTCCTTGAGACCCGCGAGCGCCACGATGTCACCGGCGAACGCCTCCTTGATGTCCTCGCGGTTGTTCGCGTGCATCAGGAGCATGCGGCCGACCCGCTCCTTCTTGTCGCGGGTCGAGTTGATGACGTTCGCGCCCGAATCGATCTTGCCCGAATACACGCGGCAGAAGGTGATCGTGCCGACGTGGGGGTCGTCCATGATCTTGAAGGCGAGCATGGAGAAGGGATCGGAGTCGAGGGGACGCCGAACGACCTCTTCCTCGGTCTTGAAGTCGATGCCCTTGATCTCGCCGCGATCGGCGGGAGACGGCAGGAAGTCGACGACCGCGTCGAGCAGGGGCTGCACGCCCTTGTTCTTGAACGCCGAGCCGCACAGCACGGGGTGGAAGGCACGGCGCTGCACGGCCGTGCGCACCAGCTTGCGCATGGTGTCCTGGTCGGGCTCGACGCCGTCGAGGTAGGCCGCCATCGCGTCGTCGTCCATCTCGACGCAGGCCTCGACGAGCTTGGTGCGGTACTCCGCAGCCTGGTCGGCGAGGTCGGCCGGGATCTCTTCCTCGGCGTAATTGGCGCCCAGCGCCTCACCCGACCACACGATCGCCTTCATCTTGATCAGGTCGATCACGCCCTTGAAGGAGCTCTCGGCGCCGATCGGCAGCTGCAGGCAGACCGGCTTGCCGGCCACGCGGTCGATGATGTCGGCGACGCACTTGAAGAAGTCGGCGCCGATCTTGTCCATCTTGTTGACGAACACGACGCGCGGCACGTCGTACTTGTCCGCCTGGCGCCACACCGTCTCGGTCTGGGGCTCGACGCCCTGGTTGCCGTCGAGCACGCAGACCGCGCCGTCGAGCACGCGCAGCGACCGCTCCACCTCGATGGTGAAGTCGACGTGCCCGGGGGTGTCGATGATGTTCAGGCGCTTGTCGCGCCAGAAGCAGGTGGTCGCAGCCGAGGTGATCGTGATGCCACGCTCCTGCTCCTGCTCCATCCAGTCCATGGTGGCGGCGCCCTCATGGACCTCGCCGATCTTATGGGACTTGCCGGTGTAGTAGAGGATCCGCTCGGTCGTCGTGGTCTTGCCGGCATCGATGTGGGCCATGATGCCGAAGTTGCGGTAGTCCTCGATCGCGTGCGTGCGGGGCATCGGGGGGCTCCTGAAGGTAGGGGCCGCCGCACCAAGAGGGCGGCGGCGAAGCAGCGTTTACCAGCGGTAGTGCGAGAACGCGCGGTTGGCCTCGGCCATCCGGTGGGTGTCCTCGCGCTTCTTCACGGCGTTGCCGCGGTTGTTGGCGGCGTCGAGCAGCTCGGCCGACAGGCGCTCGACCATGGTGCGGTCGTTGCGCGAGCGGGCGGCCTGGATCAGCCAGCGGATCGCCAGCGCCTGACGGCGCTCGGTGCGGACCTCGACCGGGACCTGGTAGGTCGCGCCGCCGACGCGGCGGGAGCGGACCTCGATCGCCGGGGCGACGTTGTCGAGGGCGGCGCGGAACACCTCGATCGGGTTCGCCTTCGCGCGGGCCTCGATGATGTCGAACGCGCCGTACACGATGGTCTCGGCGACCGACTTCTTGCCCTCATACATCACCGAGTTCATGAACTTGGTGAGGACGACGTCGCCGTACTTGGCGTCGGGGATGATCTCGCGCTTCTCGGCGCTGTGGCGGCGGGACATCGCTCGCTCCGTCTAACTTCTAAAAATCAACTGTTGTGCCCCAACGCAGGCCGCCTGGAGCCTCTCGGGCCGGCGACATCCTTGCGGGACAGGCGATATTGGGTACCGGGTCCGCGTCTTACTTCGGACGCTTGGCGCCGTACTTCGAGCGACGCTGCTTACGGTTCTTGACGCCCTGGGTGTCGAGCACGCCGCGCAGGATGTGGTAGCGCACGCCCGGAAGATCCTTCACGCGGCCGCCGCGGATCATCACCACGGAGTGCTCCTGAAGGTTGTGACCCTCGCCCGGGATGTAGCCGATGACCTCGAAGCCGTTGGTCAGGCGAACCTTGGCGACCTTACGCAGCGCCGAGTTCGGCTTCTTCGGGGTCGTGGTGTAGACGCGGGTGCAGACGCCACGCTTCTGCGGGCAGGCATCGAGAGCCGGCACCTTGTTGCGGGCCTTCTGCGCCTTCCGCGGATTGGCGATCAGCTGGTTGATCGTCGGCATGCCATTCCTCTCGCAACGCGTCGCCGTCCTGGCGACCGTCGTTTCTCAAATCTCGTCTGAACGACCGTCGCCCCGGGATGGAGCGCAACGCAAATCGCGCCCCAGGCTGAAACCAGCCTTTGGCGCGCCATGCGAGCAGAGGACCACCAGGGGACAGGCCCCAGCGATCATGCCGGTCTGACACGTGTCAGTCGCTTGAAGTTCGGTCGCGTTTAGGAGACTTGGATCGAGGCACGATGGGCACGTCGATCAGCTGTCGCCTACGGCCAGCCGTTCAGTAGGAGGGCCTATTACGGGCTGGTAGCCGGGGCGTCAAGCAGAAACTTTCTCTTAAAGCTTGGCTGCTTACGCGAAAAGGCCGGCGCCCCGGGTAGGGCGCCGGCCTTCGTCTGGAGGTGCGGCGGACGACGAGGCCCGCCGCCGGAAAGCGCCCTGCCCTACTCGGCCGCCGGGAGCTGCTCGGCGACCGCCGCGCCGCTCTCGGCCGACTTCTGGGCCATGATCAGGCCGTCGCGGCGGCGCGCGATCGACTTGATGTCGGCGATCATCGCCCCGGTGCCCGCCGGGATCAGCGAGCCGACGATGACGTTCTCCTTCAGGCCCTCGAGGTTGTCGACCTTGCCGTTGACCGCCGCCTCGGTGAGGACGCGGGTGGTCTCCTGGAACGAGGCCGCCGAGATGAACGAGCGGGTCTGCAGCGACGCCTTGGTGATGCCGAGCAGGACCGGGACGCCCTGGATCGGCTTCTTGCCCTCGGCGAGCAGCTTCTCGTTGAACTCGGCCAGCTCCATCCGGTCAATCTGGTCGCCCGTCAGGATCTCGGAATCGCCGCCGTCGGTGATCTCCACCTTCTGCAGCATCTGCCGGACGATGACCTCGATGTGCTTGTCGTTGATCGACACGCCCTGCAGCCGGTAGACCTCCTGAATCTCGTTGACGAGGTAGGCGGCGAGCTCCTCGACGCCCTTGATCGCCAGGATGTCGTGCGGCGCCGGGTTGCCGTCGACGATGAAGTCGCCGAGCTCGACCACGTCGCCGTCCTGCAGGTGGATGTGCTTGCCCTTCGGGATCAGGTACTCCACCGGCTCCGAGCCGTCATGCGGGGTCAGGCTCAGGCGGCGCTTGTTCTTGTAGTCGCGCCCGAACGAGATCGTGCCGGACTTCTCGGCGATGATCGCCGCATCCTTCGGACGACGGGCCTCGAACAGCTCCGCCACCCGCGGCAGACCGCCGGTGATGTCGCGGGTCTTGGCGCTGTCGGTCGAGACGCGGGCGAGGATGTCGCCGGCCTTGACCCGGGTGCCCGGATCGACGCCGATGATCGCCTCGACCGGCAGGATCGAGCGGGCATCCGAGCCGCGCGGCAGCTTCTGCACGCGGCCGTTCTGGTCGTGGACCGCGATCGCCGGACGCAGGTCCGCCGTCCGCGCCGAACCGCGCCAGTCGATGACGACGCGCTTGGCGATGCCGGTCGACTCGTCGGTCGTCTCGGTAATCGACTGCCCGTCGATCAGGTCCTCGTAGGCCACGATGCCGTCGATCTCGGTCAGGATCGGCCGGGTGTAGGGATCCCACTCGGCGATGCGCTGGCCGCGCTTGATCGCGTCGCCCTCGTCGACACGGACGCGGGCGCCGTATTGCAGGCGGTGGACCGCCCGCTCGGTGCCGTCCGGCCCGACGATCACGACCGCGACGTTGCGACCGATCGCGACGAGGTCGCCGTCCGAGTTGCGGGCGAGACCGCGGTTGCGGATCCGCACCGTGCCCTCGAAGCTCGACTCGATGAAGGACGAGTCGGCGATCTGGGCCGCGCCGCCGATGTGGAAGGTCCGCATCGTCAGCTGGGTGCCCGGCTCGCCGATCGACTGCGCCGCGATGACGCCGACGGCCTCGCCCATGTTGACGGGCGTGCCGCGGGCGAGGTCGCGCCCGTAGCAGGTGGCGCAGACGCCGTTCCGGGTCGCGCAGACCAGGACCGATCGGATCTTCACCTCCTGGATGCCGGCCTTGGTGATCGGCTCGAGGTGCTTCTCCTCGATCGTCTCACCCTTGGCGACGATGATCGAGCCGTCGTTGGCGACCAGGTCCTCGGCCGTGGCGCGGCCGAGGATGCGGGTCGCCAGCGAGGCCACGACCTGGCCGGCATCGATGATCGCGCGCATCCGGATGCCGCTCTCGGTGCCGCAATCCACCTCGCGGATCACCGCGTCCTGCGCCACGTCGACGAGGCGGCGGGTCAGGTAGCCGGAGTTGGCGGTCTTGAGCGCGGTGTCGGCCAGACCCTTGCGGGCGCCGTGCGTCGAGTTGAAGTACTCGAGAACGTCGAGGCCTTCCTTGAAGTTCGAGATAATCGGGGTCTCGATGATCTCGCCCGAGGGCTTGGCCATCAGACCGCGCATCGCCGCGAGCTGCTTCATCTGCGCCGGCGAGCCACGGGCGCCCGAGTGGCTCATCATGTAGATCGAGTTGACCTGCTTGTCGGCGCCGTGCTCGTCCTTCTGCACGGACGAGATGCGGTTCATCATCTCGCCGGCGAGACGGTCGGAGCACTTGGCCCAGGCGTCCACGACCTTGTTGTACTTCTCGCCCTGGGTGATCAGGCCGTCCTGGTACTGCTGCTCGTAATCCTTCACGAGCGTGCGGGTCTCGTCGACGATCGACCACTTGTTGTCCGGCACCACCATGTCGTCCTTGCCGAACGAAATGCCGGCCCGGAAGGCGTGGATGAAGCCGAGACCCATGATCCGGTCGCAGAAGATCACCGACTCCTTCTGACCGCAATGGCGGTAGACGGTGTCGATCATCGCCGAGATCTCCTTCTTCGTCATCAGCTTGTTGACGACGTCGAAGGGGACGCGCTTGTGGCGCGGCAGCACGCTCGACAGGATCACCCGGCCCGGGGTGGTGTCGTAGATCCGCGAGACCTCGTTGCCCTCGGAATCCAGACCCTTCCAGCGCCACTTGATCTTGGTGTGCAGCGTCACAGTGCGGGCCGCGAGCGCGTGCTCGAGCTCGCCGAAATCGCCGAACACGCCCCGCATCGGGTTCTTCGGATCGTTCGGCTTGTGCTCACCCGGCGACCCGTCGGCGACGATCGACAGGTAGTACAGGCCGAGCACGATGTCCTGCGACGGCACGATGATCGGCGCGCCGTTGGCCGGGTGCAGGATGTTGTTCGTCGACATCATCAGGACGCGCGCTTCCAGCTGCGCCTCGAGCGACAGCGGGACGTGCACGGCCATCTGGTCGCCGTCGAAGTCGGCGTTGAACGCGGCGCAGACCAGCGGGTGCAGCTGGATCGCCTTGCCCTCGATCAGCTTCGGCTCGAAGGCCTGGATGCCGAGCCGGTGCAGCGTCGGCGCCCGGTTCAGCATCACGGGATGCTCGCGGATCACCTCGTCCAGGATGTCCCAGACCTCCGGCTTCTCCTTCTCGACGAGCTTCTTGGCCTGCTTCACCGTGGCCGAGAAACCCTTGGCGTCGAGGCGCGCGTAGATGAACGGCTTGAACAGCTCGAGCGCCATCTTCTTGGGCAGCCCGCACTGGTGCAGCTTCAGCTCCGGGCCGACCACGATGACCGACCGGCCGGAATAGTCGACGCGCTTGCCGAGCAGGTTCTGGCGGAATCGGCCCTGCTTGCCCTTCAGCATGTCGGCGAGCGACTTCAGCGGGCGCTTGTTGGCGCCCGTGATGACGCGGCCGCGCCGCCCGTTGTCGAACAGCGCGTCGACCGCCTCCTGCAGCATCCGCTTCTCGTTGCGGATGATGATGTCCGGCGCGCGCAGCTCGATCAGCCGCTTGAGGCGGTTGTTGCGGTTGATGACGCGGCGGTAGAGGTCGTTGAGGTCCGAAGTCGCGAAGCGGCCGCCGTCGAGCGGCACGAGCGGGCGCAGGTCCGGCGGGATCACCGGCACGACCGTCAGGATCATCCATTCCGGCCGGTTGCCCGACATCTGGAACGCCTCGATAATCTTGAGGCGCTTCAAGAGCTTCTTGGGCTTCAGCTCGGAGGTGGTGGTGGCGATCTCCTCGCGCAGGTCGGCCGCGATCTTGTCGAGGTCGAGCTCCTGCAGGATGCGCCGGATCGCCTCCGCGCCGATCATGGCGGTGAACGAGTCCTCGCCGTACTCCTCCTGCGCACGCAGGTACTCCTCCTCCGAGAGGAGCTGACGCTCCTTCAGGGGGGTGAGGCCCGGCTCGATGGTGACGTAGGACTCGAAGTACAGGATGCGCTCGAGGTCCTTGAGCGCCATGTCGAGAAGCAGGCCGATGCGGCTCGGCAGCGACTTCAGGAACCAGATATGGGCGACGGGGGCGGCGAGCTCGATATGGCCCATGCGGTCGCGACGGACGCGCGCGAGAGTCACCTCGACGCCGCACTTCTCGCAGATCACGCCCTTGTACTTCATGCGCTTGTACTTGCCGCACAAGCACTCGTAGTCCTTGATCGGCCCGAAGATCCGGGCGCAGAACAGGCCGTCACGCTCGGGCTTGAACGTGCGATAGTTGATGGTCTCGGGCTTCTTGATCTCGCCGTAGGACCAGGACAGGATCTTCTCAGGCGACGAGATCGAGATCTTGATCTGGTCGAAGCTCTGAGGCTGAGCCTGCTGGTTGAAAAGATTCATGACCTCTTGGTTCATGATCTGCTCCTTGGCTGACGGGGCGCCGCGAAGGGCCGGGCGAAGGGCCTGGGAATTTGGGCCGCCGTCTGAGGGAAACGGGCTTCGGCGGCCGGGGCCCTCGTTGGGAGGACCCCGCCGCCGTCTTCAGTCGGTCGTGTCGGGGCAGGCCTACTCGGCCGCCTCCGGGGGCGCCTCGAGCTGGTCGTTCGCCGCGCGCTTGGAGGACAGGAGCTCGACGTTGAGGCCGAGCGACCGCATCTCCTTCACCAGCACGTTGAAGCTCTCGGGGATGCCCGCCTCGAAGGTGTCGTCGCCGCGCACGATGGCCTCGTAGACCTTGGTGCGGCCGGCGACGTCGTCGGACTTCACCGTCAGCATCTCCTGCAGCGTGTAGGCGGCGCCGTAGGCTTCGAGGGCCCACACCTCCATCTCGCCGAAGCGCTGGCCGCCGAACTGCGCCTTGCCGCCCAGCGGCTGCTGAGTGACGAGCGAGTACGGACCGATCGAGCGCGCGTGGATCTTGTCGTCCACCAGGTGGTGCAGCTTCAGCATGTAGATGTAGCCGACCGTGACCTTGCGGTCGAAGGGCTCGCCGGTGCGCCCGTCGTAGAGCGTCGACTGGCCCGACCGGTCGAGGCCGGCCATCTCCAGCATCGTCTCGATGTCGGCTTCCTTGGCGCCGTTGAACACCGGGGTGGCCATCGGGACGCCGCGGCGCAGGTTGTTGCCGACCTCGGCGAGATCCTGGTCGGTCAGGCCGGCCAGCTCGGACTCGCTGTAGATCGCCTTCATCCGCTCGCGCAGGGGCTCGATGTCGTGGGTGCGCAGATACGCGTCCACGGCCTGCGAGACCTGCCGGCCGAGACCCGCGGCGGCCCAGCCCAGATGCGTCTCGAGGATCTGGCCGACATTCATCCGGCTCGGCACGCCGAGCGGGTTGAGCACGATGTCGGCGTGGGTGCCGTCCTCCAGGAACGGCATGTCCTCGATCGGCACGATGCGCGAGACCACGCCCTTGTTGCCGTGCCGGCCCGCCATCTTGTCGCCGGGCTGGATCTTGCGCTTCACCGCCACGAAGACCTTGACCATCTTCATGACGCCCGGGGGCAGCTCGTCGCCGCGCTGCAGCTTCTCGACCTTGTCGAGGAAGCGCTGCTCGAGGCGCTTCTTCGACTCGTCGTACTGCTTCTGCATCGCCTCCATCTCGGTCATGAGACGGTCTTCGACGACGGCGAACTGCCACCACTGCGACCGGGGATACTCGGTCAGCAGCTCGCGGGTCAGGAGGGTCTCCTTCTTGAAGCCCTTCGGGCCCGCCACCGGCGACTGGCCGACCAGCAGGTCTCCGAGACGCGCATAGGTGTTGCGGTCGAGGATCGCCTGCTCGTCGTCGCGGTCCTTGGCGAGACGCTCGATCTCCTCGCGCTCGATGGCCTGGGCGCGCTCGTCCTTGTCGACGCCGTGGCGGTTGAACACCCGGACCTCGACGATCGTGCCGGTGACGCCCGGCGGCACCCGCAGCGAGGTGTCGCGCACGTCCGAGGCCTTCTCGCCGAAGATGGCGCGGAGGAGCTTCTCCTCCGGCGTCATCGGGCTTTCGCCCTTCGGGGTGATCTTGCCGACCAGGATGTCGCCCGCGTGGACCTCGGCGCCGATATAGACGATGCCGGCCTCGTCGAGGTTCTTGAGCGCCTCCTCCGAGACGTTCGGGATGTCGCGGGTGATTTCCTCCGGCCCGAGCTTGGTGTCGCGGGCCATCACCTCGAATTCCTCGATGTGGATCGAGGTGAACACGTCATCCTTCACGATCCGCTCGGAGAGCAGGATCGAGTCCTCGAAGTTGTAGCCGTTCCACGGCATGAACGCGACGAGCACGTTCCGGCCGAGCGCCAGCTCGCCGAACTCGGTCGAGGGACCGTCGGCGATGATGTCGCCCTTCTTCACCACGTCGCCGACGCGCACGAGCGGCTTCTGGGTGATGCAGGTCGACTGGTTCGAGCGCTGGAACTTCTGCAGGCGGTAGATGTCGACGCCGGGCTTCGAGGCGTCGGCCTCGTCGGTGGCGCGGATGACGATGCGGGTCGCATCGACCTGGTCGATGATGCCCGCGCGCCGAGCGCCGATGGCGGCGCCCGAATCGCGCGCCACCACGGCTTCCATGCCGGTGCCGACGAAGGGGGCGTCGGCGCGAACCAGCGGCACCGCCTGGCGCTGCATGTTCGAGCCCATCAGCGCGCGGTTGGCGTCGTCGTTCTCGAGGAACGGGATCAGCGCCGCGGCGACCGACACGAGCTGCTTCGGCGAGACGTCCATCAGGTCGACGCGCTCGGGGCCGACGACGATGACCTCGCCCGCCCGGCGGCAGACCACGAGGTCTTCCGTGAGCTTGCGGTTCTCGTCCATCTGCGCATTGGCCTGGGCGACGTGGTACTTCGCCTCCTCCATGGCGGACAGGTAGGCGACCTCGTCGGTGACCACGCCGTCGCGCACGCGGCGGAACGGGGTCTCGATGAAGCCGTACTTGTTCACCCGGGCGAAGGTGGCGAGCGAGTTGATCAGGCCGATATTCGGGCCTTCCGGCGTCTCGATCGGGCAGATCCGGCCGTAATGGGTCGGGTGCACGTCGCGCACCTCGAAGCCGGCGCGCTCGCGGGTCAGACCGCCCGGGCCGAGCGCCGAGAGGCGGCGCTTGTGCGTCACCTCGGAGAGCGGGTTGGTCTGGTCCATGAACTGCGACAGCTGCGACGAGCCGAAGAACTCGCGCACCGCGGCCGCCGCGGGCTTCGCGTTGATCAGGTCCTGCGGCATCACGGTGTCGATGTCGACCGACGACATCCGCTCCTTGATGGCGCGCTCCATGCGCAGGAGGCCCAGGCGGTACTGGTTCTCCATCAGCTCGCCGACCGAGCGCACCCGGCGGTTGCCGAGGTGGTCGATGTCGTCGATCTCGCCCTTGCCGTCGCGGAGATCCACCAGCGCCTTGACCACCGCCAGCATGTCCTCGCGCCGCAGCGTCCGCACGGTGTCGGCGGCGTCGAGGTCGAGGCGCATGTTCATCTTGACGCGGCCGACGGCCGAGAGGTCGTAGCGCTCCGCGTCGAAGAACAGCGAGTGGAACATCGCCTCGGCGGTCTCGAGGGTCGGCGGCTCGCCCGGGCGCATCACCCGGTAGATGTCGAACAGCGCGCCCTCGCGGGCCGAGTTCTTGTCGACCGCGAGCGTGTTGCGGATGTAGGGACCGATGTTGACGTGGTCGATGTCGAGGACCGGGATCTCCTCGATGCCGACGTCGGTCAGGCCCTTGAGGACCTTCTCGCTGATCTCGTCGCCGGCCTCGGCGTAGATCTCGCCGGTCTTGTAGTTGACCATGTCCTCGGCGATGTACTGGCCGATCAGGTCCTCATCGGTGGCACGCAGGGCCT
Source organism: Methylobacterium indicum (assembly GCF_001043895.1). Lineage (GTDB taxonomy): Bacteria > Pseudomonadota > Alphaproteobacteria > Rhizobiales > Beijerinckiaceae > Methylobacterium > Methylobacterium indicum. Next base: position 11,360 of record NZ_JTHF01000175.1, read on the forward strand.
TCACGCCCTTCTCGGCGATCTGGCGGGCGGCGCGCGCCGTCAGCTTCTTGCCGGCCTCGAGCACCACCTCGCCCGACTCGGCATCGATGAGGTCGGTGGTGGCCTTGAAGCCCTTCAGCCGCTCGGCGTCGTAGGGCACGCGCCAGTCATGCCCGTCGCGCACATAGGCGACGCGGTTGTAGAAGGTCGAGAGGATCTCCTCGCCGTCGAGGCCGAGCGCGAAGAGCAGCGAGGTGACGGGGATCTTGCGCTTGCGGTCGATGCGCGCGTGCACGATGTCCTTGGCGTCGAACTCGACGTCGAGCCAGGAGCCGCGATACGGGATGATGCGCGCGGCGAACAGGAGCTTGCCCGAGGAGTGGGTCTTGCCCTTGTCGTGGTCGAAGAACACGCCCGGCGAGCGGTGCATCTGCGAGACGATGACACGCTCGGTGCCGTTGACGATGAAGGTGCCGTTCTCCGTCATCAGGGGCATGTCGCCCATGTAGACGTCCTGCTCCTTGATGTCCTTGACCGACTTGGCGCCGGTATCGGGATCGACATCGAACACGATCAGCCGCAGCGTCACCTTCAGCGGCGCGGCGAAGGTGATGCCGCGCTGGCGGCACTCGTCGACGTCGTATTTCGGCTGCTCGAACGTGTACTTGACGAACTCGAGGAGCGCGGTCGAGGAGAAGTCGGAGATCGGGAAAACGGACTTGAAGACCGATTGCAGGCCCTCGTCGGCGCGCCCGCCCTCGGGCTCGTCCACCATCAGGAACTGGTCGTATGACGCCTTCTGGACCTCGATGAGGTTCGGCATCTCGGCGACTTCCCGAATCTTGCCGAAGAACTTGCGAATGCGCTTGCGACCGACCAGCGTGTTGGCCATGGGTTGACCTCGCTCCTCATCCACCGCTTATACGGCCCCGGTGGGACGCTGGCCGAATCGGACCTGCCCGAATCGGATCTGCATCGAACCTGCCGTGACCGTGCGGACCGCCCGTGCACCGGCCGCCCGCATCCCTGAAAACCGATATGGGGATCCTTACCCTGGATCCCGAGGGGGTGCGCCGAAGCGACCATAGCCCGCGAGCGCGAGGCCCGCGGGCTGGTGGCCCCGGACCCGCCGAGGCGGGGTCCGGAGCGCGGGGCGGGCCGGAAGGCCCGCCACCGTCTTACTTGAGCTCGACCTTGGCGCCGGCCTTCTCGAGCTGGGCCTTGAGCTTGGCGGCGTCGTCCTTGGACACGCCCTCCTTGACCGGCTTCGGAGCGCCCTCGACCAGGTCCTTGGCCTCCTTGAGGCCGAGACCGGTGATCGCGCGGACCTCCTTGATGACCTCGATCTTCTTGTCGCCGGCGGCGGCGAGCACGACCGTGAACTCGGTCTGCTCCTCGACGGGGGCGGCAGCGGCGCCACCGGCCGGGCCGGCGGCGACGGCGACGGCGGCAGCCGCCGAGACGCCCCACTTCTCCTCGAGCATCTTCGCGAGCTCGGCGGCCTCGAGAACGGTCAGCGAGGACAGGTCGTCGACGAGCTTGGCAAGATCAGCCATTTTTCACTTCCTGATGTTGTCGGTTTGAACGGTTTCGACTCGAACGGCCGGTCAGGCCGCTTCGTCGGCCTGGGCATCGCCGGTCTTGGCATAGGCCCCGAACACGCGCGCGAGCTTGGCAGCCGGCGCGTTGACGACCTGGGCGATCTTCGTCGCGGGAGCCTGGACAAGGCCCACGAGCTTGGCGCGCAGCTCATCGAGGGACGGCAGCGAGGCCAGGGCCTTCACGCCGTCCGGGTTCAGGGCGGTCGTCCCCATGGCTCCGCCGAGGATCACCAACTTGTCGTTGGCCTTGGCGAAGTCCACCGCCACCTTGGCGGCCGCGACCGGATCGCTCGAATAGGCGAGCAGGGTCGGGCCCTTCAGGAGGGGCTGGATGGAGGCGACGTCCGTGCCTTCGAGAGCGATGTTGGCGAGGCGGTTCTTCGCGACCTTCACGGTGGCGCCGGCCTGCTTCATCTGCGAGCGCAGCTTCTGCATGTCGGCGACCGTGAGGCCCTTGTAGTGGGCCACGACGACCACGGAGGTGTTCGAGAACACCCCGTTGAGCGTCGAGACGAGATCAGCTTTTGCTGCTCTGTCCACCTTGGCTCTCTCCGGTTGGCGGAACCCGGATGGGCTCCGCCGGTTGCAGTTGCCGCCCAGGATGAGCCGGGGCCTTCACGAGAAGACCGCGACGTCCTGAACGACGCTTCACGGCCCTGCCCCCGATACGAAGAACCTCGCGGCCCCGCGCCTCGGGTGAGATGGTTCAAACCGACGCCCCGCCGGCCCGGATGGGCGTTGGGGCGGTGAAATTCGGTCTTCCCCGTCTGTGCAGGCGGATATTAAGCCGGCGAGCCGGCGCCTGCAGTCTCGGACAGGACATGGCCGGACGGGGCGCGAGGGGTTTCCCCCTGAGCCCTTCCGGCCACTTTGGCCACCCGGTCGCCCGGGGGCCTCTCTCAAGGACGAGCCGGTCGGCCCAATCCTTTCGAACTTGGAAACGTGGAGCCGGGTCTATAGCGGCGTGCAATCCGCCTGCCAAGACCCCGGGGCGGGAAAATCCGGCCGCCGCGGGAGGAAATTCGGTCGCAGGGGACTGCCCCGGGTCCGCGTTCCTACTTCGCCTTCAGGAAGTCGCCCACCTCCAGCAGCACGAACTCGTTGTCGTCGACCTGGTGCGGGTCGCGGCTCGCCGAGAACGGCAGGTTGTTGTCGTTGCCGACGACGATGTGGGTGTCGTCCACCTTGTCGACGTTCTCGATCGTCAAGAACGGGAAGGCGAGCGCGCCGTCGGTCAGCGGCTTGCGGGCCTTGCCCGCGGGATCGGCGATGCGCATCAGGTCGATCGAGCCGATCTTGCGTACGGCTCCGCCCTGGTTGGCGTCGGTCATCTCGATCTTGAAGACGCGCTTGAACGCGGCCGGGGCCGAGAAGCAATCCGGCCCCTTCTGGCCGGCCGGGCAGGCCTTGTCGGAAGTACCCTCGCCGTCGTCGCGCTCGATCACGAGGCCGGTGGTCGCGTCGATGAGGTTGAAGTCGCCGATCGCGTGGCCGTTCGCCTCCAGCGGATAGAACCAGGAGCGGCCCGTCCACGCCCGCGCCCGGGTGTCGAATTCGAGGATGCGCAGCACCTCCTTGCCGTCGCGGGTCTCGAAGGCCTTGGCGTCGGCGTCCCAGAGCGGACCTTCCAGCAGCGCGTAGAGCCGGCTGCCGTCCGGCGAGGCCGCCATGCCCTCGAAGCCCTTGGAGCGGCGGGCGTTGAACGCGACCGCACCGCCCGGCATCGCCGGGGTCGTCACCGCCGGGTTGTCGGGGGAGCGCACCGGCTTGCCCGCGGCCAGGGTCTCGACCACCGCCTGCACCTTGCCGCTGCGGTCGACCTCGATCAGGAACGGGCCGAACTCCTCGCCGATCCAGATCCGGTCGCCGACGAACTGGAAGCTCTCGGGATCGAAGTCGCTGCCGGTGAGGTAGCGGCTCTCCGTCGCCTCGTTGGCGATGCGGAACGGCACCTTCCGGTCGGGATCGCGCAGATAGATCGTCTCCACGCGCTCGACGCCGCCCTTGGCGAAGTCGATCCGGTACCGGTTGAGGTAGAGCATCGCGTCGGGCGAGTTCGCCTTGGTGCCGAATCCGTTGTCGGTCAGCACCCAGTAGGTGCCGTCCGGCATGTGCTTGATGCCGGAATGGCCCTGCAGCGGCTGGCCGCGCAAGGGCAGCTTCATGGTGGTCGTCCGCCCCATCGACTGCGCCTCGACCGTGCCGACCGCCTCGACCCGGCGCCCGGTGGTGAACTTGCCCGGCGTGGCGAGATCCCGGGGCGCGTCCGCCGGCAGCGGCGCGACGCTGTCGGCCGGCAGCACCGCATGGCCGGCGAGCGTCGCCGGGAAGGTCGGGGCGGGCTGGCCTTGTGGGTTCTGGCCCTGGGGGGCCTGCGCCAGGGCGGCGGAGGCGACCGACAGCAGGAGCGTGACGGCGAGAACGGAACGACGCGGCATGGAATCCTCGGGCGGATGAGCGCGGCCGTTCTTGCGGATGTCCCATGTCAGTGAGGTGACGACAGCCAGGGGGTCGCCCCCCGGGATCCGGGCCCGGGGCCTCGCCCAGATTCTCAGCCGTGGTCCTCAGCCGTGATGCGGCTCGCCCGGGGCCGGCATCCGCTTCGCGCCGCGGTCGAGGGCGGACCGGACGCGGTCGGCGAGCTCCGCCTTGCGGTAGGGCTTGCCGAGGACGTCCATGGTCGGGGTCGCCGGGCCCTGCGCCACCAGATCCTCGTTGTAACCGGTGGTGAGCAGCACCGGCAGGTCCGGCCGCAGGCTCTGGGCCTTCTCGGCCAGGATCAGGCCGTTGACGCTGCCCGGCATCACGATGTCGGAGAACAGGAGGTCGATGCGCTCCTCCCGCGCGAGGATATCGAGCCCCTCTTCGCCGTCGCGGGCGGTCAGCACGCCGTAGCCGAGGCTTTCCAGGTATTCGCGGGCGAGCGCCCGCACGTCGTCGCTGTCCTCCACCACCAGCACGGTCTCGTCGCCGCGCCGCAGCACCGCCTTCTGCTCGGCGGGCTCCTCCTCGATCGAGGCGCCGTGGCCGGCGGGAAACAGCATCGTGATGGTGGTGCCGCCCGCGGCCGCATCGGTCTTCGGCCGGGTCTCGATCTCCAGCCGGCCGCGGGATTGCTGCACGAAGCCGTGCGCCATCGCGAGGCCGAGCCCGGTGCCCTTGCCCGGGCCCTTGGTCGAGAAGAACGGCTCGGTCGCCCGCTCGGCGATCCCGGGCGGCATCCCCTCCCCTTCGTCGCGGACCCTGAGCGCCACGTAGTCGCCGGGCGGCAGGTTGCGGGCCTTCCCGTTGCCATTGAGATGGACGGGCGCCGTCGAGATCGTCACCGTGCCGCCCGCCGGCATCGCGTCGCGGGCGTTGATGAGCACGTTGAGGAGCGCCATCTCGAGGTTGGTGCGGTCGAGGGTGACGGGCGGCAGCCGCGGCGTCAGGTCGAGGCGCACCGAGACGTTGCGGCCGAGCGTGCTCTCGGCGACCTCCGCGAAGGCCAGCACCAGGGCGTTGAGGTTGAGCGAGCGCGGCTCGAGCCGCGCCTTGCGGGCGAAGGACAGGAGCTGCTTCGTCAGCTTCGCGCCGCGCTCCGCCGCGCCGGCCGCGTTGGCGAGCTGGCGCTGCGCCCGATCGCTCGTGACCGAGCCCCGGGCCAGTTCCAGGTTGCCGGTGACGACCTGCAGCAGGTTGTTGAAGTCGTGGGCGAGGCCGGCGGTGAGCTGGCCGATCGCCTCCATCTTCTGGGCCTGGCGGAAGGCCTGCTCCGAGACCCGGCGCCGGGTCACGTCGAGCTGCGAGGCGAAGAAATAGACGATGTCCCCGGCCTCGTCGAAGACCGGGCCGATGAAGATGCCGTTCCAGAACGGCGAGCCGTCGCGCTTGTAGTTGAGGATCTCGGTGGCGATCGCCCGGCGCTCCTCGACCGCCTGGCGCAGCTCGGCCACGGTCTCGCGGCTCGTCTCCGGCCCCTGCAGGAAGCGGCAGTTGCGGCCGACGAGCTCGGCCTCCGTGTAGCCCGTGAGGTCCTGGAACGCCCGGTTGGCGAACACGATCGGGTTGTCGGGCCGCCGGGGATCGGTCAGGATCATCGGCATCCGGGTCATCTCGATCGCGGCGAAGAACACGCTGCCGCGATCGTCGAGGCCCGGCTTGCGGATCGTCGCCGATTTCAGGTGCGCCAGGGACGGCGCCTCCGCGGAGTGGCTCTCGGCCAGCTCCGGCATCCCGGCCTGCTCGTCCTCGCTCACGTCGCCACCCGGCCCGCCATCACGCCACCCCGCCGGTGTCGACCATCTCTCGTGAGGCGCGAGAATGGGGGGCGAGACCAGATCGCGCAAGGTCTTCCTGTCCCGGGTTTCGGGCGCCTCCCGTTCGTGATCTCGTCGCAGTGCCGCTCCGGCGGGCGCAAGTTCCCAACGGCGAGCCGGCTTCAAGAAACTCGGCCGGGCCGCACGAACGGCCTTGCGGCCCCCGGAGGCCCTCGCTATAAGCCCCCTCGTCGGCCAGCGGCCGGCCGTTCGGAGTGTAGCGCAGTCTGGTAGCGCACCACGTTCGGGACGTGGGGGTCGCAGGTTCAAATCCTGCCACTCCGACCAGCGCTCTCACGAGCCTGAGTCTTCCCGAGACAGCAGCCATCTGAACAAGGTGCTGTGTAAACATGATACCCGTGCCTTCGGGCGCGTCGGAGTGTAGCGCAGTCTGGTAGCGCACCACGTTCGGGACGTGGGGGTCGCAGGTTCAAATCCTGCCACTCCGACCATTCATTCCCGCCTCTCGCGAACACTTTTCTGTCTCATCGAGCATCGCAAGGTGCCCTCTGCGCCTGCAACCCAGCGCGCGGGGCAAGCCGCGATCCCGGAACGGCCTCAATCCTGACATCCTGGCGCCGGAGAGACCCCCGAGGTTTCCGGCAGGATCCCCCTGGGGAGCCGGCCCCGCCCGCCGTTGATTTCCAGGCGTCGCCCACGCATGGTCGCGGCAGCGCGGAGCGCTCCCTGCCCGGCCCCGCGGCGCCCGATGGCGCCGCTCGATGGCACCGATACGAGAAGGCGAAGGAGTGACGGTGAAGCGTGCGCGCCTCGACCCGGTCGGATCCCAGCAGGCGCCGCGCGGCCGGTCGGCCGATCCCGGCCGCGAGCCGCCCCTCGACCTCTCGGGCGCCGCCTCGCCGCGGGCCGACCGCCGGGACGTGAACCTGCGCTGGCTCGCGGCCTGCGTGCTCACCGGCATGACCGGCGCCGGCCTGATCGGCTCGGCGATCTGGGTCTCGCTCCAGGGCGAGATCACCTTCGCGGAACTGCCCCAGGCCGTGGCGGTGGCCCCCCGCCCGGTGGCGAGCGAGGGCGGCACCAACCTCTCCCGAAAGGGCGACCGGCTGGTGCGCAACCCGATGGTGGCGCTGGCCAAGCAGAGCTTCAAGGCGCCCGTCACCCTGCGGGCGGGCGAGCGCGAGATCATCAAGGTCCGGCCCTTCGTGCGGATCGCCACCGCGCTCTCGACCACCGCCGGTATCGCGGCCACCGACATCCCGCCCTTCGACCCGATGCGCTTCTTCAGCGATCCGGGGCTCGAGCGTGCGCCCGATGCCCAGTCGGCGACGGCCGACGCGCCGGATGCCGAGGTCTCGGTGGTCAAGCGCGACCTCGGCGACCTGGCGGTACCGGCCGGCGCGCCGGCTTTGTCCGACGAGGACGTGGCGGCGCAGATCGAGGAGGAGCGGCGCCTCGCCGCCGAGGCCGGACGGCGGGCCGCCCTGCCGATCGCCCCGCAGCTGATGCTCTCGCGCACGCTGCGCAGCATGACGACCCTGCCGGGCCTCGACGGTACCGGCGATTTCGGGGGAGCGTCCGGCCCGTTCAAGTCGATCGAGGTCCGGGTGATGCGCGAGAACGTCACCGACCTCGCCAAGATGGAGCGCGAGCGCGACGCGCCGCTGGTCGAGGACCGCGACGTCGCGATCAAGCGCGGCGAGACCCTGGAGGGCGTGCTCAGGGCCAATGGCGGCCTCGACGAGCAGGTCCGTCCGATCCTGGCGGCGTTGGGCACCCGGGTCCGCTCCGGCGCGGTCGGCGAGGGCCAGCAGATGCGGCTCCAGATCGGGCCCGGCCCCAAGGTCGGCGATCCGCGCCAGCTCACCCGGGTGATCCTCTACGGCGAATCCGGCGTCGAGGCGATCGCCGCCATGAACGACCGCGGCGCCTTCGTGTCGGTGGCCCCGCCGGTGCCGGAGGGCGTCGCCCAGAAGCCCGCCGCCAAGCCCGAGGCGGACGACGACGAGGAGGGCACGGGCGCCCGCCTCTATGCCAGCCTCTACGAGACCGCCGCGCGCCACGACCTGCCGCGCTCGACCGTCGAGGACCTGGTGCGGATCTTCGGCTACGACGTCGATTTCCAGCGCCGCGTCGCGCCCGGCGACGGGATCGAGCTGTTCTACACCTACGACGAGGAATCCGGCGGCTCGTCCGAGCGGCCCGACATCCTGTTCGCGGCCCTCAACCTCGGCGGCGAGTCGCGGCGGATCTACCGCTTCCAGTCGCCGGACGACGGCAGCGTCGACTACCTCGACGAGGCCGGCCGGTCGCTCAAGAAATTCCTGCTGCGCAAGCCGGTCGCCGACGGCAACATGAGCTCGGGCTTCGGCTATCGCCGCCATCCGGTGCTCGGCTACGCCAAGCTCCATACCGGCGTCGACTGGTCGATCCGCATCGGCACCCCGATCTTCGCGGCCGGCAACGGCACGGTCATCAAGGCCGACTGGGATTCGGGCTACGGCCGCCGGGTCGAGATCCAGCACGCCAACGGCTACGTCACCACCTACAACCACATGTCGCGGTTCGGCCGCGGCGTCAGCACCGGCACCAAGGCGCGCCAGGGCCAGATCATCGGCTATGTCGGCTCGACCGGCCTCTCGACCGGCGCCCACCTGCACTACGAAGTGATCATCAACGGCCACTTCGTCGACCCGATGAAGATCCGGGTGCCCCGCGGCCGCGAGCTCGACGGGCGGCTGCTCGCCGAGTTCCGGCGCCAGCGCGACCAGATCGACGGGCTGATCCAGAAGTCGGGCGCGCCCACCACCCTGGCGCAGCGCGAGGCGATGCGCTGAGGCGGGACGCCGCGGGCGTCAGGTGATCCGGCCGACGATCGCCTCCCGGGCCGCCCGGGAGCCGCAGAGGCGCTTCCTCGCCCGCTCCAGCACGGCCGGCGGCGCCTCCGCCGGGGTGCCGGCGCCGAAGGGCGGGGCGGGTGCGTATTCGAGGGTGAGCTGCACCGTCTCGGCCTCCTCGCGGCCCATGAGTTCGGCCACCACCGCGAGCCCGAAATCGATGCCCGAGGTCACGCCGCCGGCGGTGATCAGGGTCCCGTCCCGCACCACCCGGTCCTGCACCGGCACGGCGCCGAAGCGGGCGAGGAAGTCGTGCGCGTACCAGTGGGTCGTCGCGCGCCTGCCCTTCAGCAGCCCGGCGGCGCCGAGGACCAGCGCGCCGGTACAGACCGAGGTGAGGTAGCGGACCTCGCGGGCGCGGCTGCGCACGAAGTCCAGCACCGCCTCGTCCTCGAGGAGCGGGTTCACCCCGGCGCCGCCCGGGATGCAGAGCACGTCGAGGGGCGGGCAGGTCTCGAAGGTCGCGGTCGGCACGAAGGGAAGGCCGGTGGCCGAGCGCACCGGCTCGCCGTCCTTCCAGATCAGGTGGACGGCGCTGTCGGGCACCGAGGCGAAGACCTCGTAGGGCCCGGTCAGGTCGAGCTGCTGGACCTGCGGGAAGACGAGGATTCCGAAGCTGAGCGACACGAGGACGATCTCCCGGGTTGACGCCGGTCAGCGTAAACCCGCAGGTCTCGGCGCGATCGCCAGAATGCCCTCGTTTCCCGCCAAAGCCACCCCTTACCAAAGCCACCCCTCGCCAAAGCCACCCCTCGCCAAAGCCACGCCATGCCGCATGCGCGCCGCATCGAGATCCTGGCCTTCCCGGGCGTCCAGCTCCTCGACGTCGCCGGGCCGCTCCAGGTCTTCGCCACCGCCAACGACCTCGCGGCCGGCCCGCATCGCCCCTACGAGACCGCCCTGGTGGCCCGGACGACCCCGATCGACTCCAGCGCCGGCCTGCCGCTGCCGGCGGAGAGCCTGCCGTCCGCGGAGACGCCCCTGGACACGCTGGTCGTGGCCGGCGGCCAGGGCGTGGATGCGGCCTGCCGGGATGGCGACCTCGTCGATTGGCTGCGGCGGCGCTGCGGGGCGGCACGGCGCACCGCCTCGGTGTGCAGCGGCGCCTTCCTGCTGGCGGCGACCGGTCTCCTCGACGGCCGCCGGGCGGTGACGCATTGGGGGCGCTGTGCCCAGTTCGCCCGGGCATACCCCGCGGTGCGGCTCGATCCCGATCCGATCTTCGTACGCGACGGCGCGGTCTGGACCTCGGCGGGCGTCACCGCCGGGATCGACCTCGCCCTCGCCCTGGTGGAGGAGGATCTCGGCCGCGACCACGCCCTGGCGGTGGCGCGCCAGCTCGTCGTCTACCTCAAGCGGCCGGGCGGGCAGGCCCAGTTCAGCGCGGTCCTGACCCTGCAGGCCGGCGACGGGCGCTTCGACCGCCTGCACGCCTGGATCCGCGAGAACCTGGCGGCCGACCTCTCGCTGCCAGCCCTGGCCGCCCGGGCCGCCATGAGCCCGCGCAGCTTCTCGCGGCATTACCGCGAGGCGACGGGCCACACCCCGGCCCGGGCCGTGGAGGAGATCCGCATCGAGGCGGCCCGCCGCCTGCTGGAGCAGGGCGCGAGCGTCGGCCGCGCCGCCCGGGCCTGCGGCTTCGGCTCGGAAGAGACGTTGCGCCGGGGCTTCCTGCGTCGCGTCGGTACCGGCCCGCACGCCTATCGCGAAAGGTTCGCCGGCTGACGGCGCATCACCGGGCCGGGAAGCCGAGCCGCGCCCGAACCGCCTCCGGGCTCTCCCCCCGCTCGCGCAAAGCCGCCAGCGCCTCCGAGCGCAGGCTCTTCGACAGCTTGTCGCCGGCCTCGTCGCGGATCAGCCCGTGATGATGGTAGCGCGGGGTCGGCAGGCCGAAGAGCCGCTGGAGCAGGACGTGGAGGTCGGTGGCGGCTTCGAGGTCCTGGCCGCGCACCACGTGGGTGATCCCCTGCGCGGCGTCGTCGAGGACCACCGCGAGGTGATAGCTCGTCGGCACGTCCTTGCGGGCGATGACCGCATCGCCCCAGCGGGCCGGATCGGCGGCGCTGACCGTCTCCGGCTCCCCCGGCGCGAAGGCCGTGTAGGCGAAGGGCCCCGGGCAGAACGCCAGCGCCCGCGCCATGTCGAGGCGCCAGGCATGGGGAGCGTCCGGCACCGACCGGCCGCGGCAGGTGCCCGGATAGAGCGGCGCCCCGTCCGGGTCGCGGGCGGTGCCGGCGGCGGCCTGTATCTCCCGGCGGGTGCAGGTGCAGGGATAGATGAGGCCCCTCGCCCGCAAGGCCTCGAGGGCGGTGCGGTAGGTGGACATCCGGGCGGACTGGCGCCAGATCGGCTCGGGAAACGTCAGGCCGAGCCAGGCGAGGTCGGCGAACACCGCCTCGGTCAGCTCCGGCCGGCAGCGCTGGGGGTCGATGTCCTCGATGCGCAGGAGCAGCGTCCCGTGCAGCGCCCGGGCCGTCTCCGCGTTGAGAAGCGCCGAGTAGGCGTGGCCGAGATGCAGGCGCCCGTTCGGGCTCGGGGCGAAGCGCAGGCGGGGAGGCGACACGGCGGGATGCGGACGACGAGGACTTTCCCCGCCATAAGCCCGGACGCCGCCGGCGTCACCGGGCCGCTCCTCGATTCCGAGGCGGTGCTGCGCGAGGGCGTGGCGGCGCTGGCAGCGCTCGACCCGGTGATGGCGCGGCTCGCCGCGGAGGGCGCGGCACCGGTCCTGCGCAAGCGCCCGCCGGGCTTCGCGGGCCTGGCCGGCATCGTGGTGGGCCAGCAGATCTCGACCGCGAGCGCCGCGGCGATCTGGGGCCGGCTCACCGCCCGCCTGCCGGACCTGACGCCGGAGGCCCTGGCGGCCGCGCCGGACGATCCTTTGCGCGAGGCCGGCCTGTCGGCGCCGAAGATCCGGACCCTGCGGGCGGCCGCTGCGGCGATCCTCGACGGCGCGCTACCCCTCGACACCCTGCACGCGCTGCCGGCGGACGAGGCCCACCGGCTGATGGTGGCGGTCCACGGGATCGGCCCGTGGACCGCGGACGTCTACCTGCTGTTCTGCCTCGGCCACCCGGACGCCTTCCCGGCCGGCGACCTCGCCCTTCAGGAGGCGGCCCGCCTCGCCGACGGGCTGGAGACCCGCCCGAACGCCGCCGCGCTGACGCGCCGTGCCGACGCCTGGCGCCCGTGGCGCGGGGTCGCCGCCAAGGTGCTGTGGGCCTATTACCGGGTGGCCAAGGCGCGCGACGGCGCGCCTCTGTCTCCCTGATGGCAGCGGCACGCCTCCGGCTTCTCGAAGGGCGCGCCGTGCCGCGCCGGGCGAGCTGCCGGGATGACCGGAGACACCCGCCTCCCGCCGCGGACGCTCAGGTCGGCGCGCCGGGCGTCCCGGCTTCCACGGGCCGGCGGGGCGTGACGGGCCCCCGCCAGCTCGGCCATTCCTCCGCCGAGAACAGCGCGCGGCGCACGATGGTGCCGATCGCCAGGGGAGGCAGCGGCGAGAGCACCAGCAGGATCGGCCAGGCGCGATCGGGAATCAGGCTCGCAGCGGCGGCCAGGGCCTGTCCGGAGGCCTGAACGAGCAGCCAGACGGCCGTCATGTAGAGATCGGCATGGTCCTGCAGGGAGAGCCAGCCGTCTGCGCTCCGGTTGCCGACGATCAGGATGACGACCGACCAGACGGCAAGACCGCCCACGGCTTCGGCCGTGCTGGTCTGGAGGCCGATTCGCGCGGACGACAGGGCCAGCGCGAGACCGCCATAGCCGAGCAGGATGGCGCCGAAGCAGCCGATGCGCCGCAGGGCGAGGGAACGGAGCAGCCGAGGGAAGCGATGGTGCATGGCCGTTCACACCTGTCGGATCTTCCCTGACGGTAGCATGGAGGCGGGACGGCGTGGGTCTCGGTCCGGGTTCAAAATCGCTTGAAGTGGATCCCCGTCCGGGCTCAACGCTCCAGGCACACTTCTCCCCTGCACAGGAGCCCGAGACCCGATGCCGATCCTCCCCGGCCCGCGCCTGATGCCCCGCTCGGGCGCCCGACCGCGTCAGCTCGTCGTCCTGCTGCACGGCTTCGGCGCCGACGGCAACGACCTGATCGACCTGGCGCAGGAATGGCAGCCGCTCCTGCCCGACGCCGCCTTCGTGGCGCCGCATGCGCCCGAGCCCTGCATCCAGGGCTTCGGACGGCAATGGTTCTCGCTCACCTTCCGCGATCCGCAGGAGCGCTGGCGCGGCGTGAACCGGGCCGGGCCGACGCTCGACGCCTTCCTGGACGCAGAACTTGAGGCGCACGGCCTCGGGCCGCATCAGCTCGCGCTGGTGGGCTTCAGCCAGGGCTGCATGATGGCGCTGCACGTCGCCCTGCGCCGTCCCGCCCCGGTGGCGGCGGTGGTCGGGCTGTCCGGCATGCTGGTCATGGAGGAGGGCAAGGGCCCCGAGAGCCTGGCGCCTGCGGTCACCGCGGTGCCGCCGGTGCTGCTCGCCCACGGCGACCAGGACGAGGTGATCCCAGTCGACGCGCTGTTTCTCTCGGCGGAAGCCCTCGCCGCCGCCGACGTGCCGGCGGAGTGGCACCTCTCCGCCGGGATCGGCCACGGCATCGACGACGGCGCCCTGCACCATGCCGGGCAGTTCATCGCCGCGGGCTTCGCCCGAGCCGCGCGGCGCGGTTAGCCCCGCGCCTCCTTGAGCGCCGCCTGGGCGCCGGCCCGCAGCAGGGCGGAATCGCCGGTGAGCGCGATCAGGTCGAAGCCCTCGGCGATCAGCTCACGGGTGCGAGCGGCCGAGAGGGCGTAGATGCCGATGCGCTTGCCCGCCGCCCGGGTGCGCGCCATGGCGTGCTTGAGCGCGTCGCGTACCGCCGCGCCGTCCGGATCGAGGCCGGCGCCGTTCGACAGCGCGATCGAGAGGTCGGAGGGGCCGATGAAGATGCCGTCGATCCCGTCCACCGCCAGGATGTCGTCGAGGGCGGCGAGCGCCTCCCGGGTCTCGATCATCGCGAGCGTCTGGCAGAAGCCGTTGGCCTCGCGCAGGTAGGTCTCGGGCGCCAGGCCCGAGAGCGCCAGCGCCGGGTTCGGCCCCCAGCTGCGCTCGCCCATCGGCGGGTACTTGGCCAGGGCCGCGAAGCGCCGCGCATCCTCGACGGTGTTGACCATCGGGGCGATCACGCCCGAGATCCCGGCATCGAGGAGCCGCGAGACGGTCGCGAAGCCGCCGACCGGCACCCGCGCCAGGGTCGGCTTGCCGCGGGCCGCCACCAGGGCGATCGTGCGGTTGATGCTGTCGAAGTCGTGGGCGCCGTGCTGCATGTCGAGGGTGACGGCATCGAACGCCTCGGCCGCCAGCAGCCCCGCCACCGCGGGCTCGGGGATCCCGCACCAGGCCGTGATCAGCGGCTTGCCCTCGCGGAATCGCGCCGCCAGCGCGGCCACCGCTCCACCCCGTTCCGCCATCGTGGTCCCTCCCGGTCTGATCGGCCGGCCGCGTGTTCACCGCGGCTCGGGACGGCGAGCTTAGGTCACGGGTGGCGCCGCCGTCGAGGCGGGGACCCCGCGCCCGCGACATGCCGCCCCCTCCGGCCACGCTTGCATCGGGGGAAAGCCATGCGCATATCGTCGCGACCAATGACCGCCATTCATCGCAGCGGCGGCCGGGCGCCTCCCGGGCGCTCCGGCTAACGCGTTGTGCTGCCTTCGCGGTTCGGGTATTTTACCGCCGGCCGCCGGGACGCCCCGGATCGACGCGTCCCCCGGCCCGACCTTCTCCTGAGAGGTCGCCGCGCCGCGGGTCCCACACGTCGTCAGGAGCCTCGGCCCCATGGACTTCCTCAAACCACGGTACACGCCTATGAACCGCCGCCGTCGCATCTACGAGGGCAAGGCGAAGGTCCTCTACGAGGGTCCCGAGCCCGGCACGCTCATCCAGCATTTCAAGGACGACGCGACCGCCTTCAACGCCAAGAAGCACGAGGTGATCGACGGCAAGGGCGTGCTGAACAACCGGATCTCGGAGTTCGTCTTCCAGCACCTCAACGACATCGGCGTGCCGACGCACTTCATCCGCCGGCTGAACATGCGCGAGCAGCTGATCCGCGAGGTCGAGATCATCCCGCTCGAGGTGGTGGTGCGCAACGTGGCGGCGGGCTCGCTGGCGACGCGGCTGGGCCTGGAGGAGGGCACCCAGCTCCCGCGCTCGATCATCGAGTTCTACTACAAGAACGACCAGCTCAACGACCCGATGGTGTCGGAGGAGCACATCACGGCCTTCGGCTGGGCGACGCCGCAGGAGATCGACGACATCATGGCGCTGGCCATCCGGGTCAACGACTTCATGTCGGGTCTCTTCCTCGGCGTCGGCATCCGCCTCGTCGACTTCAAGATGGAGACCGGCCGGCTCTGGGAAGGCGACATGATGCGCATCGTCGTCGCCGACGAGATCTCTCCGGATTCCTGCCGGCTCTGGGACATCAAGAGCCAGGACAAGCTCGACAAGGACCGCTTCCGCAAGGATCTCGGCGGCCTGATCGAGGCCTATTCCGAGGTGGCCCGCCGCCTCGGCATCCTGGGCGAGAACGAAAAGGTGCAGACCGGCGGGCCGCGCCTGGTGCAGTAAGCGCCGGCACGGCCGTCCGGTCCGATATGACGGGGTCGCTTCCGAGAGGGAGCGGCCCCGTCGCCGTTTGGGCGACAAGGCTGTCCGCGGACGAGGGAACCGGGTTCCCTCTCCCCGCGGCCGGGCCTCACCGCAACGGTGCCTCCGCCCACGGCCGCAGCCTCTCGTAGGTCCCCGCCCGCGGATCGAAGCCCGGGTGGTACCAGGGATCGGCGGCGAGCCGCGCCCCCCAGCGCGCCCGCAGCGCCGCCACCTCGGCCTCGTGGCGGAGGCGGGCTTCCGGATTCCAGCGCCGGCTCGCCGCCTCGTGGTGGTGGAGCACCGCGCCCGACACCATCAGGGTCCGGTAGCCGGCCGCGTCGAGGCGCAGGCAGAGGTCGACATCGTTGAAGTCGACCGCGAAGGCCGCCTCGTCGAAGCCGCCGACCCCCCGGAACTTCTGCGCCTCCACCGCGAGGCAGGCCGCCGTGACCGCCGAGACCCGGTGCGTGACCCGGAGCGTGGCGAGGTAGCCCGGCGCCGTCCCGGGGAAGTGGCGATGGGCGTGGGTGACGAGGCCGCCGGTGCCGAGCGCGATGCCGCCGTGCTGGATCCGCTCCCGCACGTCGAGGAGCTTCGCCCCCACCGCGCCGACCTCCGGCCGCAGGGCCTCCTCGGCCATCCGCCGCAGCCAGTCGGACTGATGCGCCACCACGTCGTTGTTGACGAAGACGAGGAGCCTGCCCCGCGCCTCCGCGGCGGCCCGGTTGTTCATCGCCGCGAAGTTGAACGGGCCGGGGCAGGGTAGCACCCTGACCCCCTCCCCAGCGAGCCGCTGGAGATAGGCGAGCGTGCGCGGGTGGCGACTGTCGTTGTCGCAGACGATGATCTCGAGGGACGGCCAGTCGGTGTGGGCCCGGATGCTCTCGATGCAGGCGCGCAGCAGCTCCACCCGATCGCGGGTCGGAATGACGAGGCTGGCGAGCGGCGGCGCGGGCAGATCGCGGCGCAAGGTCAGGAGACCGCCGGCAGCCTCGACCCGGCCTGCACCCGCGAGATGGCGCTCGGCCAGCATCCGGCGCGACGACGCCCAGCCCTCGGGCGGGGAGGCCGCAGCGGGTGACCAGGTCGAGAGGAGATGTGGGAGGTGGCGGACGGCGGACGGGTCCTCGGCCGCGAGCCGCAGCAGCAGGTCGGCGGCCTCGGCGCCCGGCAGCGAGGAATCGAGCCCGAGGCGGTCCAGCGCCGTCCGGCGGAACGCGACCACCGGGCCGACATAGTCGGCGGCGAGCAGGTAGTCGGGATCGAAGGCCGGGCGCAGCACCGGCAACCGGGGCTCGCCCCCGGCCCCGAGGACCGCCGCATCGCCGTAGAGCGCACCGAGGCCGGGATCGGCCGCGAACGCCTCGGCGATGGCGGTCGCCGCCCCCGGAAGCAGCCGGTGGCCGGGCGCCGTCAGCACCACGATGGCGGCCAGCGCGGCGGTGCCCTCGTGAATCTCGTCCGGCGTCGCGACGCGCAGGCCCGGCACGGCCTCGGGATCGCCCGGGGCGATGGGCGGCGGGACCAGAGCGTGCCGGGCCCCCCACAGGATCGCCGCCTTGTCGCGGGCCCGCACGCGCTTGCCGGCGAGGAGAGCCCGGGCGACATCCCGGGCCTCGCCCGGGCGCTTCAGCGCCAGGAGCAGCCGGACGAGCCAGCGCCGGGCGGGCCCGGGCTGCCCGTCCGCGAAGCGCAGGAGGTCGAAGGCCGGGTGAGGCGGCAGCCTCATTCCAGCTCCTCCCCGAAGGTCGTGACCGAGAAGGCCGGGTGGTAGTACGGGTCGTCGCGGATCACCGCCCGCCAGCGGGCCGCGAACCGGTCGCCCTCCGCCTCGAACCGGGCCCGGGCCGGGCCGACGCTCGGTCCGCGGCTGACCGATTCGTGGTGGGCGAGCGTGGCCCGCGGCGTCCAGACCGACCTCCAGCCCCGCGCCCCGAGGCGCAGGCAGAGATCGATGTCGTTGAAGTCGATCGGAAAGGCCTCGGCATCGAGGCCGCCGACCGCCTCGAACTTCTCGCGCGTCACCGCCAGGCAGGCGGCGGTGACGCCCGCGACCTCGTGCGCCACGGTGAGGCGGCGCAGATGCCCCGGCGTGTCGGCCGGGCGGTTGCGCAGGATGTGCCCGGCCCGGCCGCCGAGCCCGACCACGACGCCGGCATGCTGGATCCGGCCGTTGCCGAACAGGAGCTTAGCCCCGACCGCACCGACCTCCGGCCGCAGGGCCTGGCGCACCATCGCGGACAGCCAATCGGGGTGCAGCACCTCGACGTCGTTGTTGAGGAGTACCAGGATCGCGCCGCGGCTCGCGGCGGCGCCGTCGTTGACGAGGCGGGAGAAGTTGAACGGGCCCGGCCGGTCGAGGCGGCGCACCCGGGAATCCGCCGCCCACTCGGCGTAGAGTGCCGCCACCGCGGGATCGGTCGAGCCGTTGTCGACGATGACGAGTTCGATCGCCGGATAGGCCGTGTCGTGCAGGACGCCCCGCACCGCAACGCGCAGCAGGTCCGGCCGGTCGCGGGTCGGCACGATCACCGAGACCAGGGGCGCCGGGTCGGGCAGCGGCCAGTCGAGATCGAGGACGTCGCCGCGACGCGCCAGGACCGCCGGCCCGCCGGCCCGCCGCAGCGCCTCCGTCAGGTCGGCCGCGTGGCCGTCGGGGTCGGGCGCGTCCGGCACCGTGCGGCAGAGGATGCGGGGGATACGGCGGACCCTCTTCGGCTCCGCCAGGGCCGCGGCGAGGAGGAGCGCCCGGGCCCCCTGCTCCGGCGCCCAGCGGCTGCGTGCCGCGAGGTCCGCGGTCACCAGTAGCGGCCGACCGGGATAGAGGGTCGTCAGGGCGAGGTCCGGGCTCCAGCCCGGCTTGAGGGCGGGGCGCAGGCCGTCCGGCGTCTCGGTCTCGCTGTCGGCATAGGCGAGGTCGGCCGGCGTCTCACCCGTGAAGGCGGCGGCGAGATGGGTGAGCGCATCGGGCGCCAGTTCGTCGCCCGGCCGCAGATGACCCAGCGCGACGCCGGCCGGCAGCCCCTCGCCGGAGATCCGCGGATCGGCGGGGATGCCGGCGGGAACCGGGCCGCGCCAGCACAGGGCGAGGCGCCAGTCGGCATGGTCCTGGGCCATCAGGGCGGCGAGCGTGCGCCGCACCGCCCCGGCCTCCTCCGGCAGCGCTTCGAGGATCAGGCCGAGGCGCGGCAGCGGACCGGCTGGCGGCTGATCGAAGCCGGGTTCGACCGGCCGGGTCCGAGCCGCCTTCCAGGCCGGATAGCGGGAGAGCGGCATGACTCCGGCGGCGATGCGCAGGGTGTTGCGCAGGCGGCGCGCGTCGCGGCGCAGCCACTGGTAGAGCGCGACCGGCAACTTGTCCGGGCGCCGGCGGGCGCACAAGGCCAGCATGGCCGGGCGGGACAGGAGCCGCGCCTCGACCCGAAATCCCTCCGCCGGGGCGGCGAGCAGGATCGCGGTCGTGCCGGGCGGCACCGGTCCGAGCCAGGTCGCGCACCCGAGCACCGGGCCCGGCAGCAGGGCGTCCTCGTGGCTGCCCTCGGCGCGCACGAAGCGCAGGAGCGGGCGCACCGGATCGGCGAAGCGGTCGAGGGCGATGTCGAGGGCGAGCCACCGCCCGGCCGTCGGCCGCCCGGGGATCAGCGCGCGGGTGAAGTCCGGGTCCGGGTGGGGAACGATGCGGCAGGAATCGGACGCCACCCGGGCGGTCAACCGTCGGCCGGCGGCGGCGCGGCCTGCTTGCGCCGCGGCGCCCGCGCCGGCTTGCCGATGGCGCCGAGGCCGACCTCGATGTCGAAGTCCTTCGCCTGGGCGGCCGGCACGACGATGCCGTCCTCGATCACCGTGAAGGAGCCGCTGGCCTGGCCGGCGGGAATCGTCACCGCGCCCTGGTGGGTGCGCCGGGCGAGGATCTGGGTGCCGTTCTTCACCGTGATGGAGACGGGCGCGTTGAAGCGGCCGGGTGCGCCGCCGGGGCCGAGCAGGACGACGCCCTGGACGCCGACCGACACGACCGTGCCGCCGTTCGGCCCCGGCCGGCAGGCGCGGCTGAGCTGGCCCAGCCGGATCTGCGTGCGCACCGTGCCGCCGGCCATGGTCTGGAGCGAGGAGCCGCCCTCGGTGACGTCGATGATCGGGCAGTAGACGTCGTCGGGGCTCGGCGGGGCCTCCGGCGGCTTGGTGGTGCCGCCATACTTGAAGATGTTGACGAAGGGGTTGCCCTCGTCCTGCGGCGCGGCGGTCTGGGCCTGCGCCGGAGCCGCGAGCACGCCCAGCGTCAGGACGGCGCCGAGGCTGCAGGTGCCGAGGCTGCGGAGACAACGAGCCGTCACGGTCCTCTCCCGGTCGTGGATCACTTCAGGCTGTCGAAGCCTTCCTTGAACCCTTTGAGGGACAGGGGGATGCCGACCCCTTCCTCGGGCGTCTGGAAGACGATGAAGGTGGCCTGCTGGCCGGTCTTGAGCTGGGTGATGAGCTTGTCGTCCATCACCACCTCGGCGACGCAGCCGGTGGAGAGGCAGCGCACGAACGAGGTGCGGCCGATCTCCGCCTGGTCGACCTTGAGGCCGAGGCCGGAGGGCAGCAGCACGCCGAGGGGCGCCACCACCCGCAGCAGCGTGCCGCGGTTGTCGGCGGTCTTCAGGACGATGACCACCAGGGAGAGGTTCGGCCGGTCCTCGGCGGCGACGTACTGCACCAGGGCGCATTGCTCGGCCTTGGCGCCGGCGGGCGTCTCGCAGCGCAGCTGCCAGTCGTCGAAGGTCTGCTTGACCGCGCCCTGCGCCAGGGCACCGCCGGCCGGCAGCCCGAGGCCCGCACCGAGGGCGAGCCCGAGGGCGGCGGCCCGCACCCGGCGTCCGATCCGTCGCACGCTGTCTCCCACGCCGCTCACCGCTCCGCTGCCCCGGCCACGCGCCGGTCCGGGGGCGTTCCGACCACGGGGCCGGGATGCTGTCAAGCCGAGGCGCCGATCCGGACCCCGCGGACGGAACCCGTGCGCGCGAGCAGGCTTAGCTTAATGGCAGGCGGACGACGGGCCCGGCGCCCTCCGGCCGTTAGGGGTTTCGCACGGTTCCCGGTCCATACCGAGCGGGAGCACGGGGAGCCCCGTTCCCCGCACCCCCCGCGGGCGCCGGGCGTCGGGCTCGGCCGAGATCG
>NZ_JTHF01000176.1 GCF_001043895.1 Methylobacterium indicum
GACTTCAATCGGCGTTGACAGACGCCCTCGCAGCGGTTGGAACGGGGTTGGGCTGCCTGTCACGCAGACGGTCGATTGTGTGATGCCGTAGCCTACTGCTGGGATTAGGAACTCCGATCTCCGGTAAAGGGTTGATACGAAAGAAGTTCCTGCTGAAATCAGCCCCTGCGCGATGGCGCTTAGCGTACGTGTTTGAACATCCTCTGCGATGACCCCGTTCCGCCACGCGCTGAGAGCGGCGAGCCTTGCGCAGGGGCATTGGCTCGGGGGCAAGGCGACTGCAACTGATTGCAGTTTCGCCTCCCCATGGGCACGACGGTCCTCAAGGCCGAAAGGGAGGCCTCGCTGGCAGGATGCGCATATCATCTGGGGCGGATGGGTAGCGCGCTGATCGAGGAAGAGGCCGCTCATGATCTTAGGCCTGCGCAGGTACAGGGTTAGCCGTGCGGGGCGCGAGCCGCTGCTTGCATTCATGCTGGACAGCCTGCGTGGGGCTGGCTGCCGCATCCTGTTCGCCTCGGACGCGAGCGAGGCCCCTTTCGTCATCACCTTCGAGACACGTAGCGGTGAGCGCCTTGGCATTGTCGCCTATGCCTTCACCGCCACACGCACCCCGACACGAAATCGTCCAGCAGACGAGCGCAGCTTCCAGATCAAGTACGGCTCGAAGGAGCTGGATGAGCACGGTCTGCCCGCAGTCCATGCCCTGTGGCAGGACCCGCTTGGCCTCTTCACGACGCTGCTGATCGGCATAGACCCAGAGGACGGCTTCTTCGTCGCGGCCGACCCGGAGATGCACAACCCGACCAAGTTCTTCATCAGGTTCGAGTTCAAGGATCGGCACGCCGATGCGATCCAGCAGGAGGGCTGGCACGCTTGGGAGCGTGATCGGTCGGGCCCGTTGGCAGAACCGATCGAGACCGTCGTCGGTGGCACCAAGGATCACTTCCTGGATCTCGTGAGGTTCGAGCGCGCTGCCAAGGGGTTGCCGCCGGGTGATCGTCAGCTTCTTGCGGAGCGCCGCGAGCTGTTCGCCGAGGCTGCACCGGCTGATGAGAAGGCCGCAGAGGCAGATATCGCCGCGCTGCATCCGCTGGTCGAGGAGTTTCAGCTCGCCCCCAGCCAGATCCTGGAGCTGATCGCAAGCGCTCGCCGCCTCAAGATGGCCGTGCGGGGCTGGGTAGCAGAGGTGAAGCTGCAAGAGGTGCTGGCGGCCACCCCGGGGATCACGGCCTGCGATCGGCTGGACGAGGAAGGAGGGCCAGACCTGCGCGTGAGCTGGCGCGGCGGGCCGCTGCTCACCCTGGAATGCAAGAACGTGCTGCGGAAGCCGAACGCTGCGGGCCTCGCGCGGATCGATTTCCAGCGCACCCGCGCGTCAAAGGAGGACCCCTGCTCGCGCTACTATGCGCCCAGCGACTTCGACATCGTCGCCGGATGCCTCCATGCGGTAACGGAGCGGTGGGAGTTCCGGTACATCCTGCCGACGAGCCTGGACGGGCACGCCCGGTGCACGGGCAAGCTCGCCAGCAATGTCCTGGTGGGTGGCCTGTGGAGCGCAGATCCCGGCCCCGTGTTCGAGGCGGCGTATGCCAAGCTATGATGGGCTGATGAAGGCGCCTGTTGCGATCAGTCTGTTCAGCGGCGCTGGGGGCCTTGACTACGGTTTCGAGGCTGCCGGCTTCCGCACCGCGGTCGCGCTGGAGCTGGACCAGCGCTGCATCGAGACACTACACGCGAGCAGGCCTTGGCCCGTCATCGGCAAGGATATCGCCCAGGTGCGGACCGCTGAGCTTCTGCAAGCTGGAGGGCTGGCGGCAGGTGAGGCGGATGTCCTGATCGGCGGGCCACCATGCCAGCCCTTCAGCAAGGCCGGGTTCTGGGCCACCGGCCAAGCCCGGCGGCTAGACGATCCTCGCGCCTCGACGCTGGACCACTACCTGCGCGTTCTGGCCGAGATGCAGCCGCGCGCCTTCCTCCTCGAGAACGTCGAAGGACTCGGCTTCAGAGGCAAGGATGAGGGCCTGCGTCTCATCCAAGAGGCACTTTCAACCATCAATGCGCAGGCCGGTACGAGGTATGCGGCCTCGGTCGCAGTCCTGAATGCCGCCGATTATGGGGTTCCGCAGCTCCGCCGGCGCCTGTTCATCGTCGGAGCCCGGGATGGCACCCCGTTCCAGTTTCCGAGGCCTACCCACGCTGACCCGGAGGCGCTGGACTGGACCGCTAACAGCGATCGTTGGCGCACGGCTTGGGATGCTCTTTATGACCTGCCGGAACCGAATGACCCTGGGCTGATAATGCAGGGCAAGTGGGCCAGCCTGATGCCCTCTATCCCGGAGGGCCAGAACTACCTCTGGCACACGGAGCGCGGTGGCGGGGAGCCGCTGTTCGGGTGGCGCCGCCGATACTGGTCATTCCTCCTGAAGATTGCCAAGGACAAGCCATCCTGGACGCTGGCGGCGCAGCCCGGACCGGCAACGGGGCCCTTCCATTGGTCGGGCCGCCGGTTGTCCATGCAGGAGATGGTCCGTTTACAGACCTTCCCGGGCGACGTGCAGGTTGCCGGCTCCCTGGCCGATGCCCAGCGTCAGCTTGGCAATGCCGTTCCGTCGCTGCTGGCAGAGATCCTGGCTCGGGCGATCCGGCAGCAGATCTTAGGGATGCCCCTACCCAGCGAAGCGCCTATCCTTGCCGTTGGGCCAGCTCCGATCCCAACTCCTCGACCGGAGCGCGTCGCGAAGGTCCCGCGTGCCTACCACGCGCTGCGCGGCCAGCATGAGGCTCATCCCGGGACGGGCAAGGGTTACGGTGCGGTCGCTCGCGCCTCACGCAATCTCCTGCCAGCCGAGTAGGAAAGCCATCAAGAGATCGCGCAGCGCATCAGTGTACCATATGGAGCCGATGCGCCAGTTGCGAGTGTTACAAACCGCCAACGTGATCACGAGATAAGGTCTTCATGCATTTCGACCCAAACTACCACGAGACGTTTCTTCTATACCCGGCCGTCTTCAGGTCCGTGATAGCGATCGGCGCGGGGCTGGACCTCGATCAAGCCTATGTGAGACTAGCGGATTGGAGCGGTCCGATCGGATCCTACGAGTACCAAATGCTCATAGCGGCGCTACGCGACCCTGGTCTATTCGGTGACGAGGCGCCGAGCGCCGCGGCGATGTACATGGCAGCTCTCCAGCAGGCGCAGGCGCGCTTTGCGGCGCGCGATTGTCACGTCCCGACTCGCGAAGACATCTTGTCTGGGCTGTTTCGTGGCGCTCTCGCTGACTCGCTACTCCATGTGAACGACCAAGTGGAAAGCACTACCTATAAGACCGGACGCTCGTCACGCATATATGCCTTCGTGCTGGACCTCACCCTTCGGGGTCGTGAGACCAGGACGGGGGGAGATTTCGCCCTCTTGCTGGATACATCTCCGCATCCTCACCAGAGCCGGTTCCTCCCAATCTGTCTACAAGCGAAACGGACACGCGCTGTCGCGCCAGCGCGCGCGGTCGATCTCCGACGGGCGACCCCGAAGCTCAAAAACGCCGATCAGGAGCAGGTGGCGCCCTCCGACGGTACGCATCAACTTGATGCCCTTAAGGAAACACGCAAGCTATTCCCAGCCGCTTATCTCATATACGATAATTCAGACGAAGTAAATTTCCAACAACCTGTATTGCCCATCGTCAAGGACATCAATCATCTAGACAAGCATGAGAGCGCGACTCTGAAGGCATGTCTCGACACCAGCGTGGTCGACTTGGCGTTCTATGTCAGGCACCTGCTTGCTGATGATCAGGAACACGTCAACGGTGAGGACGAGTTGCTGCGGGTCCTCGAGCACCTGAGCCGCGGTCAGGTGGACCATCTCGTGACATTGACAACCAACGCCGACTTCCCGCTTCGTTACGCGATTCTCCGAGACAAGTTGGTCGCTAAAGGTGTGCAATGGCCGGACGGCGATCTTCTTGACTTGCAAAGTGTCAGACTCAGACCGAACGGCCCTCCCGATGTGAAGAAGGCCTTCGAGACGGAGAACGCCTTCGCGGAGGCGTTCGCTGCTCGAACGCCATGCCCTTGACCACGACGGCATCGCACTACCCGGAGCCTCGGAAGCCCGACAGACTGCCTCTCGACTGAGGGTGCCACAGGGACGCGCTTGAGACCTTCCGAGAACTTCCGGAAGGTCTCATAGGGTGTTCCCGACAGGCCATTATGCGAACGCGCTGTCAGCCCATCTGCTTCAGGAGGCGTTGATCCGCTTCAATCTCCTTTTGTGCGTTCTGAGCTTCGACTCTTGCGTAATGTGCAGATCCTGTCTTATCTTCATTCATTGCATGTAAGGCCCAATTCTCTGCCTTATTCATAGATTTCAATTCTTTATCGAGTTTTACTTCAATATCTTTCAAGGAATTGCTCACGAAACACTCCCTCCGACAGCCTTTGCCCATCGTGCCAGAGCTGCCTCAAGAGGGCTACTTGGCGCCGTGAGATTCTGCTCACCCATAATCAACCCCCTCTCCGAGGAGTTTTGATTATGGGCGACTTGGGCTGGAGGCATGGGCCTGGAGGCCGCTAGGTTGGCCGTAGGCGCCCGTTCGGCAGTCGGACGGGAGATTGGCCGCCTTGCCGACGCAGCGGCTCCACGGGC
The DNA here is from genome assembly GCF_001043895.1 of Methylobacterium indicum. Taxonomy (GTDB): domain Bacteria; phylum Pseudomonadota; class Alphaproteobacteria; order Rhizobiales; family Beijerinckiaceae; genus Methylobacterium; species Methylobacterium indicum. The sequence continues at coordinate 4,652 of NZ_JTHF01000176.1, forward strand.
CGCCTGAGCACGGGCGTTGGCCCTGCCGAACTCGACAGCGAATTCCTCCCCGAAGCGATGCACGATCGCCCGGCGCTGTAGCCCGGTTTCCGTGCGCTGGTAGCGCCGGCCGGCATCCGGCTCATATCGGGCGAGGAAGCCCACCTCGACTAGGACCGCGAGGGCGCCGCGCACCCGGGCTTCCGTAAGGCCAAGGGCTTCGTGCTCGGCCAGTGCCCGCCGGTCGATCGGGAACGCCGCCAGGAGCTTCCTGGGGGCGCTCCAGAACCGTGCGAGGAACACGGCCAGGGTGAAGGCCGCCTCACGGTTGCGGAAGCCCGCCAGCACGACCGTAAGACGGTCTTCGACCACACGGGGGAGCTTGTAGGGGCCGGCCGCTGTCGGGGCCCACTGGCTTCCGGGACGGCGTGCTGGCGGTAGCGGGCAGGCAGGCGCAACCGCGCCCGCTCTTGGGGCGTGCTTCATCGTTCGGTCCTCTCGGACCGCGGCAGGCACAGGCACGAGAAGGCCCGTTCACGAACTTGGCGGTTCGTGTTGACACCCGTCTAGCGGGGAGGCATCCTCGGAGGTGGTTATGGTCCTTCCAAGGACGCCCTTTTGGGCCGGCGGCTCTCTCAGTTTGGCGACTGGGGGAGCCGTTCTCGTTTCAGGTCAGGTCCGCGGCGCTGATGATCTCCAGGGCGTGACTCGCCCAAGGGGCGAGCGTGACCGTGCAAGCGTTAACCGTCAAGCCGCCCATCCCCCCGGCCACCATGGCCCGCGCCAGCGCTGGATTCAATCCATAAACAAGCATGACACTATCTAGCGTCATTCATTTTCCTTTCTTGTCGAAAGCTGCAACTGCCAGTTCGACCACCTCGGCGAGGGAGATGCCCCGGGCGTAGGCGATCCGGCGCAGGGTCTCATGGGTGTTGGGCTTGATGCGGGTTGCGAAGGGCTCTCGGCCGGTGCGGCGCAGGGTCCGGCCGTCGATCTTGCCCGGATCGAACGTGGGCGCGGGCGCCGGAGCTGGTGTGGGAGATGGCATCGGAGCAAGGGCCGGAATGGGCTCGGGGGCCGGTGGCGCGGCCGGCGGGGTGACCACCTCGGGCTCGGGCTCAGCTACGTCCTGCGCAGCCATCATGCGGGCGACGGCCTCCGCATCCATCCCGGCCTTCTTCTTGGGCTTGGTCGTCATCACATCGTCTCCAGGCGGGTACGGACGGCATCGGCGAGCGCACCGAATTCGATCGCAGAAGGCGAGTCGGCCGGAACCACCTCGCCTCCCGAGAGGCTGTCGGCGACGACAGCGCGCAGGGTGATCGGGGGCGCCACCGGCTCGGTCAGGCCCGCGAGCGTACCGACCACGTCGCGGCCCGCCCCGGTGCGGCGATCGACGCGGGACGGCACCACCAGGATGTCGGGCCGGCCCCGACCTCCGGCCTTGCGGTGGCGCCGGACGATACCGACCGTCTCAGCCGCGCCTCGCACGTCGAGCATCGAGGCCCCAACCGGCACCAGCACTAAGTCGGCGATGGCGATGACGGCCCCGAAGGCCGCGCCGAGGGCGCCCGGCGCGTCGAGCACCACAAAGTCAGCATCAGCAGCGCGCACGGCCTTGCTCCAGGCCGCAACCGCGCTCGCCTCGACCTCCTCAAGGAGCAACGGGGTGACCGTGTAGGGCAAGGCGCCCATCTCGGCGACGGCGGCAGCGTGTCCGGCCGGATCCGCATCGATAACGACGACCTTGGCGCCACGATGGACGAGCACCGCCGCGAGGTTGAGCGCGATCGTCGTCTTCCCGACGCCCCCCTTGGTGGAGGCCAACCCGATCAACTTCGCCATGCACCGCCGAGAACACAATCTTGCGGCTAGATAGACGCAAGACGGTTTCTTTCTTTGAGCATGATAGGGGACAGCATGGGAAGCGTCGAGGGCCTAGATGAACCAATCGCTAGTCGGATTATTCACTATTCGTTCTAGTGGCAAGACGAGCTGCCATGCTGCCACCGACCTCAAGACCGAAGGGGCCAAGCCGACTGTCCGAATTCCCCTTCGTGGTGGTCCGGGTCGACGCCGTAACGAACCGAACGACGTTCGTTGACAGCTTTGTAACAAGCCTACCTTCGGGCGCAAACAGGAAGATACCGATACACGACATCCATCCCTGGATAGTTGAATGACTTTCGCCTCTGGCCTCGATCCGTGCGAGCACCGCGCTTGCCTGTGATCCATACGTGTCATCGCCCGTGCATCCTTGGCCCGCGGGGCGCTGCGCTCTCCACTGTGCTCGATGCATCTCTGGCCTCAACCTCGTGGCGAGGACGGCGATGCTCGGACTTGGTGAAGCTCTGTACCCAACCCTATCTCCGGCCGGCTCCACCGGCTGCGGTAGACGGGCCAGTTCGTGCGCTCGGGCCTCTCTGCACCCAACCCCGGAACCCATCGGCCTCTGGCCTCTGGCCTCAACCCGTCCTCTGGACCCAACCTCGGGGCGGATCTCGTGACCCTCCTCCTCTGAGGGGGAGGATGCTCTGGTGGCTCACGTGGGGACCACCCCCCTCTGCGGTAGATGTGTGCTCGGCTAAGGCGGCTGCGCGGAGTCTGACGTGTCCCACTGGGCCTCAGGGGCTCACGGTTGGGTCCAGATCGGTCCCTTGTTACCAACTGTTACCTACTTGTTACCAATATAAGTGTTGGTAACAAGCCTAACCCATTGAGAAATCATCGCTTTTTAGAAATCTGTTAGGTACACCTGCAAAAAGCCTGATCTGATCCATGTACGAAGCAGATATATGTTTTTTGGCTTCGCCGCTTTTGGCCGGGGAGGGGTGGGGACAAAAAACATATATATGCGCGCACATATAAGCAGATGACCAAAATTGCAGGTGTACCTATCACATTTCCTGAAAGGGCTTCAAAAACAATCACTTAGCTCTGTTACCAACACTTATTTTGGTAACAAGTCAGTAACACTTGGTAACAAGGGCGAGGGCGCCCGAAAGCTGGTCAGCCCCCATCGGAGTGGTTCGCGCTGAAGTATGGCTTTGAGCCGACGGAGGACGGACGCGATGGGAACGAAGAAGCACAAGCCGGAAGAGGTCGTGGCCAAGCTGCGGCAGGTGGACGTGCTGGTCTCGCAGGGGCAGAGCGTGGCAGACGCGATCCGGGCGATCGGCGTGACCGAGGTCACGTATTACCGCTGGCGCAAGGAGTTCGGCGGGCTGAAGTCCGACCAGGTGCGCCGGATGAAGGAGCTGGAGACCGAGAAGCAGCGGCTGCGCAAGGCGATTGCGGATCTCACGCTCGACAAGCTGATCCTGCAGGAGGCCGCCCGGGGAAACTTCTGAGCCCCGCGCGCCGGCGCGCCTGCATCGAGCATGTCCGGACCGTGCTGACGGTCCGTCCTCCGTCGGCTCAAAGCCATACTTCAGGGCGGACCACTCCTATGGGGGCTGACCAACAGCACGACAACGCTCCGTTCGGGTGTCGACGCCGCTTGCTCCATTCCGAGATGCAAATCACTCCAAGCGAAGGCCATGCAGAGCACCACACAGAGTACGAAATCGCAATTTCTTGAGAATTATGCGAGGATATTACGATGTTATTTGACAGTTTTGTCTACATTAGATTTTATATAGATGAATTTTCGCCATGCATATAATGCAAACCACTGTCGTTGGGTGGAACACAAATGATTTATTCCTGACAAGCCGCTTCCTTAATTGAAAGATTGCGCGGCCTTTAAAGAGTCTATGAACCCGCGTCTAGCCGATATTACATTCTGCACCCAACCCATTACCCCGGAGTCGTGTGGGACACGTCATTCCACCGGTAAGGGCGCTTACCTCTCCCTTGCACGACACGAGGTTTGGTATCGGTAGAGCAGAGATGCGCCTGTAGGCCGCTGGGTGTAAGTTTAGGTAAATATATTGATAATTTACTTACGACGCTATACCAGCAAGTGTCTCGGACAACGGCCCCGGGGTGTACTCCCCGCCATGGGTCCCCCGACCTTTTTTGCTGGTGAAAATCAGCGAATGCCAGCGCGACCTATTGCACGCCCCACCTGGCGAGCGCGGCCTCAGCGTCAGCTGGATCCCCCTGAATGCGATAGATCGCGCCACGGCTCAGACCAGTATCCCTGGCGATGGAAGAGACTCCTACGCCCTGGGCGAGCTGAGCGCGCACAATGTCGAGCTGAGCGCGGCTGTATGACGGTTTCCGGCCTCGGTAGGCGTCATCCCGGGCCTTGGCGTGGGCGATGCCGGCGCGCTGCGCTTCCTTGGTCGCCTCAGCCTGCGCCTGAGCCATCGCGCTCATGAAGGCGATCAGCGCATCCCGAACCGCCTGTTGCATCGGGTCCTTGGTAGCACCGTCGAACGTCAGCCCGTTGATGACCGTGCGGACGATCACGCCGCGGCGCATCAGCTCCCGGATGGTGTCGGTCACGTCTTGGTAGTCGCGGCCGAGCCGGTCGACCCACCGGACCACGAGCACGTCACCGTGCCGGAGCATGTCGAACAGGCGCCGGCCCTGCGGCCGATCGGCAAGCCGGGTGCTGACACCGCTCACGCCCTCGTCCGCCACGACCGCATCAATCGCGAAGCCCGCGGCCTCAGCCTGGGTGCGCTGGTGAGCGGCGGTCTGCTCCGTGGTGCTCACGCGGGCGTAGAGAATAACCTGGGACATGCGGCGAAAGCGTCCGTTGAAGTGACGTCCGCATAAAGACTTGTCCGTTGGTCAAAATCAACCCTAGTGGACAGGGTTTCGAACGGCCGCAGCGCTGTCCGCTGCGGTATGCCCATACGGACGGCATCGGCCGCGCATAGCTCGATCACTGTCAGTCTTGGGAGCGCTGGCGCCTTCAAGAGGGCCACGAAGGCTCATGGGAGTTCTACACCTGGTCCGTCTGAGCGGCGGCCATACACCATGCGTCGCGCTCCGCCTCGAGGACGACCAGTTGAGCTTGAAGCTCCTTGATCGTGGCGTGCAACTCGCCGGCATCGACAGCCAGTTCCACGCACTGCTCCTGCGCCTCGGCAAGTGCGAACCGCAGCTCGGCGTTCTCGATAGCGAGGGCGAGCAGATCGGTTTCAACACTCATGCACGGTCCGGCCCTGGCTCGGATCGTGCCGAGCCGCATCGTAGAAAGGAGCAACGGCAACGGCAGGTCAGAACGTCGCCGTCGCTCTCGCCGGTTCGGGAAGCCCCTGTTCGGCTCTCGGGTAAAGTCGGCCAGGCGTCGTTAACGAAACGTAGCGGGTGGCTGGCCGGTCTGTTCAGGGGTGAGGACCTACCGCCGTGCAGTCGGCGCGCTGGCCAGGTGCGCGGTATCGGTTCCACTGGGCTCCAAGATGGCAAGGCAGGGCGCGCTCCAGACCTCGGGATGCCCTGTAGGGAACGTGTTTCAGCCAGGCAGGGACCGGTCCATTAGAGCAGGCCTCATTGGACCGGCCCGGCAGATCGACCGGCCGATTGGGCAAGCATTTTCCTGACATGTGAATGGCTGACAGGGTTTCCTGACATCCTCCGCTACGCGCAGCTCTCGCGTAAGGTGCGTCAGCCCTGGCCGACCTACCAGCCCGTCAGGAACGGGTCGTTTTTCTTACATTCAGGATTGACCTTGAAATGGCCATGGCTCGCTACGATATTAGGGTCAGGTCTTGAGCAGAGGGGTTGTCTCACGGTCGGTGTTCGCGGGGCTAAGTGGCAGGTTAGGGAGGCTCGTTGTCTTCTTCACTGTCTTAACCTTGGCAATCACGATCCCGAACCTAGAGGGTATCTCAATGTTCGAAAATCTAACTGACCCATCGACCCGTACCGGCGCATTTCTTATCGGCTTCACCGCAAGCACAATTGCCAACTTAGCACCGCCTCTGTGACAACCTGAACATCGCAAGACCCGCCGCACAGAATTTCCGGTACGCATGATGGACACCCCGGGAGAAATCCCGGGGTTTTTCATATGCGCTATACATTCGTAAAGGACATTATCACCCTGGCAGGGGGCGCACGCACCTTCCGCGGGGAGGGGTGATCCGAACATGAATGACGGGCGGGGGAAGGGTGTCAGCCTGAGATGATCGTTCGCGGGCACGGGCGAATGAGCAAGGACGGATATTGTGATTTAAGCGGTCTGCTGGACAGAATTCGTTTTAAGTCATGAATGATATTTATCGAACCAGCTCTGCCGTAGTCCGATGAAGGTACACCCTAAAAGTACTATCTTGAGCCTGAGTTGTGGACGGGCAGGAGAGGCGGTCGCTGGGGCCGGTCGGGTACTCATGTCTCGTGAGCTATGAGCACTGGCAGTGCAGAGTTTTACATCAGACTTATGGGCCGATCAAGGAGCCGAAACAGCACCGGCCGGGAGCTGGTTTGAAACTCATGAGTTTTCAATCCGGCCGATCTTGACTTTTTCGCCACTACCGATGCTCCTGAAGAAAGCCGATGGGGTAACCCCAAAGGACGTTCGGCGTCCGTGTATGATCGGTGAAGGAGTCGTCATGCAAAGCGCTACTCAACTAACCAAACTTAGCGTTATAACTAATAAATCCGACTTTCCAGACATGAGTGTAGATTTGCTATCTAGCTCTATACCCACAAAAAGCTTCAACATATTTGGCGATTTGCCTGAAGGCCCCCCTCTTCAATACGATGGGAAGTATGACCAAAAGGCAAATGATCTTGAAAGTGTTGCGAAGCAGAATTTTATCCAGGCGGACGAAGCATACTGGCGCGCTACGAACGGAAACGCACACATTCAAATTAATAGCGGAAGAAGAAATGTCAGGCATCAAGCGGAACTTTGGTTAGGGTACAACGAGGGACGCCCTGGTTTCAACAAAGCGAACTTACCAGGGTGCTCATTGCATAACTATGGGACGGCAATCGATATTGTCAGAACTGGAAACATAGAGTGGATCGAAGCGGCTCTTAATAAGTTTGGCTGGGAACGCACTGTAGATGATGAAGGATGGCACTATGAGTGCCTAACTTCCCCAGCGCATAGTAGAGTTAAGCCTACAATCAATGCACTTAGAGCTGGTATTGCGGGTCAATGGGCTCAAGCATATTTTCAAACAAAGAAATTAGAAACAAAACAACTTGAAATGGGCAATCGACTCAAGCCAATAGTCGAAAAATACCAGTCGGAAGCTGCGATTTACAACGCAGCATCAGATCAGCATAATTCACAAGCCCAGGCGTGGATATCTCAGGCTAATCAATGGCTTCAGGACAATGATTACTGGAAAAATAGGCTGGATGATTTTGATTATAGAGTCCAGCAAACCAATGAACTAGCAAATCGCGTCAATAGTATGCCTCCTGGAGTTGATAGAGATAGGCTGTATTATCAATGGCTACAGATGAGTCAACAGCTTGAAAACGAGCGTCCGGGCCTTGAGGCTGGTTTCTCAGCCCACAATAGACGCGGCGAGACAATTGCAGCCGAAGGCAACCGGCTGAAGCAGCAGAAACAAAGACTAGATCAAGAATATGATAGATTGGAAAAAGAACTTCAGAATATTTCCAATCAAATCGACGAATATGATCGCCTGGGCAGGGAGATAGCGGAGAAACGTTCAAGCATGAATGACTTGCTTTCTCAAATAGAACAGACGGTCGCGGGAGTGGGGTAAATGCTGGCATCTAAGACAGCCGTTTTGAGACGCATGGCAGCGGGGTCCAAATAGAAACGCAACAGGACCTCAAGCTGTCTCAAAAAAGGTCTCGAAACGAGGGTCTCATTCTCTTACGCTCGCGATAGAGGTGTTCGGGGAATGCCTTCTGGGTGAAAGGCGGCTGTCAAAGCCGGTTCGGAAAAGGTCAATCCATATCGGACTGACAGCCCCGGTTCTCCTCTCCACACCCTAAACGGATCAGTTGGTGACATGAGCCATAGACGGGAGGGGGAATGGCGACACCAGGTCAGTCCCTTGACGCATACGACCCTTTCGCCATCTTTGGTCGAACGGCTATCTCCCCATGACGTCTAACAGGGCTAGAGAATGATTGCGTACCGGTTCCCAGTCTCCTCGACACACCGCAACGCCACCGTCCTGGCGGAACTTATTCAAGCGTCCGGCACAAGTTCGGTCCGAATTTTTGCGACGATCTCAGACCCCTCAACCGCCGAAGCTTCAGATGGGGCTGAGACCAATTTTCCTCTTATGGCTGCAATGGTCGATTATAAAATTCCTGTCATTGACGCTATGATGACTATTATCTTCGATGGTGTCTTTCTCACAGCACAACGGTCGCCGCGGTCTGCAGAAATTAGCGATGTTCTCAATACTGCGATCGAGCATGGAGGAGTTGCCTTCGGGACCGAAGCCGTTCCATTCACGTCGAGCTTGTCTCCGGAAGAGGCGATCGCCACGTTGATGCGTGTTCCGACAGCCAAGCTAACGGAGGAGTCACGCAGAACCTTCTGGTCGATGTTATCGGGCATGCCGGAGAAGGACCATAGGACACCAACCCGCTCAGCTTAACTCTAAGGGGACCGCTCCCGCCCGCTTTAAGTCAAACTGAGCGGGTTTTGCCCTTTATCTTGGGCGGTCTCCCACTGCTGCACCCCAAAGGCACCACTCTTGGGCAAGAGTTTGGGACAGGGAAAGCGGGCGGCTGCCGGGGGCTGCCCGGCTGCTCACATCTCGTGAGTTGTGAGCACGCGCCGGAGGCGAGTTCCGCACCGGACTTCTGGACCAGCCAAAGGGCTGAAACTGCACCGGCTGGGAGGCGGTGCGAAACTCATGCGTTTTGCACAAAGCGGCAGCGCCAGGTTCCATACGCTCCCTTATGGGGTCATCGCAGAATGTGTCCCAAAACGTACGCTAAGGGGCTCGGGGTGAGCATCGCCCCGACGGTAGGGGGACTTCGTCACGAAACCGGCTGTAGGTTGGCGGATCATAGACAGCGAGACGGGTTGAGTGACGCTGTAGCCGCCGGTGTGAAACT
>NZ_JTHF01000177.1 GCF_001043895.1 Methylobacterium indicum
TGCAATGGGTCATTGCAATGGTTCATGGAGCCTGGCTGCACGGTTCCCGGCCAGGGTCGTGTACCGTGTTGCGGCGTGATCGGGCGCTGCTCTAAGCAGACTTGCGCTGGCAGGCCAACGCTTCGCCCGCTTAGCTTCTTGTTTTTTCGCAGATTTTTGCCGCCGAACCGGTGTCCACTTCGGCGAAATCTGCTTAGCCCCTGCCCCGCCCCGTGCCCTCGTCCCACACGCTCCAGCGAAACACCTCGGTGCCGGCGCCGTCGACGATGCGCACCGCCTCGGCGGCGGGGCCGGAGCGCTGGGGCACCCGGGCGCGGCGGAAGAGGCGCAATGCCCGCTCGCGGGCGGCGTCGAGGCCGGCGGTGCGGACCGAGGCGCGCTGCACCGGGGCGTCCTCGGGGCCGACGATCTCGATGTGGTAGGTCTCGCGCAGCAAGGTTCTGGGGGCTCCGGGTCGGGCCCCTCAATAAGCGAGGCGGGCCGCTCCGCGCCAGGGGCCCGGTGCCGCATTCCACCCCCCGCGCCACGCATGGGGGATCGGGTCTAACCGGGTGTCAGGTCTTCAGCACCGGCTCGTTGACGTCGCCGCCGCCGCGCCGGGCGAGATAGGCCGGCTGGAACATGCACATCCGCACCGCGTCGCGGTACTTGCCGTTCACGAAGAACTCGTCGCGCAAGATGCCCTCGGTCTCGAAGCCGCAGGCCTCGTAGATACCGATGGCGCGGCGGTTGTCCTTGTCGACGTGCAGGTAGAGCTTGTGGATGTTGAGCACCTTGAAGGCGTAATCCATGGCGATCTGCGTCGCCCGCAGGGCGTAGCCGCGGCCCTGGAACGACGGGTGGATCGCGATCTGGAACTCGCAGGAGCGGTGCAGGTGGTTGATCTCGACGAGCTCGACCAGCCCGGCGCGCTCGTTCTCCGGCGTCGCGATGATGAAGCGCCGCTCGGTCTGGTTGTGGATGTTGCGCTCGTAGAGCTGCGCCAGCTCGGCGAAGGACTCGTAGGCCTCCTCGAACCAGTAGCGCATGATGCTGTCGTTGTTGTTGAGCTGGTGCACGAAGAGAAGGTCCTCGCGTTCCAGCGGTCGCAGCTTGATGGTCGGGGCCATGGTCGTTCGGAATCTGCCGGCGGGAAGGCCCCGACCCTACTCCTCCGGCGGCACCTCGTCACCCGCCGACAGGGCGGAGACCGCCGCCGCGAGGCGATCCCAGCCCTCGGCGAGCTGCGTCACCTCGGCGGCGAGGCGGCGGAGCATCGCCGCCGTCTCCGCCTCCTCGGGGCTCGCGCGCGGCCCCGCGTCGATCGGGTCCTGCCGCAGGGCGGCGAGGTGGTTGCGCAACTGGCCGCGCAGGGCGGCGAGACGCTGCCGCCCGGCCTCTCCCGGCAGCGGCCGCTCCCCGTCCCTTCCCTGCCTGTCGTCCACCAGCCGCAGCCGGCGCGGTTCGCCCCCGGGCATGGCGGCCTCCTGCCTCTCGCGGTCCTGCCGGAACGGGCGCCCCGCGTCAGGATCGAACACCGGATGCTGCCCGTCCGGCCGCGAACGGGGGCTTAACGAAATCCTGCGAATGCCACGGATGCCCGGTCCGCCAGGCCGCGGGCGGTCGGGACGCGGCGGTGCTCGCGCGCGAAAACCGCCACATTGCCGTGGCAGGCACGGGGCCGGGCGAGGAGGATTCCGGGGGATGGGCGTGCGAGGACGGACGATCCTGTGCCTGGCGGCCCTCGTGGGGACGGCCGGCCGACCCGCCGAGGCGGCCCCCAAGCACCTTGCCCCCGTGCCCCCGGCCACGCTCGGCCTGATGGCGGCGCGCGCCATGGCGCCGTCGGCGCCGGTGCTGCTGCGGGCCTACAAGCAGGAATCCGAGATCGAGGTGTGGAAGCGGGCGGCGGACGGCCGCTACGTCCACCTCAAGACCTTTCCGATCTGCCGCTGGTCGGGCCAGCTCGGCCCCAAGACCCGCACCGGCGACCGCCAGTCGCCCGAGGGATTCTACACCGTCGCGGCCCGCCAGCTGAATCCGAACTCGGCCTACTATCTCTCCTTCGACATCGGCTACCCCAACGCCTACGACCGGGCGCATGGCGGCACCGGCTCGGCCCTGATGGTGCACGGCACCTGCTCGTCCGCCGGCTGCTTCGCCATGACCGACCGGCAGGTCGGCGAGATCTACGCCCTGGTGCGCGACGCGCTGGCCGGCGGGCAGGCGGCGTTCCAGTTCCAGGCCTTCCCGTTCCGCATGACGGCGCGGGCCATGGCGCGCCACCGCACCGACCGGCACATCGCCTTCTGGCGCCAGCTCAAGGAGGGCTCGGACCGGTTCGAGGCGACGGGCCGCGAGCCGCTGGTGACCGTCGAGGCCGGCCGCTACGTCTTCGCCCCCTACCCCGACCCAGCCCTCGAGGCCCAGGCGGTGGCGCGGCGCGGCGAGGAAGAGTCTCGCATCCAGGCCCTGGTCGAGGGCGGGATCGAGGCGGTGCGCACCACCTACGCCGATGGCGGCCAGCACCCGAGCTTCACCGCACTGATCAAGCGCGCCTCGGCCTTCGGCGCCTCGGCCACCGGGGCCATGGCCCCGATGACGAACGCGGCCGCGACGACCGCCACCGTGACGGGCGCCACCGCCTACGCGGCCGATCCGAGCCCGGCGGCGAGCCCGTTCGCGGCCTTCATCGTACCGGCCGGCCTCGGCGACGTCAGCCGGCCCGAGGCCCTGGCCCTCGCCGGGCGCGAGGTGGTGGTGGTCCCGGCCCGCCGGCGCCCGCCCGCCCCGATCCATCCGATCCAGGTCGCGGCGGCCTTCGTGCCGGTCGCCTTCGTGCCCTTGCCGGTGATCGAGACCGAGCCCTCGCCGTTCTCGCGCCTGCGCCTGGCGGAGGAGCCCTCCCGCCTCACTCTCTCGGCCTCGCCCGAGCCGGCCAAGCCCCGGTTCCTGACGGCGAAATTCGCGGCATTGCCCTAAGGCGTCGCTTCGGGGTCCCTGCCTGGATCCGGTCGGCCCGCACCCCGAGGTCCGATCGCGACAGGCGGCCGCTCACCAATACAGCTGCGCCCGTCCGATGAACGCGTCCGCGTCGATCGTCCGGCGGTTGAAGTTCAGGCTCGCCGGCGAGGGCGAGGTGTGGGAGCGGACGTAATCGAACACGAAGCGGATGTTGCGGTCCGGGTACCAGTTCACGCCGGCGGTGAAGTCCTGCTCGATGCCGCCTCGGATCGCCCGGTCTTCGAGGTCGATGGCGCTGTAGCGCAGGCCCAGCTCGAACACCCCGGTCCCGCCGCGGCTGACGCGCTGCGCCTCCTCGACCTGCACGCCGCCGAACACCGCGTATTCGGTGGCGTAGTTCGGGGCGATCGCGTAGCGCCGCCCCTTGCCGTTGAGGAGCAGGCCGGCCTGGATGTAGCCGCCCTGGAAGCTCAGGGACGGCGCGCCGCCGAAGCGGCCGATCTCGGTCAGGATGTACTCGGCCTGGATCCGGAACGGGCCGGATTGCCAGGCAGCCTCGAGCCCGACGCGGCCGATGCTCGCCGCATCGCGGATGCTGCCGGTATTCACGAATTGCCGCGCGAACAGAAATGCCTCGGAGCGGCTCGACAGGGTGAGCGCGCTGCCGTCGTTCGGCAGCGAGCGGTAGCTGCCGGCGAGCCCGAAATGGAGGACCTCGTACCCGTCCTGGCTGAGCCACGGCGCATAGGTGACGCGGGTGGTCGAGGCGACGCCCTGATCGCCGATGGCGGCGTTGTTGATGTTGCCGCCGAACACGCTCGTGACTGCGGTCCAGCGCTCGCCGTGGGTGCCGACGGCAAAGCCGAAATTGCGCGCGGGCGCGAAGGCGTCCGCCAGCGAGCGCTCCGTGAACAGGGTGTTGTTGTCGGAGATCAGCTGGTTGAGGCTGAACGGCTCCTTCATGTTGCCGATCGCCACGATGACGTCCTTGAAGCCCTTGTAGGCGACGACCGCGTCGTTGATCGGCCGGTTCGGCTCGGCGAAATCGTACTGGAAGGCGAGCTCCAGCTCCTTGCCCAGGGTCAAGGTGCTCTCGATCCAGGAGCGGCGCACGGCGATGGGCGTGTCGAACACCGTGCCGAAGCCGCGCTGCTGCACCCGCCCGGTGCCGAAATCGAGCTGGAGCCGCCCGCCGATCCGCAGGGTCGCGGCGTCGTCGGGAAACTTCAGGGTGATGCCCTTCTCGTCGATGGTCAGCGTCTCGCCGAACGGGCCGGGCGGGCCGTCGATCGCCAGGGCTGGCAGGCTCGCGCAGGCGAGCAGGAGAGCGGCGAGCGGCCAGGGCGAGCGCGACCGCGGGCGGGTGGTGTGAGACATGGCCGGATCCTCACGGCAGATATGCCGGAGGCTGGCCGTTATTCCATGACGGTGCTGCGACCTTCGGCAGGCGCGGCCGCGTTCACCGGCCGGTGTGGCGCACCCGCCACGTCCGGGGCCGCCACCGCGCGCGGGCGGCGCGAACCGCCGCGTCACGGCGGGGTTGTGTCGGGGACGATCGAGGAACCACCATGCCCCCCGCCATCGACCGCCGTCTCTGCCTGTCGGGTCTCGCCGCCCTCGCCTTCGGCCCGCTGACCGGCCCCGCCCGCGCGCAGGGCGCGCCCGGACAGAATACCCCCGCCCAGGGCGCGGCCGGCCGCTCCGATACCCTCGTGGTGATGGAGAAGGGCGACCGCGCCCTGAGCTTCTACGCGCTCGCCAGCGGCCGGCGCACCGGACGCGTCGCGCTGCCGGGGGAGTACCCGCACGAATTCGTCGTCGACCGGTCCGGGACGCACGCCTACGTGGCGCTCTACGGCGCCAAGTCCTCGACCACGCCGGGACCGGGGGGCGATGCGGTCTACGTCGTCGACCTCGCGGCCCAGAGCCTGTCCCGCACCATCGACTGCGCGCCGTTCCGGCGCCTGCACGGCATCCGCCTCGACGCGAAGGACCGTCTGCTCGTGCTGAGCGAGGACCGCGACGTGCTCCTCGGCATCGATGCGCCGGAGCGTGCCGAGCGCCCGGATCGGGCGGTCCCGACCGGGGGCATCAAGGGCCACCTCTTCTCCCTGTCGCGGGACGGCGAGACGGCCTACGTCGCCAACATCCTGTCGAACACCGTGAGCCGGGTCCGGCCCTTCGCGCCGGCGGAAGGCCCGCGACTCGCCGCGACCGGCCTGTGGCCGGAGGGCAACGCGCTCTCTCCCGACGAGGCGACGCTCTACGTCGCCAACCGCCGCAGCGGTACGCTCACCGCGCTCGCCGCCGAGGCGATGACGGTGACCCGCAGCGTGCCGACCCGCGGCGACGTGGTGCGGGTCGATTGCGGGCCGGAGGGCGACCTGATCCTGGCGAACTACGCCGAGAAGAGCCTGTCGCTGCTCGATCCCGCGCTCAAGGAGATGGCGGTCGTGCCGCTGGGCGGTGCGCCGGTGGCGCTGGCCCGCCACCCGTCGAGCCCCCTCGCCTTCGCGGCCCTGGAGGACGACCGGATCGCGGTCGTCGATCTCGAGGGGCGCCGCGTCCAGGGACACCTCGCCACCGGGCGCGAGCCCGACGTGATGGTGGTGCTGCCCGGATGATCGATATCCGGGCCCCGCGGGGGGCCCCGGTGCCGGATCAGGCCGCCCGCATCGGGCGCTTCGGCGGCTCGAACACCGTCGCGTAGTGGGTGCGGCACCAGCGCTTGCCGGTGAGCACCCGGCAGCCGCAGACCCGCTTGGTCTCGATCGCGGTGCCGTCGCCGTCGGCCCAGAGCGGGAAGGTGCAATCGAGGAGGCCGGCCTTCAGGAACAGAACGCCCTCGCCGCCATCGGCCGCGGCCGCCGGCACCCGGCGGGACATCGGCAGGGCGACGACGCTGCCCTCGGACGGCGGCTCGATCAGCACGGGGGCCGCGACCGGCTCCGGCGCCTCGACGGCGCGCGGCAGCGGGGCCTGCACCCGCGGCGCCTCGGGCTGCGCCGTGGCCGGCCCGGCGACGGGCGAGGCGGCGACCGCCGGCTTGGGGGCGACCGGCGGCTTTGCCGCGACGGGGCTCGCGGCCTTCGCGACGGGCGGTGCCTTGCGGGCCGGTGCCGGGGCCTTGTTGGCGGCGAGGAACGCCCGGGTGGCCTCCTCGAGGGCGCGCGCGCCCATCACCGGCGCCTCGGCGCGGGCAGGCTGCGGCGCGACCGGCGCCGGTTTGGCCGCCGGTGCGGCCTCGGCCGGCTTGGTGACGGCAGGCTTGGACGCCAGCACCTTGGCGGGAGCCGGCTTCACGGCGGCGACCGGCGCGGTCTTCGCGGGTTCCGCCTTCGCGGGTTCGGCCCTGGACATCAGCACCCGGGCCGGCGCGGCCGCGGCCGGCTGGAGGGTGGAAGGCAGGATCCGCGACGGCAGGATCCGGGGGGCCGGAGCCTTGGCGGGCTCGGCTGCGGCGGCCGGGGCCTTCACCGGCTCGACCTTGGCCGCCGTCTTGACCGACGGGGTCGGCTCCGCCCTCACGGGGGCGACGGCCTGTGCCGGGGTTTCCGGCCTGGCAACCTCCGACTTGGCAACCTCAGGCTTGGCTTGGGCGGCCGCCTCGTTCCGGGCCTCCGCCTTGGCCTGCTGGCGCGCCAGGGCGGCCTGCGCCACCCGGCCGATCACGTCGGTCACCGACGTGCCGATCACGCCGGCGATCTCCGCCGGGTCACGTCCCTCGATCCACAGCGCGACCGCCTTCTCGGTCGCCTCAGCCGTCCACACCGCGTCGTTCATTTCCAAAGGGGCTCTGTTCCAGTTCGAATCGGAAAGGCGGGATATACGGTGAGTCTCCTCATCAAGTCCCTTCTCATGACGCAAGGGTGGGATGCGACCGATCGCCTGCCCGCGCGGAACGCAGTCACGCTCACGCCTCAAACCGCTGCCCCGCGAGCCGTGACCTTGGCCGATTCGGCCTCGGTCGGTGCGCCGTCGGCCAGGTTGCTCGCTGCCTCCCCGGCTTTCAATGCCTCTTTGGACGGGAGGACTTCGGGTGGCAGGACTTCGGGTGGCAGGACTTCGGGTGGCAGGACTTCGGGCGGGAGACCTTCCACGATCCTCGCGGCGGACTTCGCCTTGAGCATCTGGGCGGCCCGGGCGTAGCCCCCGTCCTCGCCGTCGACGAAGTGGACGTGGTCGCGCAACGCCGCCACCGGGGTGATGCAGGTGGTGAGCGCCGCGCCCTGGCGGTGCAGGCCGAACCGCACGAGGCCCGCCGCCTCCGCCTCCTCCAGCCGCGCCTCGATCCGCGCCGCGAGCGCGGGGCTGCAATCGAGGGTCATGCGCAGGCCGTCGTCGTATTTCCGGAAATCGGTGTTGGCGACCAGTTCGCCGATGTAGCGCGGCGCCGAGAAGCCGCCGACCCTGAGGCCCAGGCGGAAGATCAGGTGGCCGACGAGCGTCGCGCCCAGGACGTGCAGGCGGCGCAGCGCCAGCGATCCCTTGAGCGGTCCCCGCGCCCGCACCTCGTGGGCGAGGCCCGGCGGCGGCCAGCGCAGGCGCGGCCCGCCCGGCGGCAGCGGATGACCGCGGGCCGGCGCCTCGCCGGCGAGCCGCACCACGTCGGCGATCGCCGCACGGGCCGCCGCCCGGTCGGCGCCCTCGGCGGCGACCACGAGGACGGACAGGATCAGGCCGTGCCGGGCCCGGGTCGGCTCGAACCGGCAGGTCAGGCCGGTGAGGTCGGGCTGGGTGCCGGCCGGTGCCGGCGCGACGGTGTGGAGCCCGCGCTTCAGGGCGCGCTCGGCATAGGCGAGGCCCCCGCCCATGAACATCGCGTAGGCGACGTCCGGCGAGGGCGCGTAGCGCGCCACCGCGACCGCGTGGCCGGCGGCGCGGATCTCGGAGACCGGCACCAGGGCGGCGCGCAGGGACAGCCCCATCGCGTCGCGGGCCCAGGCCACCGTGGCGGCGAGCGCCGCCCGGGCCGCCTCCTCCTCGTCGGGCGCGACCAGCACGCTCGCGCCGTCGCCCCCGAACACGAAGGGCAGTTCGCGCCGCTCCAGGGCGTTGCGCAGGGCCGCGATCACCGCCGCCCCGGTGAAGTTCACCGCCCGGTAGCGCCCCGCCGCGATGGCACCGGTGGAATCGACCACGTCGGTGACCGCCACCCACCATCCGTCCGGCACCGGGCGGTACTGCGCCTCATCGAGGACGCTCAGGAAGTCCGTCGCCGGGGCGAGGTCGGCATAGCGGAAGCCCTCGGCGGCGAGGGGCGCGGCAAAGGGCGCAATCTGGGGCGCAACCTGGGGCGCACCTTGGGGCGCGGCGCGGGGCGTCGTGGGTATCGCGGTCTCCATCCGTCCCAAACGTCCGGGCCCGCGGCGTCGGTTCCCCCGTGCGGGCGTGTCGGTGGGGTGATGCGGCGGTGAGTTCCCGAGACGGGAAAAGCGCGGATCGTCTCCCCTCCCTGCTGGCGGGACGAGGAGACGATCCGCGCCTGAATCGTATCGGGCGGGCGAGACGGACGCTGTCGTCCGGCGAACCGGAGCGGCGCGAGCCCGCGGCCCCGACGCCGATGCTCCAGGCCGGCGCCCTACGCCATGCCGAGGGCCTGCATGTAGAGCTCGAGGATGGCCTCCTCCTCCTGGCGCTCCGAATGGTCCTTCTTGCGCAGGCGCAGGATGGTGCGGACCGCCTTCACGTCGAAGCCGCGGCCCTTGAGCTCCAGCATCACGTCCTTGATGTCGCCCTGGAGGCCGGCCTTCTCTTCTTCCAGGCGCTCGATGCGCTCGATGAACTGCTTGAGCTCCTCGGCGGCGACGCCCGACGAGGCGACGTCGGCATCCGGCATGCTGTGCGCGTTCATTCACGAATCTCCTTGCCGATGGGCCCGGTGCCGCCGCGGGCGGACGCGGCCATCAGGCACCCCAACCCACTGACGGATGGCGGCCTTCGCGGCACGCCTTCCCGGATCTTGATAGATGCGCAACCTTACCGAGTCCTTGCGCGGCCCGGACCGCCGGCCTCCCCGCCTGTCGTGGCGGGACCCCTCGATGCTTCTCCGCCCGCGGCGCGCGGGCGGAACCCCTCAATGCTTTTCCGCGCGCGCCGCGAAGGCCGCCGCCTGCTCGGGGGTGGCCTCGTTCTGGTGGCGCGCCTTCCACTCGTCGTAGGGCATGCCGTAGACGTGCTCGCGGCTCTGGTCCTTGGTGAGGGCCAGGCCGCGGGCATCGGCCGCGTCCTTGAGCCAGTTCGACAGGCAGTTGCGGCAGAAGCCCGCCAGATTCATCAGGTCGATGTTCTGCACGTCGGTGCGCCCCTGCAGGTGCGACACCAGGCGGCGGAAGACCGCGGCCTCGAGTTCGGTGCGGGTGGTGTCGTCGATGCCGTCCATCGGAAAATCCTCGCTCAGATCGCAAACGGTGAAGTCGGGGCGGTCTCCCGCCCGGTCAAGCGCGGGCGACCAACGGCCCCAGCAGGGCGGAAAAGCGCGCGGCCCACTCCTCCGCCCCGGCCGCGTCGCCGATCAGGTCCTGGCGGATCTCGATCAGGGCGTTGGGCAGGCCCCGCGCCATGGCGTGGCGGTCGATCGTGTCGCCCGGCAGGCCGCCGCCATAGGGCTGGTTGTCGCCGACCGTGAACCCGGCCGGGTCGGCGCGCAGGCCCGCGATCAGCGGTCCGGCGAGGCGGTCGTCCCGGTCCCACAGGATGCCGACCTGCCAGGGCCGCGCCACCCCGCGCCAGGCTGGGGTGAAGCTGTGCACCGTCACGATGGCGGGCGGCGCCCCGGCCCGCATCGCGGCCGCGACCGCGGCGTCGATGGCGTGGTCGTAGGGGTCGTAGAACCGGGCCAGCCGCTCGGCGACGCCGTCGGGCCCGATCCGGGCGTTGCCCGGCACGATCGCCCCGTCCGAGAGGCGCATCACCAGGGTCGGGTCGGTGCGGCCGCGATTGGGATCGATGATCAGGCGCGAGAAGGTGGTGAGGAGCGCCGGCGCCCCGAGCCGCCGGGCGAGGGCGCGGGTCACCGCCGCCGCCCCGATGTCGTAGGCGATGTGCCGCTCGAAATGGGGGGCGGCGACGCCGAGGTTGTCGAGGTCCGGCGGCACTGCGTTCGAGGCGTGGTCGCACAGGAGCAGCAGGCCGCAGCCGGGATCGCCGGGAACCGTCTCGACGGGCTGGGGCGGGTGGCGGGGGGAAGGGGCGACGGTCATC
>NZ_JTHF01000178.1 GCF_001043895.1 Methylobacterium indicum
CCTCCGCGCTGATCCGGGAGGCACAGGCGACGGATTGGGGGTTTCACGACGCGATCGTCGCGCATCTCGGCAACGGCCTCGTCTCGGAGATCCACCGGGTGAACCTCATCCGCATCCGGGTCATCATGCAGAGCCGCATCGCGCTCTCGCCCGAGGTGCTGCCGCCGGCCTTCGCCGAGCACGCGGCGATCCTCGCGGCGGTCGAGGAGCGCGATGCCGAGGCGGCGGTCGCGGCCCTGCGCCGGCACCTCGAGACCTCGCGCCGCCGGGCACTCGGGCTCGAGACCGGGCGCGAGGCGGATCGCCACGCCGCGGCCGGCGAAAGCCGGGCCTCCGCTCCCCTCGATCCCGGCGGGCCGGACTCGCCGGCCGCCCTGGACGTCACGGGGCGCAAGGCGCCCGCTCGGAGGACCGCATGAACGACGCCATCACCGGCCTGTGGGTCGCCCTCGCCACGCCGCTCACCGAGGCCGGCGCGGTCGATCACGGCGCCATGCTGCGCCACGTCCGGTTCCTGCTGGAGCGGGGCTGCGACGGCGTGGTGCCGTTCGGCACCACCGGCGAGGGCACCTCGTTCTCCGCACCGGAGCGCCTCGCCGCGGTCGAGGCCCTGCTCGCCGGGGGAATCCCGGCCGCGAAGATCGGGCTCGGCGCGGGCTATCCGGCGATCCCGGACGCGATCGCACTGACCAAGGCGGCGCTGAGCCTCGGGCTCGTCCACGTCCTCGTGCTGCCGCCCTACTTCTACCGCGACGTGAGCGAGGCCGGGATCGTCGATGCCTTCGCGGCGATCCTCGACGCCGTCGGCGACGACCGACTGCGGGCGACGCTCTACCACATCCCGCAGACCTCCGGCGTCGCCCTGCCGCCCGCGGCGGTCGCGGCTCTGCGGGTGCGCTACGGCCGGCTCGTCGCTGGCGTGAAGGACAGCTCGGGCGACTTCGCCCAGTTCCGGGCCTTCCGGGCGGCGGCCCCGGAGGTCGCGGTCTGCGTCGGCAACGAGGCGGATATCGGCCGGGCGCTCGCCGAGGGCGGTGTCGGGACGATCTGCGGGATGGCCAACCTCGTTCCCGGCCTGGTGCGGGCGATGTTCACCGATCCCGCCGCTGCCGAGCCGATGCGGGCAGCGATCGGCCTGATCCGCGGGCCGTTCGTGCCGGTGCTGAAATCCGCGATGGCGGCGATGACCGGCGAGGCCGCCTTCGGCCGGGTGCGCGCCCCGCTGGTCGCGGCGGAGGCCGGCATCGGGCAGCGTATCGCGGCCGAGCTCGCCGGTCTGTCGCACGCCGCGGCGGCGTGAGGCCCGCAAGAGCCTGTTTGATGATCCCCGGCGGGACCGATACTCTCCGGTCCATCCCGGGGCCACGCAGCGGAGCCGGGAATCGGGAATCGCGGAGCATCACCCGAGCGTCGCGAATCCGGGATCCGCTCGCGCGGCCCCGGAACGACGCGGTGGAGGTCGCTTCTGCCGCCCGGTCCGACTCATCGCAAAGACCACGCACACGAGCGGCGATCCACGCTGCCTTGAGGGAGGGAAACAGGATGACGGCGATGCCGGAGGCGTCCCGCGACGGGGCGGTCGTCGACGCCCTCGTGGCGGAACTGGGCGGAAAAACGGTGCTCGCCGGCGCCGACCGGCCGGCCCGCAACGCCTCCGACTGGAGCACGCTCGGGCCCCAGGCCCCCCTGGCGGTGGTCCGGCCCACCACCACCGAGGCCGTCGCCGCCGCGATGCGGATCTGCGCGGCCCATGGGGTACCGGTGGTGCCCCAGGGCGGACTCACCGGCCTGTGCGGGGGCGCCCGCCCGCTGCCCGGCTCGGTCGCCCTGTCCCTGGAGCGCATGACCGGAATCGAGGCGATCGACCCGGCCTCCGCCACCATGACGGTCCGGGCGGGCACGCCGCTCCAGGCGGTGCAGGAGGCTGCCGACGCCGCGGGCTTCCTGATCCCGCTCGATCTCGGAGCCCGGGGCTCCTGCGCCATCGGCGGCAACGCATCCACCAATGCCGGCGGCAACCGGGTCATCCGCTACGGCATGACCCGCGAGATGATCCTCGGCCTCGAGGTGGTGCTGCCCGACGGGAGCATCGTCACCAACCTCAACCGGATGATCAAGAACAACGCCGGCTACGACCTCAAGCACCTGTTCATCGGCTCGGAGGGCACGCTCGGCATCATCACCCGGCTGGTGCTGCGGCTGTTTCCCAAACCGGCCTGCACCTTCGCGGCGCTCTGCGCCCTGCCGGACTACGAGTCCGTCGTCGGCCTCCTCACGGCGGCCCGGCGGGGCCTCGGCCCGATGCTGTCGGCGTTCGAGGTGATGTGGCCGGATTACTGGGACACGATCCACGCGATGCCGGGGGTGCGGGTGCCGCTCGCGCCGGGGCACGCCGTCTATTGCCTGATCGAGGCGCAGGGCACCGACGAGACCTTCGACGCGCCGCGCTTCGAGGCCTGGCTCGAACGCCAGGCCGAGGCGGGGCTCCTCTCCGACGCGGTCCTGTCCCGCTCTCTGTCCGACGTGAAGACCTTCTGGGGCGTGCGCGACGCCTGCTCGGAATTCCCGCAGGTGCTCGGGCCGCACGAGCCGTTCGACATCGGCCTGCCGGTGGCGGCGATGGACGATTACGTGCGCGCCTGCAAGGCGGCGCTGGACCGGCGCCTGCCCGGCATCACGGCCTTGTTCTACGGCCATATCGGCGACGGCAACCTGCACATCGTCGCCGGGCTGAAGGGCGCGAGCCCCCAGCCCAAGGATGCGATCCAAGAGGTGGTCTACGACCTGGTGCGCGAGTTCGGCGGCACGGTCTCGGCCGAGCACGGCATCGGGTTGACCAAGAAGCCCTGGCTCGGCCACGTCCGCTCGGATGCCGAGATCGCCCTGATGCGGCGTATCAAGGCGGCGCTGGACCCCGCCGGACTGCTCAACCCGGGCAAGGTCTTGGCCACCGAGGTTTTGGCCACCGAGATCTCATAGAGCCCGTTTGACCCACTCGACACTCTCGGTACCCTCCTCGTCGTCCCGGGTCCGCGAATCGCCTGCCTGTTCGTCGAACTGTTCAGTTCGAGGACGCTGGGCGACGCCCGAACGGGCGTCGGCGCCGATGCCACGGCGCGAGAACATCAGGCCCTCGAGCCGCTCGAGCCGCGCTCGATGAGCCGGCCGCGCAGGGAGATCGTCTCGTCGGGCAGGCCCTTGTCGCGCATGCGCGCCTGAAGGAGATCGAGGCCGCGGCCGATCATTGCGACGACCGGCTGCTCGACCGTGGTCAGGTCGTAGACCGGCCGCGCCGATTGCGGCAGCCCGTCGAATCCCACGACCGCGATGTCCCGCCCGACCGCGACGCCGGCGAGGCGCAGGGCGTCGAGCACGCCCCAGGCCATGATGTCGCTGACGGCGTAGACCGAATCCGGCCGCTCCGGCGCCGGCAAGGCCGCGATGTGCCGGCCCGCCTCGAAGCCGCCCTCGTAGGTCGAGCGGCCGTCGAGGCGGAGCGACGGCGGATGACCGGCGGATTGCATGAAGTTCGTGAAGCCGGCGTCGCGCTCGCGGGCCGTCGACGAGGCGGCGGAGGTCCGCACCAGCGCGATCCGCCGCCGGCCCGAGCGCAGCAGCAGGTCTCCCAATTGGACCGAGCCGAAGGCGTTGTCGCAGACGACCGCGCAGGTATCGGCCTGCGCCACCCGGTTGACCATCACCACCGGCACGCCGTTCGCCGCGCACACCGCGCCGACATGCGAGGGCAGGTCGACGGAGCTGATGAGGCAGCCGTCGACCTGATACTGCAGCAGGGCGTCCGCCATGCTGTTCTCCAAGGGCCCCGGCCCGGCATGGATGACGAGGAGCCGCAAGCCCCGCTCGCCGATCTGGCGCACCGCCTCGTAGAGCAGCTCGGCGTAGAACGGATTGGTGGCCGGCCCGATGACGATCCCGACGAGGCCGCTCCGGCCCGAGGACAGGGCCCGCGCCGAGGCGTAGGGCGTGTAGCCGAGCTCCTGCGCCACCCGGGCGATCCGTGCCCGCGTCTCCGGCGAGATGCGTTTGTCCCCCTTGAGCGCGCGCGAGATCGTCGACGCCGCCACCCCGGCCGCCTCCGCCACGGTGACGATCGTGGGTCTCTTCTCGCTCATCGACGGCCTCGTTTCGCATCGGATCTATGCAAAAATTTGCGCATTCAGTTGCACTGCAAAACAACAAAACCCGCGCAATTGCCAGCGAAATCTGATCGTCGACGTTGACGCTCCCGACATAGGGCGTTAGCTCTTGTCGGGAGTTGAGCAAACGTTTGCGCAAATGCGGACCTGTCCCACCACGGCGGAACGGGTCGGCGACGTCGCAACGAACAGGGAGTGCGCCGGGTGAGCGACAAGCGCCAGATCAAGATGGTCGGATTCATGCAAGCGCAGAACTGCTCGATCGCGCCAGGCTCCTGGCGGCATCCGGGCAGCGCCGCGGACTTCACGACCCCGGAGTACTTCCAGCGCCTGGCCCGGGTCATGGAGGAGGGCAAGTTCCACCTCACCTTCTTCGACGACCGGCTGGCCATGCCGGACATCTACGCCGACGACTACCGGGACGCTGTCGCCAACGGGGTGCGCGTCGTCAAGATGGACCCGTCCTGCATCCTCACGATGATGGCCGCGGTCACGACCCGGCTCGGCGTCGGCGTCACCTATTCCACGACCTATTACGAGCCGTTCCACGTCGCGCGCCTGTTCGGGACCCTCGACCTGATGAGCAAGGGCCGGGCGGCCTGGAACGTCGTGACCTCGCTCAACAATTCGGAGGCCGCGAATTTCGGCCGCACCGAGCACCTGCCGCACGACCTGCGCTACGACCGCGCCGACGAGTTCATGGAGGTCGTGCTCGGCCTCTGGGACAGCTGGGAGGACGGCGCCCTCCTGGTCGACAAGGAGAGCGGCCGCTTCGCCGATCCGGCCAAGGTCCACGCCCTGCGCCACGAGGGGCGGTACTTCTCGGCCAAGGGCCCCCTGCCGGTGCCGCGCTCGCCGCAGGGGCATCCGGTCCTGATCCAGGCCGGGCAGAGCGGTCGCGGACGCTCCTTCGCGGGCCGCTGGGGCGAATTGATCTTCGTCGTCTACCCCAACCTCGCCGCCGGTCAGAAGCAGTACCGGGACCTCAAGGGCGCGGTCGCGGCGGCGGGACGGGATCCCGACAGCGTCAGCGTGTGCCCGGCCTGCTACGTCGTCGTCGGCGACAGCCAGGCCGCCGCGGAGGAGCAGCGCGAGTACCTGCGGGCGCTCGCCAAGCCCGTCGACGCGGTGGTGCTGCTCTCCGAGGCGCTGAACTTCGACTTCGCCTCCAAGGACCCGGATTCCGAGTTCACCGACGAGGACCTGACGCGGCTGTCCTGGAGCGGCTTTCGCGACCGCGTCGTGGCGCTCAGCGGCAAGCCGAACCCGACGGTCCGCGACTTCGTCCACTTCTCGGGCCGCGGCACGATCGGCGAGTTCCCGATCTTCTGCGGCACGGCGAAATCCGTCGCCGACCAGATGGAGGAGTGGTTCGAGGGCGGCGCCTGCGACGGGTTCGTGCTCGCCGCCACCCACACGCCGGGCGCCTTCGAGGACTTCACCCGCTACGTCGTGCCCGAACTGCAGCGGCGCGGCCTCTACCACAAGGACTACGCCGGCACGACGCTCAGGGAGAATCTCGGGCTCGAGCGTCCCCTCGCCGGCGACTGGCGCAAGGAGGGCCGTCCGTCGTGAATGCACTGCTCAAGCCGAACCGGTTCGAGGGCACGCCGCTCGTCGACCCCGCGGAGTTCCGCCGCTGCATGCGCACCGTGCCCGGGGCCGTCGCGGTCATCACCTGCGGCGAGCCGGGGGACCGCACCGGGCTCACCGCGACGGCGGTCTGCTCGCTCACCGACGCGCCGCCGACGCTGCTCGCCTGCGTGAACGGCTCGGCGAGTGCGCATCCGGTGATCCGCCGGACCGGGCGCTTTGCCGTCAACATCCTGTCCGAGGCGGATCTCGACGTCGCCGGGCGGTTCGCGGGCCGGGACGGCATCAAGGGCGAGGACCGCTTCGAGGGGCTGGCCTGCACCCAGGCGCCGGGCGGCGCGCCGATCCTCGCCGAGGCCCTGGCGAGCTTCGACTGCATCCTCGAGGCCGAGCACCGCTACGGCACCCACTCGGTCTTCATCGGCCGCGTCCTGTCGGCGGCGACCGACCCGACGCGGCCTCCCCTCCTCTATCTCGACGGCCGCTTCGGCACCTTCGCCGAGGACGCCGCGCGCGCCGCGTCACGATGATTCGGCCACGACGATTTGAATCCGCCAAGACGATTTCGGCCCGGCCCCGCATCGCATAAGTCCAGGAGCGCCTCGTGAACGAATTCCGGATGCTCTCGACCAGCGGCATCCTCGGCTACGGCTTCGCCGAGGAATCGCTCAAGATCGGCATGACCTGGGAGCCGCACGTCATCGGTTGCGATGGCGGCAGCACCGATCCCGGTCCCTACTATCTCGGTGCGGGCAAGTCCTTCACCTCGCGCCTGTCGGTGAAGCGCGACCTGCGCCTGATGCTGCTCGCGGCGGTCGCGGCGCGCATCCCGTGCATCATCGGCACCTCGGGGGGGGCCGGCGGCGAGCCCCACCTCCAGGACACGGCCGCCCTGGTGCGCGAGATCGCCCGGGAGGAGGGCCTGTCGTTCAAGATGGCCCTCATCCATTCCGAGCAGCCCAAGGACTGGCTGCTCGACCGCATCGCCGAGGAGCGGGTCCGGCCCCTCGGCAAGATGCCGCCCCTCGACCCGGCGACCGTCGCGCGGGCCGAGCGCATCGTCGGCATGATGGGCCCCGAGCCCTTCGCCCGTGCGCTGGACGAGGGCGCGCAGGTGATCCTCGCCGGCCGCTCGAGCGATCCCGCGCAATGGGCCGCCCCGGCGATGCGGGCCGGCATCCCGCCGGCCCCGGCCTGGTACGCCGGCAAGATGCTCGAATGCGGCGCGGAGCCGACCGTGCCGAAGGAGCCGGACAATATCTTCCTGCGCGTGCGCGACGACCACATCGTCTGCGAGCCGCCGAACCCGATCCGCCGCTCGACCCCGCTCGCCGTGGCGAACTTCGCCCTGCACGAGAATGCGAGCCCGATCCACCACACCGAGCCCGGCGGCCTCCTCGACACCAGCGCCTGCACCTTCGAGGCGGTGAGCGACCGGGCGGTCCGGGTCGGCGGCATGACCTGGACGCCAGCCTCGACCTACACGGTGAAGCTCGAGGGCGTGGAGCGCGTCGGCTACCGGGCGATCACGATCTGCGGCACCCGCGATCCCGTGCTGATCGGGCAGATCGAGGGCTACCTCGCCACCCACCGCGACAAGGTCGCCGCCAAGGCCGCCTCCTTCGGCGTGCCGCCATCCGACTACACGATGGTGGTGCGGACCTACGGCAAGGACGGCGTGATGGCCGCCTGGGAGCCGCAGACCGCGATCACCTCGCACGAGCTCGGCTTCGTGATCGAGATCGTGGGCAAGACCCAGGACATCGCCAACGCCGTCGTGGCGATGGCCCGCACCTCGATGCTGCACGCCGATTTCCCCGGGCGCCTCTGCAAGGAGGGCAACATGGCCTTCCCGTTCAGCCCGTCCGACATCGAGCTCGGCCCGATGTACCGCTTCAGCATCTTCCACGTCGTCGCGCCGAACGATCCCTACGAGATGTTCCCGATCGAGTACGAGACGGTGAGAGGATAGCCATGCCGCGCATCCGCGATATCGCCCAGATCTGCAAGAGCAAGAATGCCGGCCCCTTCCTGGTCACGATCGATGTCCTGTTCGAGGACCATGCGGTCTACCGGGAGGTGAAGGCGACGGGGGTGCTCAACGCCGCGCTCTTCGCGCGCCTCTACGGCGTACCCGAGGAGGACGTGCTGTTCACGCCCTACGACGCCGCCGCCGCCTTCAAGGCCACCCTGCCGCGCCTGGTGCCGGCCGGCGACATCGGCGACACCGACGTCTACGGCGCCCAGCAGCACGCGCCGCTCCTCGACGTCGAGATTCCGATCGACCGCCCGGCCCCCTGAGGCCGGAGGCCCGCCCGGCGGACCCGCGTCGGGGCGGGGTTCCGGTCCTGCCTGGCGGCGTCCTGCGCCTCGTCGGCATCGTCATCCGGCGCCGCCTCGCCGAATCGCCGAGCATCCGGCGCCTGAAGCGAACGGGTCCCGACCCCGCCGCGGCGACGCGGGCTCGGCGACGCGTCCTCGCCGAGGTGGCGCTGACGGAGGGCGTCTCCTGGAGCCGCTTCATGGCGCCCCACGCGGTCCGCATCGCGGAAGACGGAGGCGGCTTCGCCGTCCGCCTCCCGTGCGAGGACGCGGGTCCGGCCTGAGGACCCGCCTGCGAGACCCCGCCTGCGAAGATCTGCGCCCGAGCGGCGCGGGACGACACCAACGACCCTGCGCCGATGCGGCGCTGCGGCGAGGAGGAGACGCCCATGACGAGGTCATCCATCGGTCACCGGCTCGACCGGTTGCCGCGCGGCAAGTTCCACACCCGCATGCTGTTCCTCGTCGGAGCCGGCATGTTCTTCGACGGCTTCGACATCTACCTCGCGGCCGGCGTCCTCGGCGCCCTGGTGCGCGAGGGACTGTCGGACGTCGACCGCAACGCCTGGTTCATCTCGGCGACCTTCGCCGGCATGACCGTCGGCGCCTGGCTCGCCGGAGTCCTGGGCGACCGCTACGGGCGGCGCTTCACCTACCAGTTCAACCTCGCGGTCTTCGGAATCGCGTCGCTGGCCGCGGCCTTCGCCCCCGACATCGTCTGGCTCACCGCCTTCCGGTTCGTCATGGGGCTCGGCCTCGGGGCCGAGATCGTCGTCGGCTACGGCACCCTGTCGGAATTCATGCCCCCGGCGATCCGCGGCCGCTACGCGGCCCTGCTCGCGGTGTTCACGAACTCGGCCCTGTTCGTCGCGACCTTCGGCGGGTTCCTGATCATCCCGTATCTCGGCTGGCGCTGGATGTTCGCCATCGCGGGGATCGGCGCCGGCATCGTCTGGCTGATGCGCAAGAACATGCCGGAATCGCCCCGCTGGCTCGAGGCGAAGGGCCGCCACGCCGAGGCCGAGGCGATCACGCGCCGGATCGAGGAAGAGGCCTACGGAGCCGATTCCGTGCCCCCTGCTCCCGTCCAGCGCACCGCCCCCGCGGCGGTCGCGGAGGTCTCCCTCGCGACCCTGTTCCGGGGCCAGCTCCTCGTCCGTACGATCACCGGCATCGTCATCAACGTCGTCAACAACCTCATCACCCACGGCTTCATCACCTGGATGCCGACCTTCTTCCTGGCGCAGGGGCTGACGGTGACGCGCTCCCTGGGCTTCACCGCCGTGATGACGCTGGGGGCCCCCCTCGGCGCCTTCCTCGGCTGCCTGATGGCCGAGAGCATCGGGCGCAAGCGCGGGATCGTCCTGTTCTCCTTCGTGGCGCTCGCCATCGGGCTGGCCTACCCGCAGGCGTCGGATCCGATCCTGGTGATGGCGCTCGGCTTCTGCCTCGTCGCCTGCGTGTTCATCCTCGGCGCCCTGAGCATCGCCGCCTACGTGCCCGAACTCTTCCCGACCGAGATCCGGCTGCGCGGCGTCGGCCTGTGCAGCACGACCGGGCGGCTCGCCAATATCGGTATCCCGTTCCTGATCGCGTTCCTCTACACCAGGGGCGGGATCGGCGCCGTGCTCGGGCTGATCTCGGCCGGGCTGTTCGTCCAGGGCGTCGTCGTCGCCGTGCTCGGCGTCGAGACGAAGGGCATGGCGCTCGAGGCGGTCAGCGCGGAACCCGACGAGGGTCCGGTGGCCGCCGCCGCCCGCAGGCCCGCCTGAGGCCATCCGGCCGGGCCCGCGCTCGCGCGACGCCCGGCCGGCGGCCATCGACATGAGGACCACAGGATGACCCCGTTCACCTTCCAGACGACCCCGAACGTCCTGTTCGAGCCCGGAGCCGTCCGCAAGCTCGCGTCGATCGTCTCCGGCCTCGGCGCGTCCCGGGTGATGCTCGTGACCGACCGGGGCGTGCGGGGTGCCGGGCTCACGCGCGACGCGGAGGCCGGCCTCGCCGAGGCCGGCCTCGCGCTCACCATCTTCGAGGACGTCGCCGCCGATCCGCCGTCGCAGGTCGTCGAGGCGGCGGTCGCGCGGGCGCGGGACGCCGGCGTGGAACTGGTGCTCGCGATCGGCGGCGGCTCGGCCCTCGATACCGCCAAGCTCGTGGCGTATCTCGTCCCGAACGACGAGCCCCTGGAGGCCCTCTACGGGGTCGGGCTCGCGACGCGGGCCCGGCTGCCGCTCGTCCTCGTGCCGACGACCGCCGGGACCGGATCGGAGGTGACGCCGATCGCGATCGTCACCACCCCGTCGACCGAGAAGAAGGGGGTCGTCTCGCCCCGCCTCCTGCCCGACTGGGCCGTCCTCGATCCCGAGCTGACGCTCGGCCTGCCGCCGGCCGTGACCGCGGCGACCGGCATCGACGCGATGGTGCATGCCATCGAGGCCTATACCAGCCGCCACCGCAAGAACCCGTTGTCGGATCAGCTTGCCCGACAGGCCCTGGCACTCCTGGCCGGGAGCATCCGGACGGCGTGCCGCGACGGCCGCGATCTCGACGCCCGGGCGAACATGCTGCTCGGCTCGATGCTCGCCGGCATGGCGTTCGCGAACGCGCCGGTCGCGGCCGTCCATGCCCTCGCCTACCCCATCGGCGCGCTCTTCCACGTGCCGCACGGATTGTCGAACGCCCTCGTGCTCACCGGCGTCGTCCGCTTCAACCTGCCCGAGGCCCGGAGCCTCTATGCCGAGCTCGCCCCGCTCCTCGATCCCGCGGCCGCCGGTCTCGCCGAGGACGAGGCGGCCGAGCGGTTTCTCGCGGCCCTCGAGCGCCTCTGCCGGGATTGCGGGGTACCGGCCTCCCTCGCCGAAGTCGGGATCACGGCCGGCGATCTCGACCGGTTGGCGCAGGACGCCATGAAGCAGACGCGCCTCCTGGTGAACAATCCCCGGGAGGCGACCTACGGCGACGTCCGGGCGATCTACGAAGCCGCTCTGCTTCGAAACTGGACGAGCGTCGACTGACATTCGACGTGCCGGGACCGGTGCCGCTCACCTCCCGGCACCGGCGCCCGATGACGGGCTGCCCCGGTCGCAGACGGCGCGCGAGGCAGGCCGTTCGGGCGGACGGCCGGATCCAGCTGTCTGCTGCGGGCACCAATCCGGCGAGGCGTCCCGGTATCACGACATCGCCCGAACGATCCGCGATGCCGCGACCGAGCGACACTCGATATCACCCTTCGACTGTTCCTTCGGCTCGGCGGTGATGGCGGACAGGATTACGGCGGCATCCCGACGCAAGGAGGCAAGATCGATCGCAGATGCTGCCGGATCATCAGCGTGGCAATGTTGCAATAATCCCATTTTTCGCGAATCTGCCTCGGCTGCGCTTTCGATTTAAGAAAAAACTAGCAATCCCGGAGGATGGACCATCGCTTTTAGGCGGCGGTAAGCACTTGCCGGACAACACTGACGGCGGAGGATGCTCGCCTTGCCACTCTTGAGCCGTCACATCGCTGCACGAGGCCTGGCCTGGACGCGATCCCTGCTGGGCAGGATCACGATCTTCGTGCTGGCCTCCGTCATGCTGGCTTACGCACTGGGGGCGGGTACGGCGCTGTTCATCATGGTCCGGGGGCAGTCCCGGCAATGGGAACACGATGCGGGTCTCTACGCGCAGGTGGCCAGCACGGCGTTGCGCGGCATCTACACCTTCGTGTCGGTTCACGTCGATCGCGACGGGCGCGTGGACTGGATCGAGACCGGCCGGCCGGTGGGAGACGATCAGTCGGTCGTGACCACCGGCTTCATGCCGGCGGACGTGCTCGCCCTCGCCTCGGCGCAGACGGGGCAGGACGTGTGGTTGGTGACGGCGGACGAGGCCGGCCGGCTCACCAGCCTCAGCGACAGCCAGGGCCAGGGGTCGGGCCTGCGCTTCGCCTTTCCCGGCAGCGAGAACCAAACCCCCAGGCGCCTGTTCACCGGCTGGATCGAGGCCGGATCCGAGACCCATTTCGCCGGCTTCATGCCGATCCTGTCCAAGACCGGGCAGCTGATGGGAGGGCTGGTGGCCAGCGTCGGTTCGGCCGAGGTGCTGCTGGCGGCCCGCAACCAGGCGCTGTGGATGCTGACGCTGCTGATGCTGGTGACCTTGGCCGCGTCGGCGCTGGTGGTCGCGATCGCCCTGCGCCGCGCATTCCGGCCGATCCCGGCCCTGACCGGCGTCCTGACCGCCCTGGCCGGCAACGACACGGGCGTCCGGATCCCGTTCCAGGAGCGGACCGACGAGCTGGGACGGCTCGCCGTCGCCATCGAGACGCTGCGCTGCGCGGTGGTGGAGCGGGGCCGGCTGCGCCGCATCGGCGAGCATGCGGCCGTGATGGAGCATCGCGCCCATCACGACAGCCTGACCGGGCTTCCCAATCGGGCCCGCTTCACCGCCTTGCTGGATGCGGCGCTGGAACGGACGACCGCCGGTCTCGCTGCCTACAACCTGATGCTGCTGGACCTCGATCGCTTCAAGGAGGTGAACGACACCCTGGGGCATGCGGCGGGCGATGCGGTGCTGGTCGAGGTAGGCCGGCGCATCGCACCGCTCCTGGCGCCCGACGACGTGGTGGCCCGGCTGGGGGGAGACGAATTCGCGCTGCTGCAGCGCGCGGACGGGAATGACGGCGTCCCGCGGGCCGAGCGCCTCGCCCACGCCATCGTGGCGTCGTTGGCGCGTCCCCTGGCCCATGGCGGCGCACCGGTGAGCATCGGCGTGAGCATCGGGATCGCCGGCGCACCGGAAGATGGCGTGGAGCGCAGCGTTCTCCTCGAGCGGGCCGATCTCGCCCTCTACGTCGCCAAGAAAGCCGGGCGCGGGCGCTTCGCGCGGTACCGGCCGGGCATGACGATGCCGGCCGAGAGCGAGGGAGCGGCGCAAGCGGCCTGAGCGGATTTCGCCGAAGCGGTGACCGGTTCGGCGCCGAAAATCGGCGACAAAGCAATAACTTGAGCGGGAGAAGCGTTGGCCTGTCGACGCAAGTCCGCTGAGGATCGGCCGAGCGGGGACATGACGAGGGCGACGACCATGGAGCGCGGGGCGATGCGAGGCGTGCGAGGGCGGCTCGCGCGCGGGCTGCGGCTCTCGCTGATGCTGGCGATGGCGATGACGGTGGCGGTTGGCCGCGTCGGACCCTCGATGGCCGACGACCGACCGTCCGCGCTGCAGAAGATCGCGGCCACCAAGCGGATCACGATCGGCTATCGGACCGGGTATCCCCCGTACTCGGACATGCTGGACGGCAAGCCTGCGGGTTACGTGATCGATCTCTGCCGGCACGTGGTGGACAACCTCCGCCAGACGCTCGGCGTCGATCGGCTCGATATCGACTTCGTGCCGATTCCCATGGCGGCCCGCTTCGTGATGATGCGCGAAGGGCGCATGGACATGGAATGCGCCGCGACCACCATCACGGCGGAACGCCAGCGGCAGGTCGGCTTCAGCAGACCGATCTTCTTCACCGCGACGCGCTTCGTGGCGCTGCGGCGCAACGGCTACAGGACCTTTGCCGATCTCGCCGGGCGGACCGTGGCCTCGCTGGCCGGCACCAGCGAGACCGGCGAACTGAACGCGGCCAACAGACAGCGTAAGCTCAACATCGCCATCCTGCTCTGCCGGGAGGATGTCGAGGCCTTCGCGGCCGTCAAAACCGAGCGCGCCGCCGCCTACGTGATGGACGACGTGCTGCTGGCCGGGGTGATGGCGAACTGGGGCAAGTCGGATGAACTCGTCATGTCCGACGACACGCTTCGTGCCGCAGAAGCGTACGGCATCATGCTGCCGTTGGGCGATGAGGCGTTCGCTCGGGACGTGAACGCGGCGCTGGAGGCCACCGCCGCGAACGGTCGCTGGAGGGCGATCTACAACGCGTGGTTCCTGAGCCCGAATCCCTTCACGGGCTGGAACCTGAATCTTCCCCTCTCGCCGGAACTGGAGGCCAGCCTTGCCCGCTTGGGCGGGTGACCCCGGGATCGCCGGGAACGCCCGATCTCGGGTTCCTGCCCGCATCGCATCAGTGGCGATGCGTCGGGTCGGGCTGATGGGGAGATGGCTCCTCCTCGCCGTCCGGATGGCGGGCATACGGCCGGAGAGGGCGAGGCTCGGATCCCGGGAGATTTACGGTCGACGCCGGGTTCCATCGCGCGTGTTCCCGATGATCGGGCCTGCGGCAGGGATCTCCTCGACCCGCTCCCGCGCCAGAAGCCCCTCGACCGAGCTCTCCACCAGCGTGACGTGACGCAGCATGGCGGCATGGGCCTCGGCCGCGCGGCCGTCGAGGATCGCGGCGACCACCGTGCCGTGCTCCATGTGCGACCGCGCGAGGCGTCCCGTCACGCGGAACTGCACCTCGCGATAGGGTTGGAGGCGCCGTCGCAAGGAGAGCGCGAAGTCGGCCAGCACCGCGTTGTGGGCGCCGGCATAGATCGATCCGTGAAAGGCGGTGTTGGCCCGCGCATAGGCCTCCGGGTCGCCGGCCCGGGCGAGATCGGCCATGGATTCGTGCAGGGCGTCGAGGCGGCGGCGCTCGAGCGGGCTCATCGACTGGGCGGCGAGCCGGGCGCAGGTT
This sequence comes from Methylobacterium indicum, assembly GCF_001043895.1. Lineage (GTDB taxonomy): Bacteria > Pseudomonadota > Alphaproteobacteria > Rhizobiales > Beijerinckiaceae > Methylobacterium > Methylobacterium indicum. The sequence continues at coordinate 14,680 of NZ_JTHF01000178.1, forward strand.
GCCTCGATCTCCGCCATCGCGACGAAGAGTTCGGCGAGCTTGCCCGCCGTGACCTCCGCCACCACCGCGCCGCGCCGCGGCCGCACCTCGACGAGGCCCGAGGTGCCGAGCTGGCGCAGGGCCTCGCGCACCGGCGTGCGCGACACCCCGTACCGATCCGCCAGCGCCTGCTCGTCGAGACGGCTGCCCGGTGCGAGCACCCCGGTGACGATCGCCTCGGCGATCGCGCCCGCCAGCCGCTCGGTCTGCGTGCGTCCCGACCTCTCGCCCGACCGCTCGTCCATCTCGCCCCCCCGAACGGCCCGACCCTGCCGCATCGTCACGCGGCTGGCCTGCCCGAAATTGCGGCGTCTACGCTCAAACTACATGCGTGCAAGATGCGACGAATGCATGCAGTCTAACGGCGTTGCATGCAATTTTCGGGACCGGGCCTGGTCCGGTCCGTGCCTCGCCGCGGTTCGCCGCCGGTCGCGGGCGCTCGCCTCCTCTCGCCAGACAAGGTTCGGGCCGCATGATCACCCGTCGCACCGCCCTCGCCGCCGGTCTTGCCGCGCCGTTCGTGGCGCGGTCGGGCGCGCAAGCTCAGAACCCGACCCGCAACGAGACCCTGCTCCTGGTGCAGGAATACGGGCCGAACTCCCTCGACATGCAGGGCATCGGCGCCTCGCAGCCGGTGAACGGGGTGGCGCTGAACTGCTACGACCGGTTGCTGCGCTTCAAGCCGGTGCCGATCCCGGGCGGCGGCGGCCACGCCGTGACGATGGGCGAGATGGAGGGCGAACTGGCCGAGAGCTGGCAGGTCGCCTCCGACGGGATGAGCTGCACCTTCAAGCTTCGCGACGCCAAGTTCCATTCCGGCCGGCCGGTCACCGCCAGGGACGTGAAGTGGTCGCTCGACCGGGCGGTGTCGATCGGGGGCTTCGCCACCACGCAGATGAATGCCGGCTCGCTGGAGAAGCCCGAACAGTTCGTCGCCCTCGACGAAAAGACGTTCCGCATCGACTTCGTCCGCAAGGACAAGATGACGATGTCGAACCTCGCGGTCACGATTCCCTTCGTGATCGATGCGGAACTGGCGAAAGCCAATGGCGGCGGCGACCCCTGGGCCAAGGACTGGCTCAAGAACAACGTCGCGGGGTCCGGCGCCTACCGGGTCGAGAGCTGGAAGCCCGGCGTCGAGACGATCTACGCCCGCAACGATGCCTGGGCGTCCGGCAAGCTGCCGCAGCTGCGCCGGGTCATCGCCCGCGACATCGCCTCGCCCTCGACCCGCCGGGCGCTGATCGAGAAGGGCGACGCCGACATCTCGTACGGACTGCCGCCGAAGGACTTCAAGGACCTGATCGACGCCGGCAAGATCAAGGTCGTCGGCGTGCCGATCCCGAACGGGGTCTGGTCGGTCTATCTCAACACCGCGGTCGGGCCGTTCACCGATGTGCGCCTGCGCCAGGCGGTCGCCTGGGTGCTGCCCTACGAGAAGATTCTTCAAGCCTCGCTGTTCGGCCGCGGCCTCGACATGTCGGGCGGGCCGGAGACGCCGCGGGTCGCCTGGCCGCAACCCTTCCCCTACCGGACCGATCCGGCGAAGGCCAAGGCCCTGGTGCAGGCGGCAGCCCCCGGCGGTCTCACGACCACGCTGCTGTTCGATGCCGGCAACGCCACGGTGGCCGAGCCGATGGCGGTGCTGATCAAGGAGGCGCTCGCCGGGATCGGCATCACCGTCGAGATCGGCAAGATCCCGGGCGCGAATTTCCGGGGTGAGATCTCGAAGAAGACCAACCCGATGGTGCTGAACCGCTTCGCCGGCTGGCTCGACTACCCCGACTATTACCTGTTCTGGACCCTGCACGGGGCGAACTCGATCTTCAACATCGCCTCGTACCAGAACCCGGCCCTGGACAAGCTCATCGACACCGCCCGCTTCACCGAAGATCCGGCGGTCTATCAGCGGAGCGTGATCGACTTCGTGTCGCTCGCCGAGCGCGAGGTGCCGATGGTGCCGATCGCCCAGCCGACCCACGACGTGGCGATGCAGCGGACGATCAACGGCTACCAGTTCCAGCCGTGTCGCGAGCCGGACTTTCGGTATCTGACCAAGGGGACGGCGTCGTGAGGGATAGTCAGGCGGAACGCTGAAGCTTTCCTCTCTCGCTGAACAGTCCGGGGA
>NZ_JTHF01000179.1 GCF_001043895.1 Methylobacterium indicum
GCAAGTCGTCGCTCGCCTTCGGCACCCTCTATGCCGAGGCGCAACGCCGCTACTTCGAATCGGTCGCGCCCTATGCCCGCCGGATGATCGACCAGGTCGGGGTGCCAGACGTCGATGCCATCGAGGGCCTGCCCCCGGCCGTCGCGCTCCAGCAGCAGCGCGGCACGCCGAGTGCCCGCTCCTCCGTCGGCAGCGTCACCACCCTGTCGAGCCTGGTGCGGATGATGTATTCGCGCGCCGGCACCTATCCGCCGGGCCAGCCGATGCTGTTCGCCGAGGACTTTTCCCCCAACACGCCGCAGGGCGCCTGTCCGTCCTGCGGCGGCCTCGGTCGCGTCTACAGCGCCACCGAGGCCTCGATGGTGCCGGACCCGTCGCTCACCATCCGCGAGCGCGCCGTCGCCGCCTGGCCGCAGGCCTGGGGCGGGCAGAACCTGCGCGACATCCTGGTGAGCCGCGGCGTCGACGTCGACACGCCGTGGCGGGACCTGCCGCGGGCCTTGCGGGACTGGATCCTGTTCACCGACGAGCAGCCGCAGGAGCCGGTCTATGCCGGGCTGACCCCGGCGCAGACGCAGGCCGCGCGAAAGCGCAGGCTCGAGCCGAGCTACATGGGCACCTTCACCAGCGCCCGCCGCCACGTGATGCACGCCTTCACCAACTCGCAGAGCGCGCTCATGCGCCGGCGCGCCGCGAGCTACCTCGTGAGCGAGGATTGCCCGGCCTGCCACGGCAAGCGCCTGAAGCCGGAAGCGCTCTCGGTCACCTTCGCGGGGCTCGATATCGGCGAGATGTCGCGGATGCCGCTCTCCGATCTCGCCGAGGCTCTTCGGCCGGCCGCCGAGGACAGCCTCCCTGGGGACGGCACGGCGTCGGACGTTCTCGACCGCGAGGCGGGCCGGCGGGACCGCGCGGCGCGGGTCGTCGCCGGCGGTTCGGCCCATGCGGCGGCGCCCGACCTGCGCACGACGCCGAATCTCTCGATCGAGAAGCGCCTCGCCGCCCAGCGCCTGGCCGCCGACCTCGTCGACCGGATCGGGACGCTCAAGGATCTCGGCCTCGGCTACCTCTCCCTCGACCGGGTCACCACCACCCTCTCGTCGGGCGAGTTGCAGCGCCTGCGGCTGGCGACCCAATTGCGCTCGCAGCTCTTCGGCGTGGTCTACGTGCTCGACGAGCCGACCGCCGGCCTGCATCCCGCCGACGGCGATGCCATGCACGAGGCGCTCGCCGGGCTGCGCGCATCGGGCAACTCGCTGTTCGTCGTCGAGCACGACATCGGGACGATGCGCCGGGCCGACTGGCTCGTCGATGTCGGCCCTGCCGCGGGCGAGCATGGCGGCACGATTCTCTACAGCGGCCCGCCGGAGGGCCTGCGGGAGATCGCGGATTCACGCACGCGCCTGCACCTGTTCGGCCTCGCCGAGCCGCCCGCCCGGCCCCGGCGCGAGCCCACCGGGTGGCTGCGCCTGGAGGACGTCACCCGCAACAGCCTGCGCGGGGTCTCCGCCGCTTTCCCGCTCGGCTGCCTCACCGCCGTGACCGGCATCTCGGGTTCCGGCAAGTCGAGCCTCGTCAGCCAGGCGCTGCTCGACCTCGTCGGCGACCATCTCGGCCGGCCGGGCGACACCGACGACGAGCCCGAGGACCCGCTCGACGAGGTGCCCCACCCGACGCAAGGCCGCATCGCCGGTGGCATGGAGGCGATCCGGCGGCTGGTGAAGGTCGACCAGAAGCCGATCGGGCGCACGCCGCGCTCGAACCTCGCGACCTATACCGGCCTGTTCGATGCCGTCCGCAAGCTGTTCGCCGCCACCCCGGAAGCACGGCGGCGGCGCTACGATGCCGGCCGCTTCTCCTTCAACGTCGCCAAGGGCCGCTGCCCGGTCTGCGAGGGCGAGGGCTTCGTCAGCGTCGAGCTTTTGTTCATGCCGAGCGTCTACGCCCCCTGCCCGACCTGCCACGGTGCCCGCTACGCTCAGGAGACGCTGGAGGTGACCTGGAACGGCATGAGCATCGCCGACGTGCTCGGGCTCACGGTCGAACGGGCCTGCACGGCCTTCGCCGACGAGCCCTCCGTCCTGCGGCCGCTCGCCCTCCTGCGCGACCTCGGCCTCGGCTACCTGCGCCTCGGCCAGCCCGCGACCGAATTGTCGGGCGGCGAGGCCCAGCGGATCAAGCTCGCGACCGAGTTGCAGCGGGGCCAGCGCGGCGGCACCCTCTACGTCCTCGACGAGCCGACGACGGGCCTGCACCCGACCGATGTCGACCGGCTGATGCTCCAGCTCAACGGCTTGGTCGATGCGGGCAACACCGTCGTGATGGTCGAGCATGACATGCGCGTCGTGGCCGCCGCCGACCACGTCATCGACATGGGTCCGGGCGCGGGCAATCGCGGCGGTGCGATCGTGGCCGCCGGCCGGCCGGAGGTGATCGCCGCGACCCCGGACAGCCGTACGGCACCGTATCTGCGCGAGGAGCTCGCCGCCGATGCTGGAGCGCAACCGAGCCCGGATTGACGTGGCCGGGGCCGGAATCGGACCGAGACGATCGACCCTGTTTCGTCCGGGATGGGCGCAGCAGGGCGACCGGCCGGAGAACTGCCGGCTCTCCGCGTGAACCTGTCGGACACGGCACCCTCCCTCACGTCATCCGCCGCCGGCGCAGGGCGAGCAGTTCGGTGCCGATCTCGTAGTGGCCCTCCCCGGCGAGACGCACGAGGCGCCGGAAGTAGCCGCCCGGATTGCGAATCCGGTTCTGGCCCGACGACACGTCGTCGTCGTGACGCTGCGCCACGACCAGCACCAGGATCGCCGCCTGGTAGGGACCGACCGCGGCGCAGGCCTCGGCCCAGGCGCTCGCATGCGCCCCGATCGTCGCCCTCAGCGTCCGGCCGGCATCGAGGATCTCGTGTTCCTCCCGGATGTCGCCGCCCACCAGGTCGCGCACCACCGGGCAGGCCTCGACGACCAGTGCCGGCGACAGACCCGCCACCGGCCGCTCGATCGGGCGGGGCGTGTCCGCGTTCCCCGACGAGTCCTTGCTCCAAGCCTCGGTAGGAGATCCTTTCTCTGTTTCTACGTGAGGGCACGCGTTGCCGTCACAGCCGGCTGCGTAGAAGCGATCCTCGACCATCCGGCGCAATTCTCCCCAGGCCTCCAGCACCAGTTCCGGATCGCCCGCGCCGCGCCGGTCGGGGGTGGTCGCGTCGAGGCTTGCTTGCGCCTCGGCGAGGTCGGTGAGGGTCGCATCGGGATAGCGGGTCGCGAAGGCCTGCATCGCTTCCGCCACGGCGCGCCGATGCATCGTCACGAGGTCGAAGGCCCGGCGGCGGCGCTCCCGCGCCTCGGCCCGTGCCTGGATCGCCTGCGCCCAGTCGCCGCGCCGCGCATACAGAGGCGTCAGGTCGAAGCCGAAGGCGTCGAGGATCGTCCCGTCGCGGGACCGGACCGCGTAGCGCTTGCCGTTGGCGGAATCCTTCGGCGCGATGATCTCCAGGCCGACGAGGTCGCGCAGGGCATAGCGCACCGCACGCTCCGACAGCCCGGTGCGCGACACCAGGTACTCGTTCGACGGCCACACGATCAGGCGCGACCAGTCCTGCTCGCCCCAGGTGGCGACGAGCTCGGACAGGACCAGCCGCAGCGACGGACGCAGGCCGAGCGCCTTCGCCGCCTCGCGGGCCGAGGCCGACAAGTCCTTGCGCGTGACCGTACGCCCGTCCTCGAGGGCGCGTCTCTTCCCTGCGAGGGCGGCGCGCGTCAGCGGCCGGCCCCCGGTCTGAACCATCTCCACTCCACACCTCCTTGGACGGAGGCAAAGCGGGACCGTTCGCCCGAGAGGGCGTCATTGACGAGGAGGTCGGGAACCGCTAGAAGGAGGATGCCAATCCGGTCTTCTAACAGCGGCTTCCCCGAGCCCCGTTATGAGATCCCAAAAAGCGCCGAGGTCCCCACCTCGGCGCTTTTTTGCTTTGCCGCGTCTACATATTCGGCTCCACGAACACTTGCTCGAGCGCGTGGATGATCGCGAGGCGGCGGTTCGGGAACTTGCCCTCGCGCACCGCCGCATCGATTGCCTGCTGCACCTGTGCCGGCACCCAGACATTCGTCTCCGTCTCCCCGGAGGCCTTGCGGGCCTCGCGGAGCTTCTTGACGCGCTGAGACGGGGTATCGGCCATCGCTCTCGGCTCCACGACTCGTAACGTTACGAGTCGTGTCACGAGTCGCCGCCGCCGGGCAATGCGGAGTCGAGATTCGGCGGTGGATGTTAATTTCGATTCACAGCCGAATCGGCGCCGCGTACCCGATCGCGGTCGCATCGTCCTGGCCCGACCCGGGCCAGTGGTTCTTTCAAGTGATTCGGCGAAGAGTTCCCGGTCGACTCGCGGAACGCACAGAAATAGCCGGAGCCCGGTGGTCTGCTCTTCGGGCCGGCCGCTCGTATCTGGAATTGACCTGTCGTCTCGGGAATTCCCGGCCGCCCGCGGTAGGCTCGACGTTCCATGACCGGAGCGCCGCGGCTTAATGTGTATCTAACAAACACGCGTCATCGATGGTCGGCGACGGAGGAAAGGACGATGCCGACGCGACGCGCCATCGTGGGCGGTCTTGGAGCCGGGCTGCTCCTCGCCCCGATTCGCGGGCTGGCCGCGACGGGGGCGCTGCGGCTGAGCATGGGCTCGCCGATGCCTCGGGACCATCCGGCCACCACCTGCCTCATGGAGGCCCTCGACGCCATCCGGGCCGAGAGCCAGGGCGAGATCGACATCACGCTCCATCCCGACAGCCGGCTCGGCGGCGAGCTCAGCATGCAGTCGCAGCTGCGCGCGGGCACCATCGCGTTCACCCTCTCCTCCGCCAGCTCGCTGCAGGCCCTGGTGCCGATCGCCGGAATCCCCGGCCTGGCCTACGCCTTCACCGGCTACGTCGCGCTCTGGTCGGCCCTCGACCGGGGGCCGTTGAGCGAGCGCATCCGCGACGCCCTCGCCCAGGCGGGCCTCCACGCCTTCGGCGTCATCGACAACGGCTTTCGCGACGTGATCACGGCATCCCGGCCGGTCGAGACCGTCTCCGACCTGCGCGGCCTCCGGATCCGGGTGCCGCCGAGTCCGCTCCTGACCTCGCTGTTCCGGGCGTTCGGCGCCGCCCCGACCACGATCGGCCTCGCCGAGACCTACGCGGCGCTCCGGACCGGCCTCGCCGACGGGATGGAGAACTCGCTGCCGCAGATCGAGGCGACGCGGGTCTACGAGGTCCAGACCCATCTCTCGCGCACCGGCCATTCCTGGGACGGGCTGTGGATCCTCGCCCATGGCCCGACCTGGGACGGGCTGCCGCGGGACGCCCGGGCGCTGATCGGCCGCCACTTCGACGCGGCGGTGGCGCGCCAGCGACGGGCCTTCGTCGCCATGAACACGCGGGGGGAGGCCCGGCTGCGGGACCGGGGCCTCGTCGTCGCCGCGCCGGACCGCGCCGCCTTCCGCCGGGCGCTCGAGGCCGCCGGCTACTACGCCGAATGGAAGGCGAGGTTCGGGCGGGAAGCCTGGGCCGCGCTCGAAACCCATACCGGCCCGCTCGGCGCCTGACGCACCCCCCTCCCCTCGCGGATCGGCTTGCCGGGCCGACGGCCTTTCGGGCAGCGTTCGGTCGCACAGGGCGGGAGGCGGAGCGCGGCGATGACGGAGCGGGCGGACTTCTTGGTGATCGGCCTCGGGGCCATGGGCAGCGCGGCGCTCTACCAGTTGGCGAAGCGCGGCGCGTCGGTGATCGGGCTCGATCGCTTCGCGCCGCCCCACACGATGGGATCGAGCCACGGCGAGACGCGGATCACCCGGCAGGGGATCGGCGAGGGGCGCGATTACGTGCCGCTCGTGCTCGCCGCGCACCGGATCTGGCGCGAGATCGAGGCGGAGACCGGCGCCGGCTTGCTGGAGGCCTGCGGCGCCCTGGTGATGGCGCCGGGGACCGGCACCGCCTCGCATCACGGCAAGCCGGATTTCGTCCGCACCTCGATCCGGGCCGCCGAAGAGTTCGGCATCCCCCACGAGGTCCTCGACGGCCGCGAGGTCGCCCGGCGCTTCCCGCAATTCCAGGGGCTGTCGGGCGACGAGGTCGCCTATTACGAGCCCGGCGGCGGCTTTGTCCGCCCCGAGGCCTGCATCGCCGCGCAGCTCTCCCGCGCCGCGGCGCTCGGGGCCGGGATCCGCACCGGCGTCGAGGTGCTGTCGATGGCCCAGGAGGGCGACGGCGTGCGCGTCGAGACCTCGGCCGGCACCTTCGCGGCCGGCCAGGCGATGGTGTCGGCCGGGGCCTGGACGGCGCCGCTCCTCGGCGCGCCCTTCACCGATCTCCTGAGCGTCAAGCGCCAGCTCCTGCACTGGTACGCCCTCGACGACGCCCGCGCCTACCGGCCCGATTCGCCGGTCTACATCTGGATGTACGGCTCGTCCGACACCGAATACTTCTACGGCTTCCCGCCGCAGCCCGGCGAGGGCAGCGTCAAGGTCGCGACCGAGCAATACGCCGCCGCCACGACCGCGGATTCGGCCGACCGGACGGTCGCCCCGGCGGAATCGGCCGAGATGTACCGGCGCCACATCGCCGGACGCCTGGCCGGCGCGACCCCGCGCGTCGTCGCGGCCGCGGCCTGCCTCTACACCGTCACCCCCGACCGCGGCTTCATCATCGACCGACACCCGGAGCAGGACCGCATCCTCGTGGTGTCGGCCTGCTCGGGGCATGGATTCAAGCACTCGGCCGGGATCGGCCTCGTCGCGGCCGAACTCCTGACCGAGGGGCGGAGCCGGATCGACGTCGCGCCCTTCGGGCTCGGCCGGTTCGGGACGGCCGAGCCCGCCTGACGCGACCGCCCGGAGCGGACCGTTACGGGGCGCACCGCATGGAGCGCTCCATCGACCGGATGCTGTCGACCTCGGCACGGTCGCGGGCGGAGAGCGGCACGTCGGCCTGGTTGTCGAACCGGCAGCCGGCATTGCCGAAGCTGCGGATGGCGTTCGCCGTCTTGAAGCAGTAACCGGCTTCCTTGTAGATCAGGTTCCGCTGATACCACAGTTCGTCGCACGATTGTGCCAGGGCCGGAAGCGTTCCGGCCAGGACGATCGACGCGGCGGCAGCCATTCTCTTCATCACGACACCCATCGTTGCGCGAGACGATGCGACCCGAGCCGGCATGGCGCATCGGGCACGCGGCGCAGGTCTCGCATCCCGCCCGTGCGATGGCAAACCGCCGCGCCGGCCCGGCCTGCCGGGGGCGTCGGTCACCCTCCCGGCGCCGACGAAAGGGAGGCGCCGGGTGATGGCGCGTATCACCGTGCTCTGTCGTCACGAAGGCGTGGTCCTCCTCCCGCCTGGACCCGCCGCCTCGTCCAGGTCGCGCTCACCGATATCGGCGACAACAAGCGGGAGGAGGTCCGCCTCGAGGCCCTGGGCCTCACCGATCCCCTCACCGGCCTCCTCAACCGCACCGGCTACGAGGCCGAGCTCGACCGGCTCGAGACCGACCGGGCCGTGCCGGTCTCGGTGATCGTGGCCGACCTCAACGGGCTGAGGACCACCAACGACCGCTGGGGCCACGAGGCCGGCGACGCCCTGATCCGGCGGTTCGGCGATCTCCTGGCCGAGTGCGCCCCGGGCGGCGCCATCGCGCGGATCGGCGGCGACGAGTTCGTCGTCCTCCTGCCGCTGACCGGCCCGGAGGCGGCGGACGCCCTGATGCGGCGGATCCTGGCGGCGCTCGACGCCGCGGCGGGTTCCGGCTCCACCGCCCCCCAGCGCGTCCCTGGGTTTCGCCACCTGGACCGGCGACGGCCCGCTCCGCGCGGTCTTCGCCCGGGCGGACGCGCAGATGTACGCGGCCAAGCGCCGGCACTGCGCGGCCTGCGCCCACGTCCCGGAGCCGCCGCGCCCGCATTGAGGCGGCGGCGGAACGGGCGGTCAGGGCGCGATCGGGGGGATCGGCGCGATCTGGAGGATCGCCTCGACCTCGACCGTCATGGCGTTGGGCAGCGAGCCCATGCCGACCGCCGAACGGGCGTGGCGGCCGGCCTCGCCGAGCACGTCGACCAGGAGGTCCGAGCAGCCGTTGATCACCTTCGGGTGGTCGGCGAAATCGGGCTCGGCGTTGACCATGCCCAGAAGCTTCACCACCGCCGTGATGCGCGACAAATCGCCGAGCGCCGCCTTGGCGACGGCGAGGAGCTGGAGACCGGCGAGCTGCGCGTCGGCGTAGCCCTCCTCGATCGTGGCGTCGCGGCCGAGCCGCCCGGGGCGGTAGGTGCCATCGGGACGCTTCGGGCCCTGGCCCGAGAGGTAGAGGAGGTCGCCCACGATGCGGAACGGCACGTAGTTGGCGACCGGCACCGGTACCTGCGGCAGGGTCAGGCCGAGCTCGGCGAGCTTCTGTTCGGGGGTCATGAATCGGTCCTTCAGTGGGCGTGGAAGACGGCGCCGTCGATGATCGTCGCGGCGGCCGACAGGCGCTGCTCGCCCATCAGACGCGCGCCCGTCGAATCGACGTAGTCGAAGCGGCCCTCGTCGAGGGAGAGGACCGAGGCGTCGCCGGCCGCACCCGTCCGGAAGGTGCCGAGATCGGAACGCGAGAGGGCGCGGGCCGGGTTGTCGGTCGCGGCGCGGATCACCTCGTCGAGCGGCATGCCGAGGCAGAGGAACTTCGACATCGTGGTGAGGAGGTCGAAGGCCGGGCCCTCGATGCAGAGGGCGTGCACGTCCGACGAGATGCAGTCCGGCGGGAAGCCGTTGTCCAGCATGGCCCGGCCGACCGAGAAGGCGAAGGACCCCATGCCGTGGCCGATATCGAAGATCACGCCGCGGGCGCGGGCCTCCAGCACCTCGGGGCGGACGCGGCCGTCGGCCGTCACCGGGGTGTTGGGGAACGGCCGGAAGGCGTGGGTGAGGATGTCGCCGGGGCGCAGCCGCTCCAGCACCTCGGCCAGCGTCGGCGGGGGCTCGTCGATATGGACCATCAGCATCATGCCGGCCGCGTCCGCGACCTGCCGGGCGATGTCGAGGGGTACGATGCCCGACGTGCCGCCGGCATTGCGCCCGACCCGGACCTTGAGGCCGCCGAGCACGTCGCGGTGGGCCAGCGCGACCTCGAGGGCGGCGGGCGCCGAGAGGAGCCGCTGGTCGCCGCTCTCGCCGACATTCACCCGCTTCGAGAAGGCGTAGATGCCGGCGAAGGACACGCTCATCAGCGGGATGATGCGCACCGGCGAGGGCTCGACGACGTGGCGGCGGAAACCCGGAAAGTTGCCGGGGCCGGCGCTGCCGGTATCCACGAAGGTCGTGACCGCACCCGAGCGGGCGAGCGCCGGCGCATCGACCCCGAGCGAGGTGCCGCCCCAGTAGACGTGGGTGTGCAGGTCGATGAGGCCCGGGGTGACGAGGCGCCCGGCGCAGTCGTGCACCGTCCGGGCCGAGGCGGAGAGGCCCTCCCCGATGGCCGCCACCTTGCCGTCCGCGAAGGCGACGTCGGCGACGCGGTCGATGGACTGGGACGGGTCGACGACGCGGCCGCCCGCGAGCACGAGATCGAAGGTCATGGGTTCCGCTGGCTGGCGAGGTTGCGAAAAAAATTTACACATCGGTCGCGAGGGGTGCAACGTGAAAACGACGGGACTTGCGAAATCCGCCCATTGACGCTTGACGATGCGTTCGAACGTGAAATAATTTTACAAAAGCGCAGTCCAGGAGACGTCCATGGCCCCCACCGACCGCCCGCGCCCCGGCCTGACCCGCCGCGCCCTCGCGACCGGCCTCGCGCTCGGCCCCCTGGTGCCGGTGCGGTCCTTCGCTCAGGGCGGCGGCACCGCGGCCGGCGGCATGGCCGGCGGCATGGGCAGCGTCAACCTGGCGATGGTGGGCGAGCCGCAATCGCTCGATCCGATGGCCTCGACCGCCGACCTCGTCGCGACGATCATGCAGCACGTCTTCGAGCCGCTCTACACGTTCGACGCGAGCTGGGCGGTGCAGCCGATGCTGGCCGCCGCCCTTCCGACGATCAGCCCGGACGGGAAGACCTACACCATCGCCTTGCGCGAGGGCGTGCCGCTCCATAACGGCCGGGCGCTCGATTCCGAGGACGTCGTCGCCTCGCTCAAGCGCTGGATGGAGATGACGCCGCGCGGCAAGGGCATCGCGGCCGGGCTGACGAGCCTCTCCGCGAAGGGCCCGCACGCGGTCGAGATCGTCCTCAAGGCGGTCAATCCGGCCTTGCTCGCCCACCTCGCCCTGCCCTCGGGCTTCGCCGCCATCATGGCCCGCGAGGCGATCGCCAGCCCGCTCACCGAGTTCGTCGGCACCGGTCCCTACCGGTTCAAGGAGCGCCGGCCCGACCAGTTCGTGGTCCTGACCCGGCACGATTCTTATGCGGCCCGCAGCGAGGCCCCGAGCGGCTATGCCGGGCGCCGCACCGCCGCGATCCCCGAGCTGCGCTTCATCCCGGTGCCGAACGCCAACACCCGGGTCGAGGGCGTCGTCGCCGGCCAGTACCACTTCGCCGACCAGCTTCCCGTCGAGAGCAACGGACGCATCGCCAAGGCGTCGGGCGCAAAGCCGGTGCTCACGATGCCGTTCGGCTTTCCCTATCTCGTGCTCAACACCAGGCAGGGCCCCTGCGCCGACCTCACGGTGCGCCAGGCGCTCCAGATGGCGCTCAGCGACACCGAACTCCTGATGGCGGCCTTCGGCGAGGAGAAATTCTTCGAGGCGACGGGCAGCCACTTCCCGAAGGGCTCGCCCTTCCACTCGACGGCCGGCACCCAGGCCTACGACCGGGGCGACGACAAGGGCGCCAAGGCGCTGCTGGCGGAGGCCCGCTACGACGGCACGCCGATCCGCATCCTCAACTCGAAGCAGTACGACTTCCACAACCGCATCGCGCTCGTCATGGCCGAGGAGCTGCGCGCCGCCGGCTTCAAGGTGACCCTCGACGTGGTCGACTGGGCGACGCTCGTCTCCCGCCGCGGCGACCCGGCGCTCTGGGACGTCTACGTCACCCACTCGGCCTTCCTGCCGGAACCCATGCTGACGCCGCCGCAACTCGGCGACGGCGCCCCGGGCTGGTGGGACACGCCGGCGAAGAAGGCGGCCTTGTCGGCCTTCAACGCCGAGACCGATCCGGGGAAGCGCGGCGCCCTGTGGGGACCGGTGCAGGAGGTGATCTATCGGGAGGTGCCCTACATCCGCGTCGGCAACTTCGCGGCCCTGTCCGGCCTCTCCGGCAAGCTGAAGGGTTTTGCGCCGATGCCGTGGCCGGCCTTCTGGAACGTCGAGGCGGCGTGAGGCGGAACGGGGCAGCGCGACGGACCGGCCTATGCGTCGTCGTGAGCCCCACCCTATCCCGGGCGACTGAAGCGACAGCGGAAGGAGATCCGGGATCCAGCAGAGGAAGTGCCGCGAAGCGGCTCCGCTGATTGCATCGTTGCGGACGAACGGACGCTTCGCGACGTCTTGCGCTGGTTCCCGGATCTCCTTCCACTTCGTTTCAGTCGTCCGGGACAGGGGAGCGTTTTGGCGGACGGCTGCGATCCGCAGAAATATGTTTTGGAAGGCAGCCCGATGTGGATCTCTCTCGCCCGCCGGCTCGGCGGCCTCCTGGTGGTGCTGTTCCTGGTCGCCACGATGGTGTTCTTCCTCACCCGGCTCGCCCCCGGCGATCCGGCGGCGATCATGCTGGGCGACCAGGCGACGCCCGAGGACGTCGCGCGGCTGCGCGCCACCTTCGGGCTCGACCGGCCGCTCCTCGTGCAGTTCGCCCTGTGGCTGAAGGAGATCGCCACCGGCAATTTCGGCCGCTCGATCTTCCTGCAGCAGCCGGTCACCACCGTGCTGTGGGACCGGGCCGAGCCGACCTTCTTCCTCGCCCTGTTCTCGGTCACCATCGCGGCCCTCGTCGGCGTGCCGGCCGGCATCGTCTCGGCGGTCTGGCGCGGGCGGATCGTCGATCAGGTGGTGAGCGGGCTGGCGCTGCTCGCCGCCAACGTGCCGAGCTTCTGGCTCGGCCTGATCCTGATCCAGCTCTTCGCCGTGCGCCTCGGCTGGTTCCCGGTCGCGGGCTACGGCGCGCCCGGCGCGGGCCTGCCCGAGCGCCTCGAGCACCTGGTGCTGCCCTCCCTCGTCCTCGGCATCGTCAACTCGGCGCTGATCACCCGCTTCACCCGCGCCTCGATGCTCGACGTGCTGTCGAACGACTACGTGCGCACCGCCCGGTCCAAGGGCCTGCCGGAGAGCCGGGTGGTCCTGCGCCACGCCTTCGGGACGGCGCTGGTGCCGATCGTCACCGTGCTCGGCCTCACCGTCGCGCTGCTCATCGGCGGCGCCATCGTCACCGAGACGGTGTTCGGGCTGCCGGGCATCGGCAACCTCGTGGTCTCGGCGGTGCTGCGGCGCGACTACCCCGTCATCCAGGGTGCGCTCGTGATGGTGGCGGGCCTCTACGTCCTCATCAACCTCGCGGTCGACCTCATCTACCGCCTCGTCGATCCGAGAGTGACCGCGTGACCGGCGCCGCGACCAGCCCCATGAACGCCCCCGCCCTCCTGTTCCTGCGCCGTCTCTTCCGGCGCAAGCTCGTCCTCGTCGCGGCCCTGGTGCTGCTCGCGATCGTCGTCGTGGCGCTCGCCGCCCCGTGGGTCTCCCCCTTCGATCCCGGCGCGATGCGGGTGGTGCGCCGCCTGCGCCCGCCCTCGCCCGAGCACTGGCTCGGCACCGACGAGCTCGGCCGCGACGTGTTCTCGCGGGTCGTCTACGGCGCCCGGGCCTCGCTCGGCATCGGGTTCTCCGTGGTGCTCGCCTCCTGCCTCGTCGGGACCGTGTTCGGGATCCTGGCCGGCTACGAGCGGCGGCTCGACGGGCCGATCATGCGGGTGGTCGACGCCCTGATGGCGCTCCCCGACATCCTGCTCGCCATCTTCCTCGTCGCGGTGCTCGGCGCCTCCGCCGGCAACGTCGTGCTGGCGCTCGCCATCGTCTACACGCCCCGGGTGGTGCGGGTGGTGCGCGCCTCGACGCTGGTGGTGCGCGAACTGCCCTTCGTCGAGGCCGCCCGGGCGCTCGGGGTCGGCACGCCGCGGATCCTCGCCGTGCACATCCTCCTGAACGTCGCCTCGCCGATCCTCATCCAGGCGACCTTCATCTTCGCCTACGCGGTCCTGGCCGAGGCCGGTCTGTCGTTCCTCGGTGCCGGCGTCCCGCCGGAGATCCCGACCTGGGGCACGATGATCGCGTCGGGCCAGCAATATGCCGACCGGGCCTTCTGGACCGTGCTCTATCCGGGCCTCGCCATCGTGCTCTCGGCCCTCTCGCTCCAGATCCTCGGCGACGGCCTGCGCGACATGCTCGACCCGAAGCTGCGCAAGGCGGTGTGAGATGACGCAGGCTCTTCTCGCGATCGAGGACCTGGAGGTCCGCTTCGGTACGGAGGACGGCGAGGTCGCCCCCGTCACCGGCGTCGACTTGCGCGTCGCCCCCGGCGAGACCGTCGCGCTCGTCGGCGAATCCGGTTCCGGCAAGTCGGTGTCGAGCCTCGCCGTGATGGGGCTGCTGCCGCGCCCGGCCGGCCGCGTCGCGAAGGGCCGCATCCTCTACCGGACCAAGGCCGGCGAGACGATCGACCTCGCCGCGGCCCCGCCCGACCGGGTGCGGCGGTTGCGCGGCGCCGAGATCGCGATGATCTTCCAGGAGCCGATGACGAGCCTCAACCCGGTGCTGACCGCCGGCGAGCAGATCGCCGAATCGGTGCGGCTCCACCTGCGGCTCGACCGGCGGGCGGCGTTGCGCCGGGCGCAGGAGATGCTGGACCTCGTCGAGATCCCGGCCGCGGCCAAGCGCCTGCACGACTACCCGCACCAGATGTCGGGCGGCATGCGCCAGCGGGTGATGATCGCGCTCGCCATGGCGTGCCACCCGCGCCTCCTCATCGCCGACGAGCCGACGACCGCCCTCGACGTGACGATCCAGGCCCAGATCCTGGCGCTGATCGACCGGCTGCGGCGCGAGACCGGGATGGGCGTGCTGTTCATCACCCACAATCTCGGCGTGGTGGCGGAGGTCGCCGACCGGGTAGCGGTGATGTATGCCGGCCGCATCGTCGAGACCGGGCCGGTCGGCGACCTGTTTCGCCATCCGCGCCACCCCTACACGGCGGGCCTGCTCGATTCGCTGCCGGCGCGGGCGACCCGCGGCCCGGACGGGCGCCGGCACGTCCGCGCGATTCCCGGCTCCCTCGGTCGGGCCGCCGCGATCCGCGACGCTTGCGCCTTCTCGCCCCGCTGCGAGCGGGTGCGGGAGGAATGCCGCACCACCCCGCCGCCGCTCGAGGCGATTACCCCCGGGCGCGCCGCCCGCTGCCTGTTCTGGAGGGAGATGTGAGCGCGGAACGTCTCGGGCCCGCCTCGGGCGATCCCATCCTGGCCGTCGAGGGCCTGACCAAGCGCTTCGGCCGCCCACCGGCCGAGGTGCGGGCGGTGGAGCAGGTGAGCTTCACGGTCGCCCCCGGCGAGGTCGTCGGGCTGGTGGGCGAATCGGGCTCCGGCAAGTCGACGATCGGGCGGCTGTGCCTGCGCCTCGTCGACCCGACCGGCGGCACGATCCGCTTCGAGGGCGAGGACGTCTCGGGCCTGCCGGAGCGCCGCCTGAAGCCCCTGCGGCGGCGGGCGCAGATGATTTTCCAGGACCCCTATGCCAGCCTCAACCCGCGCCTGCGGGTCTCCGGCATCCTGGGCGAGGCGCTCGATGCCCACGGCCTCGCCCGGGGCCGGCGCCGGGAGCGCATGGCCGAGCTCCTCGACCTCGTCGGCCTGGCCCCCGAGCATCTCGACCGCTTCCCGCACGAATTCTCCGGCGGCCAGCGCCAGCGCATCGGCATCGCCCGGGCGCTCGCCGTCGAGCCGGGGCTGATCGTCGCCGACGAGCCGGTCTCGGCCCTCGACGTCTCGGTGCAGGCCCAGGTGCTCAACCTGCTCCAGGACCTGCGGGCGCGGCTGAACCTCGCGATGCTGTTCATCTCGCACGACCTCGACGTGGTCGAGCTGCTCTGCGACCGGGTGGTGGTGCTCTATCTCGGCCGCGTCATGGAGATCGGGCCGACCGCCGAGGTGGTCGCGCGCCCGCGCCACCCCTATACCCGGGCCCTGCTCGCGGCCTCGCCGAAGGCCGATCCCGATGCGCCGCGCATCGCGCGGCTCCTCACGGGCGACATCCCGAGCCCGATCGCGCCGCCGTCGGGCTGCGTCTTCCGCACCCGCTGCCCGCTCGCCGTCGAGTCCTGCGCGCACGCCGTGCCGCCGATGCGCGAGGCCGGGGACGGGCACCGGTTCGCCTGCCTGCGCGACGCCTCCGAGATGCGGGAGGCGGCCTGATGGCGGACGGCACGGAGGCCGGCTCCTCCTCCGACCTGCTGCGCAACCTGCGCGAGACGCTGGAGAGCCTGCCCGAGACGCAGGCCCGGATCGCCCGGATGATCGTCGCCGATCCCGAATGGGTGGTCCAGACCGGGGTCGAGCTCCTGGCCGAGCGGGCCGGGGTGAGCGCGCCGACCATTGTGCGCTTCGCCCGCGCGGTCGGCTGCGAGGGCGTGCGCGACATGAAGCTGAAGCTCGCCGGCTCGCTGGCGCTGGGCACCCCCTACGTCCACCGCAGCGTCCGGCCGACCGACGCCCCCGGCGAGGTGGTGCGCAACGTCGTCGGCAGCGTGACCTCGATGCTGGCCGAGTGGCAGTCGAGCATCGATCCCGAGCGGATCGAGGCGGCGGTGGCGGCGATCCGCGCGGCCGGGCGCGTCGACACCGCCGGCACCGGCGCGACCTCGCATTTCCTCGCCCACGACCTCCACGCCCGGCTCTTCCGGCTCGGCATCCCGTCGAACTCGTTCTCCGACGCCCATCTCCAGCTCACCGCGGCGTCCTGCCTCGGCGAAGGCGACGTCCTGGTGGCGATCTCCTTCGTCGGGCGGATGCCGGCGCTCCTGCGCACCGTCGCGGTGGCCCGCCGGGCCGGGGCCACGGTGGTGGCCATCACCCGCACCGGCACGCCGCTCGCCCGCGCCGCCGACATCCTGCTCGCGGTCGACGTGCCGGGGGACGCGACGATGCGGGTCGGGACCGACGCGACCATCGCGCAGACCATCGTGATCGAGATCCTGAGCGTGCGGCTCGGCCTCGTCCTCGGCGACGGCGCGGCGCGCCGCCTCGCTGCCGTCCACGACCTCCTCCAGAGCGCGCAGCTCGACAGCGACGATGCGCCGGAGCCCGGCTGGGAGTGAGGCGCCGGCGCCCCGGCGCGCCCTCACGGATGGCGGCGCCAGCCCGGATCCTCGCGCTTCCTGCGCGCGATCGTCATCAGCTCGCCGCGCACCCGCTCCGTCGCCGTGAACGGGATGTCGAAGTTCGTGCTGACCTCGATCAGGCCGTGCACGTACGGGTAGTCCGGGTCGTCGACGCCGCTGTCGATGAAATCGAGCACCCAGGCGTAGATCGCGTCATGGTCGGCGGGATCGGGATCGTCCTGGACGACGAACCTGCCGAGGTCGCTCCACTCGCGGCGCAGGAAGGCCCTGTCCTGGTCGGTGATCGGCGTCATCGACGGGGCGCTCCGGCGGTCGAACGCGCGTCTTCCTCCAGCATCGCCCGCAGCAGGTCCCCCCGGGCGAGGCCGCGCTCGACCGCGATCCGGTCGACGAGGCGCAGGGCCCGCAGGGCCGGGGACCGGTCCGCCGGCAGGAAGACGTCGAGGTCCCGGCCCAGGCGATAACCGACGGCGCCGCTGCCGAGGGCGACGGCGACCAGGATCCCGAGCTTGAGGCCGATCGAGCCCATCGCGAGAAGCGCCGTCATGGCCGGGCCTCGCGTCCCGACAGCTCCGCGATCAGCGCGCGGACACGGGCCTCCCGGGTCCTCAGGCGCTCCCGCGCCTCGCCTTGCGTCGTGCCGAGCCTCGCAAGCTCGTCCTCCTGGGCGCCCATCTGGGCGAGGTAGCGCCGGGCGAGCTCGCTGTCCTTCGGGACGACGCCGAGATTGCCGCGGATGCGCTCCTGCTCGGCCGCGATCGTCGCGATGCGCTCGCCGATCTCGGCGATCTCGCGCGTCGCCGCCTGGCTGTCGGCGCGGGCCTGGGACAGGGCCTTGAGGCCGCCCGCCAGGGCCGGGTCGTCGGCGAGCGCGCTCCAGCTCACCAGCATCCCGGCATCGGCCTCGGCGAGGGCGTAGGTGTCGGTCTGGACGCGCTCCAGCACCGCCCGCGCCTCGGCCGTGCCCGCGGCGGCCACATCGAGCGTCAGCCGGTAGGCGGTCGGGGTCTCGCCGTCGCGGGCCGGGGACGAGAAGGTCCAGCCGTCGCGGCGCGGATGCTCGATGACGACGGTGCGCGGCGCGTCGGGCGCGCCCTTCACGGTGTAGACCGTCTCCTCGCGCGAGCGCGCGGTCGCCCGGACCGCGCCGTCAACGACCGTGATCCGGGTCAACACCTCGGCGGGCTTCGTCTCGGCCCGCACGCCGACCTTCCGGTCGGCCGCGAAGGCGGCGAAGCGCTGCTCGCCGGCCGGGGTCGCGGGCAGCCGCGCGTCGCCGACATAGCCGAGCGCGCGATCGTAGACGGTGAGGATGCCCGGCGGCAGCGTCGTGCCGGTCCCGTTGCGGAGCATCAGGGCGGCGATCGGGTGGAGGCCCTGCCCGGGTTTCCACAGCGCGATCCGGGACGCCTCGATCTCGGTGTCGAGGATCGGCACCGAGAGCGTGCGGCCGACCCCGAGATCGACCGGGTGGGGCAGCCGGAAGGTCGCCGCCACGTCGCCCTCCGCGGGTTGCGCCGCCACCGCGGCCGGCGCGGCCTCGTAGCGCGCGTCGACGGCGCGCCGGCTGCGGTCCATGCGCTCCATCGGCGCAGGCAGCGGCGGCGCGGCCGCCCGCGCGGCGAGGGGGCCGGCATCGAGGTCGGGCAGGCCGAGATTCTCGACCGGCAGCGGCGCCTCGGGGCGGCGGTGCCAGTACCGCCGGTGCAGGCGCTGCTGCAGCGTCACCGGCGCGCCGGACGACAGGGTGACGTCCACCCCCTTCCAGTCCTCGCCGAGGGCGTTCTCGATGATCGCCCAGGCCTGCAGGTTCGCCCGGCCGTCGCCGCCGTCGACGACCCGGTAGCTCGTCTTCCAGACCGGTGCGGCAACCACGTAGGTCAGGCGCACCTCGCGCGCGCCGGTGCCCGACAGGGCGATCTCCACCCGGCGCGCCCCGCTCGCCCTGGCCTTGCCGGCCACGTCGACGACCTCGGCGATCCGCGCGACCATCGCGGGATCGCGGATCGTCACCGTCAGGCCGTCGTCGACCCGCACCGAGTCGAGGGCGCCGGACGCGGTCATCACGGAGAGAACCCGCACCGTCCCGGTCTCGGAGCCGGCCTCGCGCTCGGACAGGCCGAGCACCCGGCCCTCGAGCACCCGCCCGCCGCTCTCGATCCGGACCTCGACGCCCTGGAGCTTGCCGGCGAGCTGGGCGGTGGACGACAGGTCGTCCGCCGTGAAGGGAAGGGTGCGCAGGATCTCCTCGACCTGGTCCTCGCCGTCGAGCCGCATGGCGCCGACCGCGCCCTTGGGATCGCGCACCACCAGGCTCTTGAGGATGTCGTCGATCTGGTCGGCCCTGACGTCGATGGCGATCGTCGCATCGCCCTCGACCGAGCCGGCGAGCGTGACCTCGGCGAGGCCCCCGCTCGAGAGCGTGACCTCGCGGATGACGCCCGTGGCCGCCATCAGGGGCGGCGCCGCGGCGATCATGAGCAGGAGCGTGCCGGCGAGCAGCAGCTGATGTGTCACGAGGAATCCTCCTGGTCGGGGCGGGCCGCCTCTCCCCGCGGGGATGGCGGCGCGATCGGGGCATCTGTCGGGCGGACAGGCGATCCTCAGCGGGCCGGCGCCGCGGGCGTGACGAAGAAGTAGGTGCCGTCGACCGAGCCGTTGAGCCCGCAGTAATCCGCGGTCCCCTCCGCCTCGCCCTTCCCCGGAACGGCGCCGAGCGTCAGCGTCTCGCCCTCCCGGGCGAGCGTGAGGGCGGACCCGTCCTCGCCGAGGGACACGGTGAGGACGTCGCCGGCGAGCCGTCCCTTGCCCTCCGCGCCGCAGGTCCAGCGGGCGGTGATCGGCTCGTTGGCATCGACCTTGACGGCGAGGCCGCCATCGGTCCCCGGCGTCACCGTCACGGTGCCGAAGAGGTTGCTCCAGGTCCCGGCGAGGCGTCCCGGCGGCGGGACGCGCAGGCTGCGCAGGAAGGCGATGCGGTCCTCGATCTCGCCGAGCAGCAGGGCCGCCGGATCCTTGTCGCCGGTGGAAAAGACGCGCTCGCGCGCGGCGAGGAAGCGCTTCTCGTCCACGAGGAGGAGCGCCCCCGCCTCGGGGGCGAGGGTCCGGCGGGCCTCCTGGTAGGCGGCCGACAGCGCGGCGTCGGCCTTGGCCAGCGGGGCGCTGGCGCAGATCGTCCGCTCGATCCGCGAGGCGGCCTTCGCGCAGTCGAAGGACGGCTGGGCCGCCAGGGCCGGGGATGCGCCGAGGATCGTCGTGGCGAGAAGGAGCCTCGGGATGATCGTCCTGTCCAGCGCCTGCATGGTCGTCCGGTCTCCGTCAGGGTGGGTGGGATGAGGCGGTCGGACCCGTCAGAGCCAGCGGGCGGCCGCCCAGACGCACACGGCCAGGATCAGGCCGTACTTCGCCGTCTCGAGCGCGATCGCGATCAGCAGCGCCCCGGCGGGCATGTGCGACCGGTCGGTGAGGACGAGATGCGCCATGAAGCCGATCCAGGTGGCGACCAGGACGACGCAGATGGCGGTGAGCACGATCGTCTTGGTGTCCCAGGCGTTCATCGGACGAGGCTCCGGTACGGATCAGAGCTGGCGCTGGGCCGGGGGACGCGGGGG
>NZ_JTHF01000018.1 GCF_001043895.1 Methylobacterium indicum
TTCAAATCCACCCGCCCCACCAGCTCCTCCCCGAACAGGAACGGCAGCACGTAATACCCGTACTGCCGCTGCGCCGCCGGGGTGTAGATCTCGATGCGATAGCGAAAACCGAACAGGCGCTCGGTGCGGGCGCGCTCCCAGACCAGGGGGTCGAAGGGGGCGAGCAGGGCTCGGGCCGAGACGCGGCGGGGGATCGTGGCGTCGCGGTGGAGGTAGGCGGGGGGCCAGCCGGGCACCTCGGCCGGGAGCAGGATGCCCTCCTCCACCAGCCGGGCGATGGAAGCGGCGGCATCCGACGCGTCGAGGCGGAAATAGTCGCGGAGTTCCGACGCCGTGGCGAGGCCGAGCGCCCGGGCGGAGAGGGCGACCAGTTGGGCCTGCGCCTCCGCCTCCGGCATATCGGGCAGGGACAAAATCTCCGGCGGGATCACCCGCTCGGTGAGGTCGTAGACCCGCTCGAAGCTGCGCCGCCGCGTCGCGGTGGTGACGTGGCCGGCGTAAAAGAGCCATTCGAGCATGCGCTTGGGCTCGCTCCAGGCCCACCAGCCGGCCCGGCCGGTCTGGATGTCGGAGGCCGAGAGCGGGCCCTCGTCGCGAAGCCGCGCGAGCAGGGCCATCGCCTCGGGCCGGCGCTCGGTGGCGAAGGTCCGCATCGCCCGGTAGCCGGCCTCGCCCCGATCGGCCCGTTCCATGCGCCAGCGCAGGTGCGGGTGGAGGGAGAGCGGCAGCAGCGAGCATTCATGCGCCCAATACTCGAACAGCCGCCGGTCGCGCCTGGGGCCCCAGGCGCGGCGGTCGAGGACGCTCGTGTCGTAGGCGCCGAGCCGCGAGAAGGCCGGCAGGTAATGCGCCCGCACCAGGACGTTGACGCTGTCGATCTGGTGCAGGCCGAGCCGGTCGATCGTGGCGGCGAGGTGCCGGGGACCGGCTTTGGCAGGGCGTGCGGCGTGAAACCCTTGCGCCGCCAGGGCGACCCGGCGGGCTTCGCTGGGCGTCAGCCGCACGATCCCCATCAGGTCAGATCTTCCGCACGGCCCCGTGGGCGGCGCTGGTGGTCATGCTGGCGAAGGCCCGGAGCGCCGCGCTCACCTTGCGCTTCCTCGGCGCGGCGGGCTGCCAGCCCTTAGCGACTTGTGCGGCGCGGCGGCTTTCGATCTCGTCAGAAGAGACCGCGAGGTGGATGCGCCGGTTCGGGATGTCGATCTCGATCCGGTCGCCCTGCTCGACGAGGCCGATCAACCCGCCTTCCGCCGCTTCCGGCGAGACGTGGCCGATCGACAGCCCCGAGGAGCCGCCCGAGAAGCGCCCGTCGGTGACGAGGGCACAGGCTTTGCCGAGGCCCTTCGACTTCAGGTAGCTCGTCGGATACAGCATCTCCTGCATGCCGGGGCCGCCGCGGGGGCCCTCGTAGCGGATCAGCACCACCTCGCCGGCCTTGACCTTGCCGCCGAGGATGCCCTCGACCGCCGCGTCCTGGCTCTCGAAGACGTGGGCCGGGCCGGAGAAGCTGAGGATGCTGGCATCCACACCGGCGGTCTTCACGATGCAGCCGTCCTCCGCCAGGTTGCCGTAGAGCACCGCGAGGCCGCCATCCTGCGAATAGGCGTGGGCTGAATCGCGCACCACCCCGCCCTCGCGGTCGAGGTCGAGCTCGTCCCAGCGCGAGGCCTGGCTGAAGGCGACCTGGGTCGGGATGCCGCCCGGCGCCGCGCGGTAGAACTCGCGCACGCTCTCGCTGGTGGTGCGGGCGACGTCCCAGCGCGCCAGCGCCTCCTTGAGGGTGCCGGAGCCGACATTGCCGACATTCGTGTCGATCAGGCCGGCGCGGTCGAGCTCGCCGAGGATCGCCATGATGCCGCCGGCGCGGTGCACGTCCTCCATGTGGACGTTGGCCACCGCCGGGGCGACCTTGCACAAAACGGGCACCCGGCGCGACAGTCGGTCGATATCCGCCATGGTGAAGGGCACCTCGCCCTCGTAGGCCGCGGCCAAGAGGTGCAGCACCGTGTTGGTCGAGCCGCCCATGGCGATGTCGAGGGTCATGGCGTTCTCGAACGCCGTCATCGAGGCGATGGCGCGCGGCAGAACCGAAAAATCGTCCTGCTCGTAGTGGCGCTTGGCGAGATCGACGATGAGGTGGCCGGCCTCGACGAAGAGGCGCTTGCGGTCGGCGTGGGTCGCCAGCACCGAGCCGTTGCCGGGCAGCGAGAGCCCCAGCGCCTCGGTGAGGCAGTTCATCGAGTTCGCCGTGAACATGCCCGAGCACGAGCCGCAGGTCGGGCAGGCCGAGCGCTCGATCACCTGCACGTCCTCGTCGGAGACGCGGTCGTCGGCGGCGGCGATCATCGCGTCGACGAGGTCGACCTTCTTGATCCCGGTCGAGAGGTTGACCTTGCCGGCCTCCATCGGCCCGCCGGAGACGAAGACCACCGGGATGTTGAGGCGGAGCGCCGCCATCAGCATGCCGGGGGTGATCTTGTCGCAGTTCGAGATGCACACCATGGCGTCGGCGCAATGCGCGTTGACCATGTACTCGACCGAATCGGCGATCAGGTCGCGGGACGGCAGCGAGTAGAGCATGCCGTCGTGCCCCATCGCGATGCCGTCATCGACCGCGATGGTGTTGAACTCCTTGGCGACGCCGCCCGCCGCCTCGATCTCCCGCGCCACGAGCTGGCCGAGATCCTTGAGGTGGACGTGGCCGGGCACGAACTGCGTGAACGAATTCACCACCGCGATGATCGGCTTGCCGAAATCGGCGTCGGTCATGCCGGTGGCGCGCCACAGGCCGCGGGCGCCGGCCATGTTGCGGCCATGGGTGGTGGTGCGGGAGCGATAGGCGGGCATTGGAACTCTTCGAGGGTCGTTTCCCCTCGCGTCATGCCGCCGCCGGCCCGTCTCCCGCAAGTCCCATCGTTCGAGGAAGTCCCTGGATGCAGGGCAGGCCCGCTTTCGGCCGCTACTTCGAGCAGCCGATGCAGATACCCTTCATGATCGCGTCCTCGCGCTTGGCCTCCCGGCGCATCTGCGGGGAGACGGTGCCGGTCTCGTTCGGCCCGAGCGCGCCGGGCTTCGGCACCGTCTGGCCGGTGCCGGCGGTGTTGGGCGCCTTGATCGTCGAGGCCGGTCCGCCGCCGGTGCCGGTCTCGCTCACCTGGGCGAGAGCGGGGAGGGGGGCGAGGATCGCGAGGGCGAGAAGAGGGGCGAGGAAGCGGGCCGACATGGGGGTGGTCCTTCGTGAAACCTAGCCTGAGTCGACGCGGGGCACACGGCGAAGTTCCCGATTCGTGGTCACGCTCCGCGCGCCCGGACTCTTCCCCGCAGCGCGCCTCCCCTCTCCCGTGTGGGAGAGGGGCCTGGGGTGAGGGTGCTACGGTTCCGCAGAAAGCTTAAGCCGTCCCGCTGCCGGTACGATGGCCCGAGCTTTATTCGGAAACGTGTCACCCTCACCCCTACCCCTCTCCCACACGGGAGAGGGGATCCCGCGCTCGATTCTTGTAGGGATTTTCCCCGGACAAACCCGCCTCTGCGGGGGAGGGGCCGGGTGCGCCGGCTCCAGGACGTGGTGCGGCCGGCGAAAGCGGGGCCGGCCAACCTATATCCGCCTCCATGGATACCCCCGCCGAGAGCCGCCTCGATCGCCTGCGTCGCGCCGCCAGCGCCCGGCTCGGGCCGTTGCGCCACCTGCCCGCCCTGTTTCGCCTCGCGCTCGCGACCGATCCGCGGCTGACGGCGGCGAGCCTCGCCTTGCGCCTCCTGCGCGCCGGGCTGCCGGCCGTGATGCTCTACGTCGCCAAGCTCGTGGTCGATGCGGTGGTGGCGGGGCGGGCCGGGCCGCCGCCGGAGGCCGGGTGGCTGACCGATCCGCGGCTGCACCATCTCGGGCTCCTCGTCGGGATCGAGCTCGGGCTCGCGGTTCTGTCGGACCTCCTCGGGCGGGCGACCTCCTACGTCGACGGGGTGCTGGCGGAGAAAGTCGGCAACGCCACGTCCCTGCGCCTGATGACGCATGCCGCCTCCCTCGACCTGGAGCAGTTCGAGGACAGCGCGGTGCAGGACCGGCTCGAGCGGGCCCGGCGCCAGGTGGCCTGGCGCTCGAACCTGATCGGGCAATTGCTCGGCCAGCTCCAGGACCTCGTCACGGCGATCACGCTGGCGGTCGCGGTCGGCACGATGCTGCCGGGGCTGGTGCTGCTCCTGGTGCTGGCCCTGATCCCGGCCTTTCTCAACGAGCTGCACTTCAACGCCCGCGGCTACCGCCTGGCCTTCCGCCGCAGCCCGGACCGGCGCGAGACCGACTACCTGCGCTACCTCGGGGCCGACGCGGCGAGCGCCAAGGAGGTGAAGCTGTTCGGCCTCGCCGACCACCTCGCCGCGCGCTTTCGCGACCTCGCCGCCCGGCTGCTGGCCGAGAACCGGGAACTCGCCCGCCACCGGGCGCTCGCCGGCGGCGCCTTCGCGACCCTCGGCACGCTCGCCTACTACGCCGCCTACCTCGTCATCGCCGGGGAGGCGCTCGCCGGCACGCTCACCGTCGGCGACCTCACCTTCCTGGGTGGCGCCTTCCTGCGGCTGCGCGGCCTCGTCGAGGGGCTCTTGCTCGGCGCCTCGCAGGTGATGGGCCAGGCGCAGTACCTCGACGACCTCTTCTCGTTCTTCACCATCGCGCCGACCATCCGCTCGGGGAGCCGCCCGGTGCCGGAGCGCCTGCGCACGGGCTTCGTGTTCGAGGATGTGGGCTACCGCTATCCGGGCCAGAGCCGCTGGGCGGTGCGCCACCTCTCGCTCACGGTCGGGGCCGGCGAGGTGGTGGCGCTGGTGGGCGAGAACGGCGCCGGCAAGACCACGATCGTCAAGCTGCTCGCGCGGCTCTACGCCCCCACCGAGGGGCGCATCCTCCTCGACGGTCGCGACCTCGCCGAGTACGACATCGCGTCCCTGCGCGCCCGGATCGGCGTGATCTTCCAGGATTTCCTGCGCTTCGACTTCACCGCCGGCGACAACATCGCGGTCGGGCGCATCGAGGCGCGGGAGGACCGGGAGGGCATCGCGGCGGCCGCCCGGCGGGCGCTCGCCGATGCGGTGATCGAGCGGCTGCCGGCGGCCTACGACCAGCGCCTCGGCCGGCGCTTCGAGGACGGGGTCGAGCTGTCGGGCGGGGAGTGGCAGAAGGTGGCGATCGCCCGGGCCTACCGGCGCGACGCCGCGATGCTGGTCCTCGACGAGCCGACGGCGGCGCTCGATGCCGCCGCGGAGGCCGAGATCTTCCGCCGCTTCGCCGACCTCGCGGCGGGCCGCACCGCGCTCCTCATCTCGCACCGCTTCTCCACCGTGCGCCGGGCCGACCGGATCGTGGTGCTCTCCGGCGGCCGGGTGCTGGAGGAGGGCACGCATGCCGACCTCGTGGCCCGCGGCGGCCGCTACGCCGAGCTCTTCGAGCTGCAGGCGGCGGGCTACCGCTGAGGCGCCGCGATCCGGCCGCACGCCGCCTCGTAATCGGCGAGGTCGGCCGGATCGGTGATCGCCGCCCGGGCGGCCTGGTCGAGGCGCAGGGCCACCCGATCGACGGAGGCGGTCGCGTAGGGCCGGGCGTCGCGCAGGGCGGCGAGCGTCTTGGCGAGGCGGATCGTCACCTCGATCTCCCCCAGGCCCTCCCGGATCATCGGCCGGAAGGCGTCGGTCAGCATGTCGTCGAGCGTCGGCCGCGGGACGTGGACCGGGGGCCGCCCGGCCAGTTCCTCGCCCTCCGGCTCCTCGGGCGGGAGATTGAGGAGGACCCGCAGGAGGGCGTTCAGCACCTCGATCGCCGTGCCGGGATCGTTGGTGGCCGGCGAGAGCGCCCGGCTGGCGATCTCCGAGAGTGCGATCAGGCCCAGGCGCGGATCCTGGTCGAAGCGCCGGTGCCGCTCGATCGCGAAGGCCTTCGCCAGGGTCTCGGCCAGGGTCTCGGCGAGGCGCCCGTCGAGGCTCCGCCCGCTCTCGCCGGCGACGTGCAGCAGCGGCCGGGTCGGATGGACGAGGGTGCCCGGCAGGGCCGCGACGTGCACCCGCACCCCGTGCTCCTCCGCGAGTGCCCCGAGCGCGGCGACGTCGATATGGGTGACGTAGCCGGTCTCCTCCGCGAAGACCGCCGTCGCGCCGGCCGGCACCGCGACGGCGGGGCGGCCGCCGAGCCGCGGATCGGCCGCGAAGGCCCGCATCGCCTCGGCGGCGGCCTCCTCGACGCGGTCGATCACGTCGCCCATGCGGCCGAAGCCGGTGATGTGGCCGATCCAGCGCAGCAGCGTCACCACCACCACGGCGACGACCAGCACGGTGCCGGAAAACAGGACCACGCGCCCGCTGTCGCCGTAGACGCTCGATTGCAGCCCGATGATGCCGACCACCGAGAACACGAAGGCGCCCAGGAAGGTCGAGAGCGCGTTCTGCGAGGTCGGGTCGCCGATCAGGAGCTGGGTCGCCCGCGGCGTCGCCAGCTGGGTCGCCGAGCCGTAGGCGCTGACCATCGCGGTGAGCGAGAAGGTCGTCACCGCCAGCATGCTGGAGGCCATGATCTGAAGGATCGTCCCGACCGCGTCCTGCCCCACTTGGGCGTGCAGGTCGTCCGGCAGGAACGGGCCGACGAAGGCGGCCACCAGGGCCAGGCCCACGCCGAACAGGCTGATCAGCGCCGCCCGGAACCAGACCTGCCGGATGACCCGCCTGCCGATCCACGCCCAACGGCCCATCTGCGTCCACCCCTCCTCGTATCCGGCGGGTGGAACTAGAGCACTTCACGATCGCGTTGCAATCGCGAAGCGCTCTCTAAGTCTTTGCTTTGCCGCATTTTCTTCGACGAACCGGCATCCACTTCGTCGGAAAATGCTCAAGGACGGCCCTACCCCAAGGTCAGGGGTCAGGGATGTGTCGGCCGCCCTCAATGGTCCGGGCCGTCGTCCTGCCCGGCCCGGTCGCGGTCGAGCTGGCGCATCAGCTCGGCGAGGCGCGGATCGAGCCCCTCGTCGAGCACGGGCTCGTAGAGAGCCTGGAGGTAGCGGCCGAGCCGCTCCCGGCTCGCCGCGTCGAGGCTCGGGGCGGCGCCCGACGGCTCGCGCAACCCGGGCGTATCGGAATCGGATGCGATCATCGGTCCTACATTTGGCGCGCGGGCCGGCGCGGCAAGTCTCGCATGGCCGTCTTTGATCGAATCCTTTGTCCAGGCCCGACCGCGCGCCCGGGGCCGGGTCGAAGCGAGACCGTGCGCCGCAACCCGGGAACCGGTGCTGCGGGCCTCCGTTGGCGGACGGATGCCGGCTTCCGGACCGGCCGCACGGACCGGCCGCGACGGCCGGTCCCCCACTGCCGGCCCCTTGAGGGGCGACCGGCGCTCGAAGGGACTCGATCGACGATGCGCCTCGCTACCCCGCTGATCCTCGCCTGCGGCCTGTCCGCCGCCGCCCTGGCTCCCGCCCTCGCCCAGGACCGGCCGCCGGCCCTCCTCATCCACGGCAATTACTGCGGCCCGGGCAACAACGCGCCGCTGCCGCCGATCGATGCCCTCGACGCGGCCTGCGCCCGGCACGATGCCTGCACGCCCCGCGGCGGGCTGGCCTCGCCGGCCTGCAACGCCCGCCTGCAGCGGGAGGCGAGCCTGATCGCCCGGGACCCGCGCCAGCCGGAGGACCTGCGCGACGCCGCCGGCTTCGTCGCCTTCGCGGCCGGCATGATGCCGTCGCGGTCCCGGGTCGCCTCCTCCACGCCGGCGTTGCGCACGATCGGGCACACCGTGCCGATGCCGACGGTCGACGGGGACGACGAGTAGCCCGCCGCGTCAGAGCGGAGAGGCGACGCCGGTCAGCGATTCCGACAGCGCCCAGAGCCGCGCTGCCGCATCCGGGTCGCGGGCATGGGGTTCGATCCTCGCCGGGCCCGGGGATCCGCGAATCTCCCATGGCCCGTCCGGGCCGTAATAACCGCCGCCCTCGGCCTCGGGCGCGGTGGCGGCGTAGAGGAGAGGCAGGGCGCCGCGCGCCGCGGATTGGCCGAGGAGCCCGAGGAGACCCTTGCCGATGCCGGCCGCCAGCGGCCCGGCCCGGTCGCCGCGCCGGGCGATCGCCGTCGCGGCCAGCCCCGGATGGGCCGCGACCGACCGGACGGACGAACCGGCGGCGCGCAGGCGACGGTCGAGTTCGAGGGCAAACATCAGCATCGCGAGCTTGGTCTGCCGGTAGGTCGATTGCGGGCCGTACCCGTGGCGCCTCTGCAGGTCGTCGAAGGCGATGACGCCCGACCGGTGGGCGATGCTCGCCACCGCGACCACCCGCGCCCCGGGGCCGCTCCGGAGATGCGGCAGCAGCAGCCCGGTCAGGGCGAAGTGGCCGAGATAGTTGGTGGCGAACTGGCGCTCGAACCCGTCCTCGGTCTCCTCGCGCCGCGGCACCGCGGCGATGCCCGCATTGAGAAGCAGGATGTCGATCGGCCTCGCCTCGGCGCGCCACTCCGCCGCGAAGGCCCGTACCGAGGCGAGACGCGCGGTGTCGAGGAGGCGGAACGCGACCTCCGCCCCCGGATGGGCGCGCCGGATCGCGCGCGCCGCGTCCTCCGCCCTGCCGGCGTCCCGAGCGGCGATCACGACTTCGGCCCCGGCCCCGGCCAGCGCGAGCGCCGCCTCGTAGCCGATGCCGCTCGTCGCCCCGGTGACGAGCGCGCGGCGCCCGGCCTGGGACGGGATCAGGGCGGTGGTCCAGGGCATTCGTGGCGGCTCCGTGGGCGGGTGGGTGTCCCCGAGATGGGGGTGTGGCGGGCCGCGGGAAGGGCCGGCGGACCGGGCGCGCGGATCGAAACGGTGCGCCCGCACGTTCCTTGCTTGCCAGATGCCCGAGGAACTCCAAGGACGCGAGAAACGACCCGTATGATCGGCCGGCTCTTCTCGACCCTGCGCGCACCGCCTCCCGGCGAGGATACCCCGCAGGATGCCGTCCTGGCGGCCCCGCCGGAGGAGACGGCCCGCTTCGCCCCGATGGTGCCGCTCATGCCTCCGTCCGCCGTCAACGACGATCCCGAGGGCGCCCTGTGCGACGCCGTCGAGGCGGCGTTGCGCGATGCCGGCTACCTGCCGGAGCCGCCCGCCGCGTGAGGGAGCCGGCCGGTGAATAGCCGTCCGGCTCCCTCCGTGAGGTCCGATGGGGCGAGATGGGCGGCGATCGTGTCTGCCATCCGCGCGCCGAGCCAGTCCGCCAGCCGCCGTTCCGGCCCGTCCGGCGCCATGGGGTGCTCGGTCAGGGCGACGTAGCGGCTGCCGTCCGTCCGGAAGGGGTGCCGCGCCACGAGGCGCCCTGCGCGGAGGTCGTCCGCCACCATGTGGAGCGAGGCCAGGGCGACGCCCTGGCCTGCGATGGCCGCCTCGAGTGCCAGGGAGAAGTGCTCGAACTGCACGTCCGGCCCGCCGCGGAAGGACGGATGCCCCCGCCGCCGCCAGGCCGGCCAGGCGTCGGGCCGGCTCCGCGTGTGCAGAACCGGCAGGTCGGCGGCATCCGCGAGAGCGGGTGCGCAGACCGGCGCCATCGCCTCGGGGGCAAGGACCCGAACGGCGAGGTGGCCAGTGATCGGAAAGTCGTCCCGGCGGATCGCGACGTCGACGCGATCGCGCCGCAGGTCGATCCGCCCGCCAGCAGCGAGCACACGGATGTCGAGACCGGTCGCGGCACGCAGGGCCGGCAGGCTCGGGATCAGCAGGCGCAGGCACAGGGTCGGCTCGCAGGAGACGACGAGGGGCCGGTCGTCGTCCCGGCGGGCGAACTCGGCCAGGGTGTCGTCGAGCTGCGCGACGATCGCCGAGAGCCGGCCGGCGAGCCAGCGGCCCCGTCCGGTGAGGAAGAGGCCACGGTTGCGCCGCTCGAACAGGGGCTCACCCAGTTCGACTTCCAGGATGCGGATCTGCTTGCTGACGGCGCCGTGGGTCACATGCAGCTCGGCTGCCGCCGCGACGAGGCTGCCGTGGCGCGCCGCCGCCTCGAAGGCGCGCAGGCTCCCGAGCGGCGGTAGGCGGTGGCGGCGGATCTCCGTCATCCTGTGAGCAATCCTCACGCATTTCCGCGAGATCGTTTCGATTTTCGCGATCGATCCGCCGTGGTCCTGTCCCCAAGCGCCCTGCAGCGCAAGAGCCGCGCCGCCGACGGCGGCGGATTGAGGGGAAACCAGGATCATGGTCGACACCACCGGGGAGGCCCTGCTCATCGCCTCCGTCATCTGCCTCGCGGTGCTGAGCCCGGGGGCGGATTTCGCGGTCGTCAGCCGCAACAGCTGCCTGTTCGGCCGCCGTGCCGGGCTCGCGGCGGCGACCGGCATCGCGCTCGCCTGCTGGTTCCACATCGCCTACGCGATGGCCGGGGTGGCCTTGGTCCAGCGCGTCGCCCCGGGCGCGCTCGACGTCGTCAGGATCGCGGGCGCGGCCTACCTGATCTATATCGGCCTCGCGACCGCCGCGACCCGGATGGCGACGGCGGATGCGACCGCCGCGCACCGGTCCCTCGCCCGCGACGTCGCGACGGGCGTCCTGACCAACAGCCTCAACCCTAAGACCTCGCTGTTCGTGCTGAGCCTCTACAGCCAGCTGATCGGGGCGCAGACATCGCTGTCGGTCCAGCTCGCCTGGGGCGCCTTCATCTCGCTGTCGCATTTCGCCTGGTTCGCGACGGTGTCGGTCTTCCTGTCGCGGGAGGCGGTGCGCGCCGCGGTGCTGCGGCGCCAGCGCGTCCTGCGGATGGCGATCGGCGCCGTACTGGTCGGCCTCGGCGTGGCGCTCCTCCTTACCCGCCTCGATCCTGCGCTCGGGACGGTCTCATGAGAGGATCACGGTGCCCGGAGGCCTGGCGATGCCGAGCCCGCGCGCCTGCCGCGGGAGGTGAGATACAGCGTGTCGAACGCCGCGCCGTCGACCAGCGCCGCGGCGCCGGGCTGGCCCATCTCGGCGTAGGACCGGTCCATGGTGTCGGTGCCGCGCGGGGAGAGGGCGAAGACCCGCGGCCTCACGGCCAGACCCTGATCGTCACCGCCCGCCGCACGAGGTCGCGGTCGGACGTGATCTCGCAGCCCTTGGTCTTGAGCGTGACATAGAAGAGCGTCGCGGCGTCGCCCACCGTGTCGAAGTTGCGGCCCGGCGCGGCGGGATCGATGAGGGAAGGGTAGCTGACGAGCGCGCCGCCCGACCCGCAGGGATCGTCGTAGAGGGTGGACCCGGCGATCAGCAGGCGCGGCACGTCCCAGGCCAGCAGGTCGCGCGAGGTGCTCCAGTAGATGCCCGAGCGCGGGAAGACGCCGCCGGCGGCGGCCTGGAACACCGCGATCCAGGCGCCGGTGCCGCGATGGCGGCTGACCGAGCCGACCGGGGCCGGGAACGGCGCCACCGGAGCGCAGGCGCCGCTCGCTTTCGCGCCCTTGAGGTAGGGGTTGGGGAAGCGGGCGGAAAAGTCCTTGCCGTCATAGGCCCGCCAGCGGGCGGGGTCGCTCACGTCGTCGCTGCGAAACAGGCAGACGCCGAAGGGCTGGCCGGCCCAGCCGGTGGTCGAGGCGTAGAAGTAGCGGTAGCGGCCGTCGGCGACGATGTTCGAGGGGTTGAAGAAGCCGCGGTGGCGGCCCTGCTCGACCTCTTGGCGGAAGGGGGGCGCCGCCACGACCGTCGGCGGCGTCGCACGGGTGAAGCTGCGCCCGCCGTCGGAGGAGCGGGCGGCCAGCACGGCGTTGTACCAGCAGGCGAGCACCCCGGTGGTGCGGCAGCGGCCGTGCTCGTCGGCGTGGTACTCCTCGTGGAGCAGGGCCTCGATCCGCCGGCCGTCCTCGGTCCAGGTGGCGGTGATCCAGGTCCGGTCGTCGAAGGCCTCGGGCTCCGGCTTGAAGGCGGAATCGAGCACGATCGTGCAGTCGAGCGTCAGGCTGTCGAAGTCGCGCCCGCGCAGCGCCCGGTTGCGGTAATGCATGCCGAACAGCGCGATTCCCCCGTCGGCCTCGCGGAGCGCGCGGGCGGGCGCGTCCGGCACGTCGTGCCCGTCGCAGGCGTCGCGGCCGGCCTTGAACACCGTGCGGGGCGCGCCGACCAGGGTCAGCGCCGAGAGCGGCGGCTCGGCGGCACGGGCGGCGGCCGTCACGGCCGCGACGCAGAGACACGCGAGGAGGAGGCGGAGGAGCATGCGGCGTCCCTGGACTTGGCCTTGAAGCCTGCGCCAGAGTGCTTGCGGCTTGCTTGCGGCCTTTCCGCGAATCGCGCCTTTGTCCCGTTAAGGTTTTCCCCCGATGCTGCTCCTGCTCGCCGGCCTCGTACTCTTCCTCGGCACCCACGCCTTCACGATGCTGCGCGGGCCCCGCGCCGCCCTGATCGGGCGGGTGGGGGAGGGGCCCTACAAGATCGGCTACTCGGTCGCCGCGCTCGCCGGCCTCGTGCTGCTCGGCTACGGCTACGGCCAGTACCGGGCGCACGGCTACATCGAGGTCTGGTCGCCTCCGGTCTGGACCCGGCACCTCGCCCTGCTGCTGGTGCTCCTCGCCTTCATCTCCTTCGTGGCCGCCTACCTGCCGGGCCGGATCAAGGCGCGGCTCAAGCACCCGATGCTGCTCGGGGTGAAGATCTGGGCGACGGCCCACCTTCTCGCCAACGGCGACCTCGGCTCGATCATCCTGTTCGGGACGATCCTGGCCTGGGCGGTGATGACCCGCATCAGCGCCAAGCGCCGGGACGAGGTGCGGCCGCATGGCGGCCCCGCCGTGGCGCCGGCCGGCTGGCGCAACGACGCGCTCGCCGTGGTCATCGGCGTCGCCGCCTGGTTCGTGTTCGCCCGGGTGCTCCACCCCTGGCTCATCGGCGTCGCGGTCTGGCCGGGCCAGGCCTGAGGCGCTCCCAGCCTGATCGCATGTCAGGCCGGACTTCCCGCCGGGCAGGCCTGACTTCCCGCCACGACTGTGCTACGCGACCGGCCCTGTCGCATGGTCGCGGCGAAGAGCCCATCGGCTCACTGGTGGCGGCGAGCCAAGAGATCGAGCCAAAGAGATCATGAGCGAGAACGAGTTCATCCGCGAGGTCAACGACGAGTACCGGCGCGACCGCCTGGCCCAGATCTGGTCGCGCTACAGCGGCGTGTTCATCGGTCTCGCGGTGCTGGTGGTGCTGGGCGTCGGCGGCTGGCGCTACTGGCAGCATGCGCAAGCCCAGCAATCCGAGGCGGCGAGCCTGCGCTTCGAGGAGGCCCTGCGCCGCGCCAAGGACGGCACGCCCGAGGATGCCGAGAAGGCCTTCGCGGGCGTGGTCGCCGATGCGCCGTTCGGCTACCGCCTGCTGGCGCGCCTGCGGGCCGCGGCCGAGGCCGGCAAGGCCGATCCGGCGACGGGCGCCAAGGCCTACGCGGCCATCGCCGACGACACCGCGGTCGGCCAGTCGCTGCGCGACCTCGCCCGCCTGCGCGGGGCGCTCCTCCTCGTCGACAAGGACGACGCCACCGCGCTCAACACGCTCCAGAGCCTCGCCGCCCCGTCGAGCGCCTTCCGCCACACCGCCCGCGAGACGTTGGGCCTCGTGGCCCTGAAGAAGGGCGACTTCGAGGGCGCCGGCCGCTGGTTCGACCAGATCGCCGCCGACCGCGAGACCCCCGCCGGCCTGCGCCAGCGCCTCGAGATCTATGTCGGCCTGGTGGCCGGCGGTCCCGTGCAGGTGACCGCGGCGGCGGCCCCGGCTCCGGCCGCGCCGCGCCCGCCGACCTTCCTCGGGACCGCCGCGCCCGATCACGAGGCCCACGAGGAGGCCCCGGCTTCCGGGACGTCGGCACCCGAGACTCCTGGACCCGAGACTCCTGCACCCGAGAAGACCCCCGCGCCCGAGGCTCCGGCTCCTGCGACGCGATAAGCAGATTTCGCCGAACTGGACACCGGCTCGTCGACAGGACACGCGGCACAGCCGATAACCCGGAGAAGCGCCCGATCGCACGGCGATCGGGCGCTCCTCCGGAGATCCCCATAGCGCGGGGCGTTTGCGTCCCGCATCATCACCTCGACAGGGCGGCGCGCCTCGCGGCGTGCCCGCCCGCTGCTATTTTTTAGGAAGACATCCATGTCGATGCCCATCGTCGCGATCGTCGGGCGTCCCAACGTCGGCAAGTCGACGCTGTTCAACCGTCTCGTCGGCCGCAAGCTCGCCCTCGTCGACGACCGGCCGGGCGTGACCCGCGACCGGCGCGAGGGCGAGGTGCGCCTCGGCCACCTGCGCTTCCGCATCCTCGACACCGCCGGGCTGGAGGAGGCCGAGGCCGATTCGCTCGCCGGCCGGATGCGCGCCCAGACCGAGGCGGCGATCGCCGAGGCCGACGCCGTCCTGTTCGTGATCGATGCCCGCGCCGGCCTCCTGCCCGCCGACCAGCCCTTCGCCGAACTGGTCCGCCGGTCCGACAAGCCCGTGATCCTGCTCGCCAACAAGGCCGAGGGCGGGGCCGGCATGGCGGGCGCCTACGAGGCCTTCGCGCTGGGCTTGGGCGATCCCGTCCCGCTCTCGGCCGAGCACGGCGAGGGCATGGGCGACCTTCTCGACGCGCTCGAAGCGGTGCTGCCGGAGCAGGACGACGACGACGACGAGGAGGGCGGCGAGGGCAAGCCGCTCAAGGTCGCGATCGTCGGCCGCCCGAATGCCGGCAAGTCGACGCTGATCAACCGGATGCTCGGCGAGGACCGGCTGCTCGTCGGCCCCGAGGCCGGCATCACCCGCGACTCGATCTCGCTCGACTGGGAGTGGCGCGGCCGGCGGATCAAGCTGCACGACACCGCCGGGATGCGCCGCCGCGCCCGGATCGACGACAAGCTGGAAAAGCTCGCGGTCTCGGACGGGTTGCGCGCCGTGCGCTTCGCGGAGGTCGTG
Source organism: Methylobacterium indicum (assembly GCF_001043895.1). Taxonomy (GTDB): domain Bacteria; phylum Pseudomonadota; class Alphaproteobacteria; order Rhizobiales; family Beijerinckiaceae; genus Methylobacterium; species Methylobacterium indicum. Next base: position 14,870 of record NZ_JTHF01000018.1, read on the forward strand.
GTGGTGCTCCTCGACGCCACGATCCCGTTCGAGAAGCAGGACCTGACCATCGTCGACCTCGTCGAGTCGGAGGGGCGCGCCCTCGTCATCGGCCTCAACAAGTGGGACCTCGTCGCCGACCAGCCGGGGCTTTTGAAGGAGCTGAAGGAGAAGGCGACGCGCCTGCTGCCGCAGGTCCGCGGCGCCGCGGTGGTGCCGCTCTCGGGTCTCGCCGGCGAGGGCATCGACCGGCTGATGCACGCCGTGACCTCGACCGCCGAGGTGTGGAACCGCCGCGTCTCGACCGCGAAGATCAACCAGTGGCTCAGCGAGGCGACGCAGGCCAACCCGCCCCCGGCGGTGTCCGGCCGGCGCATCAAGATTCGCTACGCCACGCAGGTGAAGTCGCGTCCGCCGCACTTCGCCCTGTTCGGCAACCAGCTCGACGCACTGCCGAAATCCTACACCCGCTACCTCGTCAACAGCCTGCGCGAGGCCTTCGAGCTGCCGGGCGTGCCGATCCGCCTGTCGCTCCGGACCTCGAAGAACCCGTTCGACAAGAGCGAGTAGGGCAGGGGTGCGGCGTCAGCGCGGCTTCTGGTCGGCGGGGAGGTTGCGGGCGTAGGCCTCGCGCTCCTCCTTCTCGCGGATCATCTTCTCGTAGGCCGCCTTGGCCTCGGGCGACACCGTGAGGGTGCGCGCCTGCGCGGTCTTGCGCTTGGGCGCACGCTTGAACCGGTCGGTGGATTCGCTCATCGCTCGACAACCCGCGTCTGACTGGTTGCCGACGGATCTACCGTGTTCGCGCCGTCTTGGCGACCGGCAATGACCGAGCGGCAGGCCGGATCGGCGGAGTTCGTCGGGCGCGCCCTTTCGCGCCGGCCCGTTCGGCCCCGCCCGGGCATGATCCATTCTGCCGGACGGCCGGCAAGAGCGGAAATATCGTGCATGATCTGACGATGATAGTGGCGCGACTTGGAGACTTTTGAAGCAGGCCGGCCGGCGAACGATACAATATCGTATCGTATACACATCCCGCCTTAACCGGCGGATCGATAGCGTCGTCTCCTGGGATCAATGCGGAGTGCGTGGCCGAGCGGGGCCGCGACAATCGTGCATCGGGAGCCGATCATGCGCGCCTTCAACGACCTCTCGCTCCTCGCCAAGCTCGCCCTGCCGGCGGCCCTCGTGCTCCTCGTCGCGGTCGGCCTCGTCGGGCTCGCCCGGAGCGGGCTCGACGCCCTGGGAGAGACGACGCGCGAGATCGTCGACGTGCGCACCAACCGGGCGGTGGCGGCGCAGCGGGTCGCGAACGCCGTCGCCGAGGCGGCGATCGCCCAGCGCAGCGTCATCATCGAGGGCAGCGACGAGGTTCGACAGACCCTGGCCCAGCAGCACCGGGCGGCGGAGGAGTCGGCCGCGGCGCAGGCCGAGCGGCTCGTGACCCTCGCGGCGACCGCGGAGGAGCGGGCGCAGGACGAAGCCCTGCGCAAAGGCGTCGCCGATTACCTCGCCTTCTCGGCCAAGGTGGTGACGAACGCCCAGCAGGGCATGACCGATGTCGCCTTCGCGCTCTCGAGCGAGCAGGATGCCGGACGGCGCGCCAAGGCGGCCGCGTCCATCGACGCACGGGTTCAGGCGACCCTCGCCGATCTCGCCGCCGCCCGGGACGCGGCCGAGGCCGCCGCCGCCGCGACCAAGACGCGCCTGACCCTCGTCGCCGCGCTCGGGCTCGTCCTCGCCTTCTCGGTCCTCGCGGCCATCGCGGTCCTGGGGATCGCCCGGCCGCTCGCCCGGACGACCCGGGCGATGAACGCCCTCGCGGCGGGCGACCTGTCGGTCGCGGTGGCGGGCACCGGGCGCCGCGACGAGATCGGGGCGCTCGCCCGGGCGCTGCAGGTGTTCAAGGATTCGGCCGGCGAGATGCGCCGCCTGACCGAGCGCGAGAGCGAGCACAAGGAGGCCGCCGCGCGTCGCGCCGCGCTTGTCGACGGGCTGGCACGGGATTTCGAGGCCAAGGTCGGGTCCCTGTCCCGCGACCTCGCCGGGGCCGCCGGCACCATGGAGGCCGCCGCCCGGGCGATGACGGCGGGAGCCGAGGCCGGGGCCGGGCGCACCGATGCGGCCGCGGGCGTGGCCCAGCGGACCTCCGGCCATGTCCACGCCGTCGCCGCGGCGAGCGAGCAGATGACCGCGGCGATCCAGGAGATCGTCGGGCAGGTCGCCCAGACCTCCCGCATGGCCGGGCAGGCGGTGGAGGATGCCCGCCGCACCGATGCCACGGTCGGTCCCCTGTCGGTTGCCGCCGAGCGCATCGAGCGCGTCGTCTCGGTCATCGCCGACATCGCCGCGCAGACCAACCTGCTCGCGCTCAACGCCACCATCGAGGCGGCCCGCGCCGGGGCGGCGGGCCGCGGCTTCGCGGTGGTCGCCACCGAGGTCAAGGCGCTGGCCGGCCAGACCACCCGGGCGACGGACGAGATCACCGGCGAGGTCGCGGCGATCCAGGCGGCCACCCGGGCCGCCGTCGCCGACATCCAGCGCATCGGCCTCGTGATCGGCGAGATGTCGGCCTCCGCGGCCTCCGTGGCGGCGGCGATGGAGGAGCAGGGTGCGGCGACCCAGGAGATCGCCCGCAGCGTCGGCGAGGCGGCGCACGGTACCGGCCACGTCACCGAGACCCTGGGCGACCTGCGCCGGGAGGCCGGCGAGACCGGCGCCGCCGCCGGACGGGTCCTCGACGCGGCCCTCTCCCTGTCGCACCATTCCGAGGGACTGACCCGCGAGGTCGGCGGGTTCCTGGCGGCCGTGAAGGCGGCGTGAGCCGTCTTCATCCTGGGATCGGGGTCGAAACGGCTTGGCTTGTGCGGGGCGGGACTGCGTTCGATCCCTTGCAGACGAGCGGCCCCTTTGCCGGTAGAACCTGCTGCATGAGGGAACACACGAGCATCCATGTGCGGCGCGCCGATCATGTCGGCTTCGCGGTCGGCTCCCTCGACGAGGCACTTCGGTTCTGGATCGACGGGCTCGGCGCACGCCTCGTGCGGACGGGCGAGATGGGGGGCGAGTTCCTCGGTCAGGTCACCGGAGCGCATGGGGCGACGGTGCGCCTCGCGATCGTTTCGCTGGCGGATCAGACGATCGAACTCCTGGAGTATCGGGGTCCGGACCGACCAAGCGTGCCAGCCAAGCCGTTCGACCCAGGCTTCGCGCATCTGGCCCTTGTGGTCGATGACATCGACGCGCTCCTGGTGCGGATCGCCGCCTACGGCTGGACGGCGCAAGGCACGCCGCAGCCGATCGCGAGCGGTGCGCGGGCTGGAACGCGGGTGATCTACGCCGTAGGCCCCGATGGCGCGACGATCGAGTTCATGCAGCCGTCAGCTCCCGCCCAGGATCCCTGATCCCGCCGGGCGAGGGGCCGCTTTCCACCGTCAGTGGCCCTCCGCGAGGTCGAGCTGACGAGGTTTCGACCCCAGCGCAAGCCGGCTGCGCCGGGGCGGCTCAGTCCGCCAGGTAGGCCGCCAGCTCCTCCGGCGCCCCCGTCGGAAACGTCTCCCGCAGGTGCTCCAAAAAGGCCGAGACGCGGGCGCTGAGGAGCCGCCGCGACGGGTAGAGCGCCCAGAGCGCGATGTCCGATCCCGCCACGTCGCCCCAGGAGACCAGCCGGCCGGCAGCGAGGTCGTGGGCCACGAGGGAGACCGGCAGGCGCGCGGCGCCGAAGCCGGTGCGCACCGCGTCGCGGATCATCACCAGCGACGACAGGGCGAGCACCGGCGCGACGGCGAGCGATGCGCCGTCCGCCAGGGTCCAGACCACCCGGTCCTCCATCGCCCGGACCACCGCCGGGACGCACGCGCCCTCCGCGGGGCGCGGCAGGCCGGGAGCCGCCACCACCACCATCCGGTCGCGCAGGAAGGCCCGCCCGACCAGGCTCTCGTCCCGGTCCGGGTTGACCCGGATCACCAGGTCGTAGCCCTCCTCGATCATGTCGACGGCCCGGTCCTCCGTCGTCACGGACAGGCGGACCTCCGGGTATTTCAGCGCGAAGTCCGCTGCCACCTTGCCCATGGCGACCTGCGAGAACAGCAGCGGCGCGCTGATGCGCAGCCGGCCCCGGGCCCGGGCCCCGCCCGCCGCGATCGCCGCCGCCGTCTCGTCGAGTTCGGTCAGGAGCGCGCCGGCCCGCTCGTGGAGGGCGCGCCCCTCCTCGGTCAGCGTCAGGACCCGGGCGCCGCGCTCGAACAGGCGCAGGGCCAGACTGGCCTCGAGCTCCGCGACCCGCCGCGACAGGGTCGCCTTCGGCCGACCGCTCGCCCGGGCGGCGCGACCGAACCCGCCGTGGCGGGCGACGAGGGTGAAGTCGGCCAACGCCGGCAGGTCCATCCGGTCCCCCGAAGCAATCGTTCCACCTACGAGACGGTGCGTCCCGATCGAACGCCTATCCGCCCATCACTGGATCGCCGATCGTCCGGGTGTGTTCAACGACGAACCCGGAGCCATCCCATGACGATCCTCGTGACAGGCGCCACCGGCACGGTCGGCCGCCAGGTGATCCGGCAGCTCGCGCGACGCGGCGCCGATATCCGCGCCCTCGTTCGCGACCCGGCCAAGGCGGACCTCCCGGCGGGCGTCCCGGTGGCGACGGGCGACTTCCTCGACGTCGACGCGATGCGCGCCGCGCTGTCGGGCGTCTCCACCCTGTTCCTGCTCAACGCGGTGGTACCCGACGAATTCACCCAGAGCCTGGTGACGCTCAACCTCGCCCGCGAGGCCGGGATCGCCCGGGTGGTCTACCTGTCGGTGATCCACAGCGACCTTTTCGTGAACGTGCCTCATTTCGCGGGCAAGTCCGGCGTCGAGCGGATGATCGACGGGATGGGGTTCGAGGCCACCATCCTGCGCCCGGCCTACTTCATCGACAACGACCGCACGGTCGCCGACGTGGTCATGACCCACGGCGTCTACCCGATGCCGATCGGCCACAAGGGCCTGGCGATGATCGACGCGCGCGACATCGGCGAGATCGCCGCCCTCGAACTGATCCGCCGCGAGCAGGGCGCCGCGCCGCCCGCCCGCCTCACCCTCGTCGGCCCCGAGACCCTGACCGGGCCGGACGTCGCGGGACTCTGGGCGGAGGTGCTCGGCCGCCCGGTCGCCTATGGGGGTGACGACACGGCCGGGTTCGAGGGACGCCTGCGGGCCTTCATGCCGCCCTGGATGGCCTTCGACATGCGGCTGATGGCCGAACGCTTCCAGACCGACGGGATGCTCCCGGAGGCGGGCGACCGCGAGCGCCTGACCGCGATGCTGGGGCGCCCCCTGCACACCTACCGCGACTTCGCCACGACCGTCGCGGCCTCCGCCTGACCGCGATCCCGAAGGGGGACGGCCGTGATCGGCTCGACCGCCACCGTTCCGCCCCGTTGGCCATAGGGGCTGGCTCAGTCCCGCAAGCGACGGGGGCGGGTATCGGTCCCGGCCCCGTCTCACCAGCGACAGGGGTCGGGCGTCAGTCCCGGCCCCGTCTCACCAGCGACAGGGGTCGGACGTCAGTCCCGGCCCCGTCCCACCAACCAAGCCGGATCGAACCAGCGGTCGGCCTCGCCGTCATAGGGCAGGCGGGTGATGTCCCATTGCTGGATGAACGGCGCGTAGACGTTCCAGACCGCGATGCCGCCGCCGACATAGACGCGCCGGCCGGGATAGCGCGCCAGCACCGCCCGCGGGTCCTCGTGCGAGCGGATGATCGCGATCGTCCGGTCCCGATAGGCGAAGTCCGGCACCGCCTCGATGGTCTTCGGCCCGGCGATCAGCACGTGGCCCTGCGTGACCGCGAAGAACCGCGTCACGTCCTCGACGTAGAGCGGATCGGTGTTGCCCTCCCAGGGCAGCCGCCCGTGGAGGCCGAGCTGGCCCCGCTGCCCGATGGCGCACATCGCCCGCACGTCGATCATCGGCTCTCGGTCCCCCCGGCCGCCCACCCGGACGGGGCCGCGGCGCGCCCCGCCTGATAGCCCGTCGGACGGGCGCGGGCCAGCCGGTCGAAAGCCGTCACGACCCGGTGCCCGTCCGGACCGGCGCGGCGGCCTCCGCCCCGACGAGGCTGCCGTCCTCGTCGCGGATCGCCTCGATCACGGCATCGGTCGAGAACGACGTGCCGTCGCGGCGGAGGCGGCAGCCCCGGGTTCGAACCGCCGGTCTCGCGCTTGGCCCGTTCCGCCCGACGATCGACAGTGCGGCGGGGGCGACACTCTGATGATGGGTGGGCCGGCGGCGATGACCCACGAACACGGACGGGGCGACAGGGGCGATCGCGCGACGTCTGGACCGACGTCTCGCTCTCGGCGCCATGAGGCGAGAGGTCGGACCCCCTGTGAGCAGGGCAAGTGCGCCCTGATCGGCACGATCGATTGCCCGCGGTCGACACCGATCGCGGGCTCGTTCGCTCAGGCCGGCTTCTGCGGCGTCAGGACGCGGCCGGTCGGGAAGTCGAAGATGGTGCCGCTCCCGGTCCAGTCCGGGCTCGCGAGCCGGACGATGTGGGGCGCCAGATCCTCCGGGGTGCGCAGCGTCTCCGGGTCCTCGCCCGGCATCGCGGCCTTGCGCATCGCGGTGCGCAACGGCCCGGGATTGAGCAGCATGGCCCGTACCGCCGTGGTCTCCGTCTCCGCCGCGTAGGTGCGCACCAGCGCCTCGAGCGCCGCCTTCGACACCGCGTAGGGCCCCCAATAGGCCCGGCACGACGAGGCCGCGCCGGAGCTGACGAACACCGCCCGCCCCGCATCGGAGCGGCGCAGGAGCGGATCGAGGGAGCGGATCAGGCGCCAGTTCGCCGTGACGTTGACGTCCATCACGGTCGCCCAGACCTTCGGGTCGATGTGGCCGAGCGGCATCAGCTTGCCGAGCACGCCGGCATTGCCGACCAGGATGTCGAGCCGGCCCCACCGCTCGTTGATCGCCGCGCCGAGCCGGTCGATGGCGTCGTAGTCGCACAGGTCGAGGGGGACGAGGGTGGCCGAGCCGCCCGCCGCCCGCACCGAATCGTCGAGCTCTTCGAGCGCGCCTTGCGTCCGCGCGACCGCGATGACGTGGGCGCCGGCCTCGGCGAGCGCCAGGGCCGCCGCGCGGCCGATGCCGCGCGAGGCCCCGGTGACGACCGCGATGCGATCCGCGAGGGATTTGTGGGCGAGAGGGGTGTCGGTCATCGGGTCGGTCGGCTCGGGATCGATCGGCTTGGTGGCGGCCACCCCTGGGAGGGCCACCTCGGATTCGGCCGGCTTGTGCGTCTGGCCGCCTTGGGCGTTTGGCCGCCTCGGGTTCAGTCGGCCTCGGCGAGGAGCGCCATGCGGCGCGGCGAGGCGACCGCGAGGTCGGTCAGCGCCGTCGGGTAATCGCCGGTGAAGCAGTGGTCGGTGTATTGCGGGCAGGCCGCGTCGCGGCTCTCCTCGCCCATCGCCCGATAGAGCCCCTCGATCGACAGGAAGGCGAGCGAGTCGGCGCCGATATACTCGCGCATGCTCTCGAGATCGTGGGTGGCGGCGAGCAGCTTCTCCTTCTCCGGCGTGTCGATGCCGTAGAAGTCGGGATGGGTGATCGGCGGCGAGGCGATGCGGAAATGCACCTCGCGGGCGCCGGCCTCGCGCATCATCCGGACGATCTTCACCGAGGTGGTACCGCGCACCAGGCTGTCGTCGACGAGCACGATGCGCTTGCCCTCGACCGCGGCGCGGTTGGCCGAGTGCTTCATCCGCACGCCCAGCTCGCGCACCGACTGGGTCGGCTGAATGAAGGTGCGGCCGACATAGTGGTTGCGGATGATGCCGAGCTCGTAGGGCAGCCCGGTCTGCTGGGCGTAGCCGAGCGCCGCCGGCACGCCGGAATCCGGCACCGGGATGACGATGTCGGCCTCGGCCGGCGATTCCTTGGCGAGTTCCAGGCCGATACTCTTGCGCACGGCGTAGACGCTCTTGCCGTTCACGGTCGAATCGGGCCGGGCGAAGTAGATGTACTCGAAGATGCAGGGGCGGAGCGGCTGTGCCCGGGCGAAGCGGATCGACTCGATGCCGTCTTCCGAGATCACCACCATCTCGCCGTTCTCGACGTCGCGCACGAAGCGGGCGCCGATGATGTCGAGCGCGCAGGTCTCGGAGGCCAGGATGTAGCGGCCGTCGAGCTCGCCGAGCACCAGCGGGCGGATGCCCAGCGGATCGCGGGCGCCGATCAGCTTCTTGTTCGTCATCATCACGAGGGCGTAGGCGCCCTCGATCTGGCGCAGCGCGTCCATCACCCGGTCGACGATGCGGACGTGGCGCGAGCGGGCGACGAGGTGGAGGATCGCTTCCGTATCGGAGGTCGACTGGCAGATCGCGCCGTCGCGCACGAGCTGGCGGCGCAGCAGGAGGCCGTTGGTCAGGTTGCCGTTATGGGCGACCGAGAGGCCGCCGGTCTCAAGCTCCGCGAAGAGCGGCTGCACGTTGCGCAGGATCGTCTCGCCGGTGGTCGAGTAGCGGACGTGGCCGATCGCGGTCTGGCCCTTCAGGCGCTCGATCGTGGCGAGGTCGGAGAACGAATCGCCGACGAGGCCCATGCGGCGCTCGGAATGGAAGACCCGGCCGTCGAACGACACGATGCCGGCCGCCTCCTGGCCGCGATGCTGCAGGGCGTGCAGGCCGAGCGCCACGATCGCCGAGGCATCCGGATGGCCGTAGATGCCGAAGACGCCGCATTCCTCGCGCAGGGTGTCGCCGTCGAGGTCGAGATCGCCGCCGAACGCCTCGCTCGTCCCGGGGGCGCCCCGGAAGGTTTCGCTGCGTGCTGACATGATGAGAAGCCCCTGGTGGCCGGTCACCGCACGGCCTCGCCTCGCCGACCCCGCGCGTCCCGTGACGGTCGCCGCGCGGGCCTGATTCGCCTCGAGCGAAGCAGGAACCGGACCGCCCGCATCCGATGCGTTGCGTCCGATCGTTTGCCTCGCCGCCGGCTATGTAATCGCTGCCTTCGGCGGAACCAAGGCGTCAAAGGTGCGTTGCGGGGCTTACCTCACATGCAAAGGACGCCGGTCGGGCGTCCTTGGCGGGGTGTGTCCTTCGTGTGCGGTCTCAGCGCCGCGGGCTCGCATCGGTGCGCCGCTGGGGCGGGGCGTCGGCCTCCGCCGGCGCGTCGGTGCCGGGATCGACCTCGGGCTTGGGCTTGCGGAACTGCTTGAGCAGGCCTTCCGGATTGTCCGGCAGCATCGCCACCAGCTTCTGGCCGCTGTTTTCCAGGATCTCGCGGCTGCGGGCCTGCTGGGCCCAGTCCGGCACCTTGCCCTGGACGAGCCAGGCCAGGAACACCCAGCCGATGACGCAGATCAGGAAGCCGCGTCCCGCCCCGAAGGCGAGGCCGAGGCTGCGGTCGACCGCGCCGATGCGCGAATCGAGGATCAGGTCCGAGATCTTCACGGTGATCACCGAGACCACCAGCAGGGTGACGAGGAAGATCGCGGCGATCGACACCACCAGCGAGACGGTGTCGCTGGAGACGTGCTGCTTCACGGTCGGCAGCAGGAGCGGGTGCAGGGTCCAGGCGAGGCCCGCCGCCGCGACCCAGGCCACGATCGCCAGAACCTCGCGGGTGAAGCCCCGCACCGCCGCGAGCAGCGCGGAGATGACGACGACGCCCAGCACGACGAGATCGAGAACGGAGAACGGCATTGGCAGGAACAGGTTCGGGGGCGGGAGCGTTGGCTCGGGTCGCGGCTGCCCGGCACCGCCGGGGTTGTATACGCTGCCCGATGCGCTTCGTCACCCTGCACTCGCAGAGCCGATGATGCGGCGCGGCGGGACGCCCTTCGTTGCTGTCACAGCCTGTTCGATGGCCCGCTCCCGTTGGCCAGGACCTCACCTCGTCATCCTGGGGCCGCGAAGCGGAACCCGGGATCCAGAACCG
>NZ_JTHF01000180.1 GCF_001043895.1 Methylobacterium indicum
GCGGGGGAGGGTGCCCCGCGGCGAGTGCGAAGCACTCGTGCGCGGGGCGGGAGAGGGGACACCGCCTCCAGAATTGACTGAACCGTTCTGAAGAGCTCTCGCTGGATCAGCGTCGCGCTGCCCCTCTCGGCGGGACTTCGTCCCGCTGCGCTCGCATCCGCTCGCCACCCTCCCCCGCAGAGGGGGGGAGGGTTCAAGCGGGAACCGTCGAGGTTTTGCTACTCGATCCCGAGCTTCGCCTTCAGCAGCGCGTTCACCGCCGCCGGGTTGGCCTTGCCGCCGGTGGCCTTCATGGTCTGGCCGACGAACCAGCCGAGCAGGGTGGGCTTGGCCTTGGCCTGCTCGACCTTGTCGGGGTTGGCCGCGATGATCTGGTCGATCGCCGCCTCGATCGCGCCGGTATCGGTGACCTGGCGCAGGCCCCGGCTCTCGACAATCTGGCGCGGCTCGCCGCCCTCGCTCCAGACGATCTCGAACACGTCCTTGGCGATCTTGCCCGAGATGGTGTTGTCGCCGATGAGATCGACGATCGCGCCGAGCTGGTCGGCCGAGACCGGGCTGTCCTCGATCGACTTGCCTTCCTTGTTCAGGCGGCCGAACAGCTCGTTGATGACCCAGTTCGCCGCGATCTTGCCGTCGCGGCCCTTGGCCACCGCCTCGAAATAGTCGGCGGAGGCGCGCTCGGCCACAAGCACCGTCGCGTCGTAGGGCGACAGGCCGTAAGCGTCGATGAAGCGGGCCTTCTTGGCGTCGGGCAGCTCCGGCAGACCGGCGGCGAGCCCGTCCACGAAGGCCTGGTCGAATTCGAGCGGCAGCAGGTCCGGATCGGGGAAGTAGCGATAATCGTGCGCCTCTTCCTTCGAGCGCATCGACCGCGTCTCGCCCTTGTTCGGGTCGAACAGGCGGGTTTCCTGGTCGATCGTGCCGCCATCCTCGATGATGGCGATCTGGCGCCGCGCCTCAACCTCGATCGCCTGGCCGATGAAGCGGATCGAGTTGACGTTCTTGATCTCGCAGCGGGTGCCGAAGGGCTCGCCGGGCTTGCGCACCGAGACGTTCACGTCGGCACGCAGGTTGCCCTTCTCCATGTCGCCGTCGCAGGTGCCGAGGTAGCGCAGGATGGTGCGCAGCTTCGTCACGTAGGCCTTGGCCTCCTCCGACGAGCGCAGGTCCGGCTTCGAGACGATCTCCATCAGCGCCACGCCCGACCGGTTGAGGTCGACGAAGCTCATGGTGGGGGACTGGTCGTGCAGCGACTTGCCGGCATCCTGCTCGAGGTGCAGGCGCTCGATCCCGACCGTGATGCTCTCGCCGTCGGGCAGATCGACCAGAACCTCGCCCTCGCCGACGATCGGGCTCTTGTACTGGCTGATCTGGTAGCCCTGGGGCAGGTCCGGGTAGAAGTAGTTCTTCCGGTCGAACACCGAACGGTGGTTGATCTGCGCCTTGAGGCCCAGACCCGTGCGCACGGCCTGCGCGACGCATTCGCGGTTGATCACCGGCAGCATGCCGGGCATCGCGGCGTCGACCAGCGAGACGTTGTCGTTCGGCTCGGCCCCGAAGGCGGTCGGCGCGCCGGAAAACAGCTTCGAGCGGCTGGTGACCTGAGCATGGATCTCCATGCCGATCACCACCTCCCAGTCGCCCAGCGCGCCCTTGATCAGCTTCTTGGGGTTCACGGGAGCGTTCATGAGCGTCAGGTCTCTCAAGCGATTCCCCCCTCTCCCGCGTGGGAGAGGGGCAGGGGGTGAGGGTGCGACGGTTCCGAGACAAGCTCCAACCGTTCCGCTGCCAGCACCACGCTCGGCGATTTACACTGAAGCGTGTCACCCTCACCCCTGCCCCTCTCCCACACGGGAGAGGGGTAGGTCGCGCCTAGTAGGAAGGGTGGTGCCGGCCGGTCAAGCGCGTCAAGCGCGCGGCGCGATCACCCGCCGGGCGGAGTAGCCGATGATCGCGTAGATCAGCGCCGCGCCGGTGCGGACGGGAAAGAAGGTCGGGAGTTCGCGCCCGATCGGCGCCGGCCACGGCACGCCGATCCCGGTCAGCACCCACGACACCAGCACGGAGGCGACCAGCGCGATGATCGCGACGAGCACGACCTTGCCGAACTGGTCCGCCTTCCAGCCGAGATAGAGCGCGAGCCCGATCAGCACCGGATCGAACGCCGCCATGATCCAGACGGCGGGCGGGTAATAGGGGACGGTGGGGTGGTTCACGCCCACCACGCCTGCGGCAGGGCGATGCGGCCCGCCGCCTCCTCGATCACCTGACCGGCGGCGAACAGCGTCTCCTCGTCGAAGGGACGGCCGATGAGCTGGAGGCCGAGGGGCAGGCCTTGCGCGTCGAGGCCCGCCGGCACCGCGAGGCCCGGCAGGCCGGCCATGTTCACCGTCACGGTGAACACGTCGAGGAGGTACATCTCGACCGGATCGGCCTTGGCCTTCTCGCCGAAGCCGAAGGCGGAGGACGGGGTGGTGGGGGTGAGGATCGCGTCGACGCCCGAGGCGTAGACCTGTTCGAAGTCGCGCTTGATCAGCGAGCGGATCTTCTGGGCACGGACGTAATAGGCGTCGTAGTAGCCGGCCGAGAGCACGTAGGTGCCGATCATGATCCGGCGCTTGACCTCGCGGCCGAAGCCGGCGGCGCGGGTCGCCTCGTACATCCCGGCGATGTCCTTGCCCGGGACGCGCAACCCGTAGCGGACGCCGTCGTAGCGGGCGAGGTTCGACGAGGCCTCGGCCGGCGCCACGATGTAGTAGGCCGGAAGCGCATACTGGGTGTGCGGCAGCGAGACCTCGACCACCTTGGCGCCGGCCGCGCGCAGCCAGTCGGCGCCCTGCTGCCACAGCCGCTCGATCTCGGCCGGCATGCCCTCGACCCGGTACTCCTTCGGGATGCCGATGGTCAGACCCTTGACGCCGCGATTCACCGCCGCCTCGAAATCGGGCACGGGCAGGTTGACGGACGTGGTGTCCTTGTCGTCGTGGCCGGACATCGAGGAGAGCAGGATCGCGGTGTCGCGCACCGTGCGGGCGATCGGCCCGGCCTGGTCGAGGGACGACGCGAAGGCGACGGTGCCCCAGCGCGAGCAGCGGCCGTAGGTCGGCTTGATGCCGACCGTGCCGGTGAAGGCCGCCGGCTGGCGGATCGACCCGCCGGTATCCGTCGCGGTGGCGCCCAGGCAGAGGCGGGCGGCGACGGCCGCCGCCGAGCCGCCGGACGAGCCGCCGGGCACCAGCTTGGTCTCGTCACCCGTTCCGTCGGGGCCCTTGCGCCGCCAGGGCGAGATCACCGGGCCGTAGGCGCTGGTCTCGTTCGACGAGCCCATGGCGAACTCGTCGAGGTTGAGCTTGCCGAGCATCACCGCGCCGTCGCGCCACAGGTTGTGGGTGACGGTGGATTCGTAGTGCGGCTGGAAGCCCTCGAGGATCTTCGAGGCCGCCGTGGTGGTGACCCCGTGGGTGCAGAAGAGGTCCTTGATGCCGAGCGGCAGGCCCTCGAGGGGCCGGGCCTCGCCGGCGGCGAGCTTCTGGTCGGCGACGTCGGCCATGGCGAGCGCCCGGTCGGGGGTCTCGAGCAGGTAGGCGTTCAGCACGCGCGCCTTCTCGATCGCGTCGATATGGGCCTGGGCCAGCTCGCGGGCGGAGAACTCCTTCGCCCGCAGGCCGTCGCGGGCCTGCGCCAGGGTGAGGTCGGTCAGCTCTGCCGGCTTGGTGGTCACGATCGTTTCGTCCTGTCGCGGGCCCGTGCGGGCCGCCTGGATGCCTGAATCTCGCGGGGACGCCCGAGGGTTACTCGACGACCTTCGGCACCACGAAGTAGTTGTCCTCGGTCAAAGGCGCGTTGAAGACGATCTCGCGGGCGTGGCCGCCATCGGTGATCACGTCCTCGCGGCTCTTCATCGCCATCGGGGTCACCGAGGTCATCGGCTCGACGCCCGACACGTCGACCGCGTCGAGCTGCTCGACGAAGGACAGGATGGCATTGAGCTCGTCCTGGAGCGGGGCCACCTCCTCGTCGGTGACCGCGATCCGCGCCAGGTGCGCGATGCGCCGGACCGTCTTGGCGTCGACCGACATGGGCACTCCGTTCGGGGGAAATTCCGTTATCCGGGCACGGGTCCCGGTCGCCCGGCGCTATAGCACCGGGCTTCGCGCCGCCGCAACGGGCGCACCCGGCCTCAGGCGGCCGGCATCCGCAGCGGCAGGGCCGCGATGGCATGCGCCCGGGTCGACGGGACCTCGATCAGCACCGCCCGCGGCTTGAAGTGCCGGCGCGCCTCCATGCTGCCGGTATACAGGATCGCGGCGGCGGTGAGCAGCATCAGCTTGTGCTTGCGCGGCATGCCGGAGCGGGCGGCCGCCACGGCCGGCGCCGTCGCCTGCGTGGGGGCGGCCCGGCGGATGCGACGGCCGATGGCGAGGATCGCCTCCGCGGGCACCCGGCGGGCTTGGGCGGGCTCGTCGCCGAAGCGCCCGTTGGCCGCCGGCAGGGGGCCCCGCAGCGGGCTCACCGTCCCGTCGAGATCGAGGGTCATCGCGCCCCGTGCCGGCGGGACGGCCTCCTGCGCGGGACGAGGACCGGAGGAGAGCGCGAAGGGGAGGATGACGGCGGCCAAGGCGACCTCGAAGCGGGGACACGGCGGATTAACGGTTTGTTAATCTCAACCGGTCCGGTCCCGCCACGTCAACCTTTCGTTAACCTTAACGGCGCCCGCCGCATCGGGGCCGGCCGCCCCCGGGGGAGGGCGGCCGCGGACGCGGCTTACTGCACCGTGACGGCGGTGCCCTTGTGGGGCACGACCACCTGCACGCCGCTGCCGTCGAGGGCGGCGACGAACCGGTCGGCGCTCTGATCGACGATCGGGAAGGAGCCGTAATGGCAGGGGAAAACCGCCTTCGGCTGGAAGAAGCGCTTGACCGCGAGCGCCGCCGTGTCGGCCCCCATGGTGAACCGGTCGCCGACCGGGACCATCAGCACGTCGGGGCGGTAGATCTCCTGGATCAGCGCCATGTCGCCGAAGATGTCGGTGTCGCCCATGTGGTAGACGGTCGGCTCGCCCTCGGCCCGCACGATCACGCCGTTGGGCAGCCCGAGCGGCACCGTGACCCCGGCCTCGCTCATCCCGGCCGAGTGGTCGGCCCGCACCAGGCTGACCCGGAAACCGCCGACATCGACGGTGCCGCCGGTGTTCATCGGCTCGAGCTGCTTGACCCCCTTCGAGCCGAGCCACATGCACAGGTCGTAGTTGGTGACGACCTTGGCGCCGGTCTCGGCGGCGATCTCGACCGTGTCGCCGACATGGTCGCCGTGGCCGTGGGTGACCAGGATGTGGGTCGCGCCCTCGGTCGCCGCCTTGCGGTCGCCCTCGAAGGCCGGGTTGCCGGTGAAGAACGGATCGATCAACACGTGGGCGGACCCGAAATCGAGGCGGAAGGCGGAATGGCCGAACCAGGTGATGCGCATCGGACGAGCTCCGGGCAAAAATGTTGTCGGAACGGGAATCGGCGGCCGACCGCCCGGGCGCTGCATCGGGGCGGGGCCGGCACCCCTTACCTAAGGCGCGGAGGCCGTCCGTGAACCGGGAGACGATCGAAGCCTTCGCGGCCGAATCCCGCGGCGGCGCCCGCCTGCTCGGGCTCGACCTTGGCACCAAGACCATCGGGCTCGCCCTCTCGGACGTGCAGCGCCGGATCGCCTCGCCGCTGGAGACGATCAAGCGGGTCAAGTTCACCCCCGACGCCGCCGCGCTCGCGGCCATCGCCACGAAGCACGCCGTCGGCGGGCTGGTGATCGGCCTACCTCTCAACATGGACGGCAGCGAGGGACCCCGGGTGCAATCGACCCGCGCCTTCGTGCGCAACCTGAAGCCGATCCTGCCCCTGCCGGTGCTCTTTTGGGACGAGCGCCTGTCGACCGCCGCCGTCACCCGCACCCTGCTGGAGGCCGACGCCTCCCGGGCGCGCCGCGGCGCGCTCGTCGACAAGCTGGCGGCCGCCTACATCCTACAGGGCTGCCTGGACGTGCTGGACGGATTGGGGAACGAGGGGGAGGACGATTTCGGCGAGGAGTGAGGGGCCGGTCGTCAGGTCGATGGCCGGTGCCTCGTGATGAGCGGGGCAGCCTGCTTTGTCCGCCTGCCGCCCACACCCGGTAGAGTTCAAAATGCCGATCGCCGGCCCTGAGCCACGCCAGGAGCGCAGGGACGACGGCGCCCTTCAGAGCCTGCGCGCCGACGACCGATGCAGCCGGAACCACGAGCGGCAGCACCACAGGTGCGGCCATCGCGGCCACAACTCACGCCGAGACCCCGCACGCAACGTATGACAGAACGCTCGGCTATGCCGCGGCCGCCACCGACTCGGACTCGACACCCCGCGCTCTAAGTTCCTCTGCGCGAAATCTGAAAGTATATTATCCAAAAATGAAATTGATAATCAATTTTTTTATTTTATATTATAAATATCCCACTGCCGTCCTCTTGTGTAATAATCTGTTTTATTGCACAACCAAATGCCAGATAAGTAATTTTATGATCTATTGTCGGCTATTTACGCGAACTTAGATCCTGCAAAACACGAGCTTTGGCTGTGGACAATTAAAAAAGACGTTTGCATGCGAAAACTTGGTTTACCGGCAGGGAGCCCAAGCCGGACGACCGGACATGGCCAATGCGAGCCAAGCGATACCGGCCGTCCCGCACGGGACGCAGGTGAGGCACATCGAGCACGGCACATCTGTCGCGCCTCCCGCTCGCGGCTGCGCACCGGCGGCGTGAGATCGCGGGGCGGCCGTCAGAACTCCCCGTCCTCAGGTCTTGCATTTGAGCGCCTGGCCCGCGCCATGAGAGGCATCCAGGGACCTGCATCAGCTGGAAGGCGGGACCAAAATGGCAGGTGCGGTACCTGCCGCGCTGCGATTCGCTCTTCAAGCACGATGCGAAGGCAGCCACCGACGCACGACCGGAGGGTGCCAGCCCGCCGGTTCTCGGCAGGATGTCACCCCGAACAACGACTTGGCGATGCGTGGTTTTCCGCCAGGGAGCGACGTCCGGCTGAAATCTTGCTTATGAAGCAATGCTCTGCGGACTCGACTCCGTACACAGATCGTGTGACCCGGTGCCGCAATCCACGAGGGATGCCTGATCGGCGTCATGGCAGCCGGGACACAGGTCCAGGCGCAGGCCACTGATGAAGCCCAGCTTCACCCGGGAACAGTTCGAGGCCGTGCAAGGGCGTAGACCAGGGGTACGGGGTCTCGGAGGTCGCCATCGCAACCGACCTCGGCCGGCAGACGGTTCATCGCAGGCAGACGGTCTATCGCATAAAGGGAACCCGACGGGAGGCAGAGGCGGTCCTGGCGCGGTGGGAGAATTGAGGCGATACCAACTTACTTGCAAGCTATGAGTCGTTTGCACTCAGGCGTACGAGTTCCAGCGATACCTTTTCGCCTAGATCACCCACATCCTCTCCGGTGACAGTCAACAAGATGCGCCGTCTGGCCAGCTCTAGGCAGTCGATAGCATATTGCCGACCCCCTTTGAGATATAAACTAGCAATCTTTCTATTCTGAAAATGCGCAAATATTACAAACTCTCCAGGCGCGATTTCTTCAAGATCGATACGCAAATTATCTATTTTATTTGGAAGCATGATTTATGATTATCCTGACCCCGAACTTGACCATAATCCAAACTCATGGGCAAGGTATAGCGCCTCTATCGGGTTAACAGTTAGGACTGCTGATCCAGGGTTTGGAAGCGGCATGAGGGCTAGGGCGAAGAGACGACAGCCCTGCACCCGAAGGAGCCGCGGGCACCAAGCTGCCACCGAGCCGGCGCAGACCTGATGGGCCCGGGGTGCAGGGGGAGAGATCGCTGCGGGTGGGACCTTCGGGATAAGCGACGCGCACGGAGGCTGGTGGTGAGTGCAGGCCCGGGGGAGGGCTAGGCGTCGGGCTTGTAAAGCTTGAAGGCCGCCGAGGTCTCATCCTCGTGCAGCTTGACCAAGGCAAGCACCTTATCCCGAGCGTTTGGAAGCAGCCTCTCCTAGACGCGGGGACGTTGACGAGGTCGCATGGGATACCGCCCTGAAACTTGCCGCGGAGTGCCTTCGAGCAGTTCCGCCCCGTGAACCCGAAGAGGAAGTCCACTTCGATCTCCGCCACCGTGGAGAGAGCGGCCCACTGCCTCATTCCGGGCCGTGCCGGACCCTCGCGCTTGATCTTCTCGGCGTCCTCGAAGTCTGCCACGCAGCGGGGGAGGGGGCGGGCGTGAGTTCGGTTGGCGGCAGCCGGGTCCTTGATCCGAAGGCTGGCCTGCCCGCTCTACGAGGCGGGCATGAAGGGACACAGCTCGGCCGGGATCACCCGCCGGAAATAGCAGGTGCCGTGCCTGTCTCGCAGGATGTCGTTCAACAGGCCCATGGCCCGTCTGCACCAACCGATAGCAGGACCGGCAGCCCGCAAGGCACCGATTTCAGCAGACTCTCAGCCGGCACGACGGCTTGGCGGGATGTGGCGTCCCCGGCAGGGCTCGAACCTGCGACCCCAGGTTTCATACCACTTCGGCTTTCGCCGCCGCCGCGAGGCGTTCGTGGTCTGGACTATCCCTTCACCGTAGGCCCGCAGGTCCACCTGCATGCCCTTAGGTGCCGCCCGTCTAGTCTCTACACCTTCCCGGCCTGGCGGTCCGGGCTTGGCTCGGGATCGGCGTGAGGCCAAGGCGGCTCGACGCTTTCCCCGACTTTGAGCGGATCCGCCGCGCGGTTTCCCGGCGCGACGCCCAATTTGAACCTAGGAAACCTGTGCTCTGTCCAGCTGAGCTACGGAGACCCACGGCGAGCCTCTTACCATCCCGGCCGGCTTCCGCCAACCTCGCCGCGCGCGCCACGGGGCGGGCATCCACCAGGAGCGGGCGGTCGAATCATGCGGGGAGGGATGGCCGGTCTCCTGTTGCTCCTCGCCGGCGCCGCGCAGGCGGCGGCCCCGCGCGGGCGCGAGCCGCCGGCCTGCCGGGGGCGGGTCTCCGGACAGGACCGGCTCGAATCGGTCGCCGCCCGGGGCGAGCTCGTCCTCGCCTCCGGCCGGCGGGCCCGCCTCGACGGCGTGCGCTGGCCCGACGACCCGGCGGCGGCCGAAGCGGCGCGGGCGTGGCTGTCGCGCCTCGTCGGGCGGGCGCTCTCCACCCGCGAGGCGCCGGAGGCCGACCGCTGGGGCCGAATCACCCTCGATGCCGTGACGCAGGACGCCGTCGGTGACGATTCGCCGGTCGACCTCGCGGGCGGGCTGGTCGCGATGGGACTCGTGCCGGTCGATGCCGGGGAGGGCGACAGCCTGTGCCGCCCGGGCCTCCTGGCGATCGAGGAGACGGCGCGGCGCGCCGGCCGCGGCCTCTGGGCCGGGGCGCCGCCGGTGCCGGCCGAGGAGGGCGCGCGTCTCGCCGGTTTGGCCGGTCGATTTGTGGTCGTGGAGGGCCGCGTCCGCAACGTCGGCGAGCGCGCGCGGCGCACCTACCTCAACTTCGCCCCTTTCGGGACTGAGGGTGCGACGGTCACGGTGTCGAAACGCACTTGGCGGACCATGCTCGAACGTGGTTTCTCTGTGGCTGCGCTTCGGGGGCGGCGCGTGCGGGCTCGCGGCATCGTCGAGCTCTGGCGCGGGCCGACCCTGGATGTCGGCGCGGCCGAGATGATCGAGATGCTGGACGAGGAGCAGGCGCCGCGGCGCTGACGCCATGGGGTGGCTTTTCACGCGAACGAACCCGGCCGGGCAGGCGGCGGTCGCAGGACCTGCGACGGCGCTCGCCCTGCTCGTCGCCGCCTGCACCGCGGACCAGACCGGGGCGCTGGCGCCGGTGGCGGCCGTCGTGCCGGCGGAGGCGCCGCGCACCACCGGGCGCGACCGGCCGGCCAACGATGCCGATCACGCCAAGCTCGTCGCCTCGTTCGGCGGCGAGTACCGGGCGCCTTCGGCGTTCCGCCTCGTCAGCGACGTCACCGACCGCCTGGTCAAGGCGACCGAGCGCCCGGACGAGACCTACGCGGTGACGCTGCTCGATTCGCCGGTGGTGAACGCCTTCGCGCTGCCGACGGGGCGGATCTACGTCACCCGCGGCCTGCTGGCCCTCGCCGACGACACCTCGGAGCTCGCCGCGGTGCTGGCGCACGAGATCGCCCACGTGACCCTGCGCCATGCCAGCGCGCGGACCGAGATGGCGCTGCGCTCCGAGCTCGTCAGCAAGGTCGTGGCGGACGTGCTCAATGATCCGGCGACCGGCGCCCTGCTGCAGGACCAGTCCCGGTTCGTGCTGGCGCGCTTCTCGCGGAGCCAGGAATTCGAGGCCGACCAGACCGGCGTGCGCACGCTCGCCCGCGCGGGCTACGACCCGTTCGGCGCCGCCCGCTTCCTCACCGCGCTCAACCGCACCACGGCGCTCCGCGCCGGGGGCGGGCTCAACGCCGAGCCCGACATGCTGGCGACCCATCCGAGCACGCCCGAGCGCATCACCCAGGTGACCCAGGCCGCCCGCCGCATCGGCGCCCCGGGCCTCGGCACCGACGACCGCAACCGCTACCTCGCGGCGATCGACGGCATCGCCTATGGCGACAACCCGGCCGACGGCCTGATCCGCGGCCGCCGGTTCATCCACCCGCGCCTCGGCGTCGCCTTCGAGGCGCCGGACGGGTTCGGGCTCGACAACACCGCGCGCGCCGTACTCGGCACCACGCCGGACGGCTCCCGCCGCCTCCTGTTCGACGCCGTCGAGACCAATGCCGGCCAGGGGCTCGAGGAGGTGCTGAAGGCGACCTGGAGCGACGCGATCGAGACCGGCAGCATCGAGAACCGGATCGTGAACGGTTTCCCGACCGTCACCGCGGTCTCGAAGGGGAAGGAGTGGTTCTTCCGCCTCGCGGCGATCCGGGTCGGCACCAACACCTTCCGGATGATCATGGCCGCCAAGGGCACCACCGACCCGGAGCCGGCCTTCGGCCGCTGGCTGTCCAGCATCGCCCTGGTGACGCCGGACGAGGCGCGCAGCCTCAAGCCCCTGCGCATCCAGATCGTCACCGCCGCCCCCGGCGACACCGCCGAGAGCCTGGCCCAGCGCATGACGGCGGTCGACCGCCCGCTCGAACGCTTCCAGGTCCTCAACGGCCTCGACAAGGGCGGCCCCCTGCGCGCCGGCCAGCCCTACAAGCTGGTGGTGGAGTAGGGGCGCGCGACGCGGTCGGGAGCCGGAATTCCCTTGGCCGCCGCGCTTCTCAAACCGGATCCGCCGTGCTACCTCAGCGGCGGCCGCGGGTGTAGCTCAATGGTAGAGCAGCAGCCTTCCAAGCTGAATACGAGGGTTCGATTCCCTTCACCCGCTCCAGCCTTTCGGGCCCATGCCGCCCGGGGTTGGATTGCCCCGCCCTTTGCAAGCTGTGCCGTTCAGGTCAGGTCCTGGTCCGTCGCGCCCGACATCGAGGCTGCAGGGTCGCCATGGCGCGACGTCGAGACATCGGACCGACTCTGAGCGCCGACAGGAACACCCTGCCGCGACTGAGCGACGACCGCCGCCGGGTCCCGGCGCTTGCGCGCCCGCGGTGATACCGGCGACGGCAGCATCGGCAGGCAACGTTTCCGTGAGCGCTGGAACGGATCGAGCCCTCGCCCGTCATCCGGGCAGACCGGGCCCGTGCGATCCACGGCCCACACCCCTTATCCGGATCAACCGTCATGCTGCTCCATGAAATCACGGACGCCCTCGGCGTCGGTGGGCTGTTTCGCGACGTGCTGAAGCCGTTCGACACGTACATGTCGAACGGCGAGTGCGAGGCGGGCCATGCGGCGGCCCGCGTCGAGACCGGGCCTGGCGCGGCGGCGTTGCGCGAGAGCGTCATTCGACGCGAGACCGTCCGCCGCATACCGGAGACCGTCTCGGCCCGCGGGTGAGGGCAGGGAAGTCGGGGCGACCGAGAGGTCGCCCCGACGGTCTCGCCGTCCGGTGGCGGTGACGGCCTCGGTGGGCCGCCGGGCGGCACCGCGCCTCGTCAGGCGAACTTGATCCAGTCCTTGCCGAGGGCGTCGAGGTGGACGCCGAGCAGGTCGACGGTCTCGTTCTGCATGTGCAGCGTGGTGCCGGCCGCGCCGTCGGTCAGGGTGACCTGCGCGGGGGCGTAGCCCTTGAGGAGCAGCATGTCCTCGCCGAAGCGGAAGTCGTCGATCCGGTCGTGGCCGCCCTGGCCCGCCGTGAACGCGAACGTGTCCTTGCCGGCGCCGCCGACGAGGGTGTCGTCCCCGGCTCCGCCGTCGAGGCGGTTGTCGCCGTCGTTGCCGACGAGGAGGTTGGCGAGCTCGTTGCCGGTCCCGTTGA
>NZ_JTHF01000181.1 GCF_001043895.1 Methylobacterium indicum
ACCGGCTCCCTCGGCGCGGGGGGCGCCGAGCGGCAATTCGCCCTCACCGCCCGGGAGCTGCAGGGGGCCTTCGCGCGCGGGGCGCGGATCGGCGGCGTCGCGGTGGCCGGGCCGGTCGAGGTCGTCTGCCGCTCCCTCTCGGCGCGGCCCGGCGGCGACTTCTTCGCCCCCGACCTGCGCGCCGCCGGCGTGCCGATCCACGAATTCGCCCTCGCTCCCCCCGAGGCCGCCCTCGCCGGGGTGCCGGCACTGGCCGGCCTCGACGGAGCCCTGCGCTTCCTGCCCGAGCCGATGGTCGAGGGGGCGACGCGGCTGTCCGGGCTGCTGCGGGCGGCCCGGCCCGACGTGGTCCAGATCTGGCAGGACGGCAGCGTCTACGCGGCCGGCCTCGCCGCCGTGCTGGCGGGGGTGCCGCGCATCGTCCTCAACGTGCGCAGCCTGCCGCCGGTCGACCGGCCGGAGCGGTTCAAGCCCGAATACGAGGGTCTCTACCGCGCGCTGCTCGCCGCCCCCGGGGTGCGGCTGACCGCCAATTCCCACGCCGCGGCGAGGCGCTACGCGGACTGGCTCGGCGTGCCGGCGCGGCGCATCCGGGTGATCTACAACGGCGTCGATCCCCTGCCGGAGGACGGCGCCCCGGACGACGAGGCCCTGGCCGCGCGCTTCCGGGCGGCGACGGGCGAGAGCGACTTCACCCTCGGCACGGTCATGCGCCTCGACGAGAACAAGCGACCGCTCCTGTGGCTGGAGGCCGCCGCGCGGCTCCTGCGCCGCGCGCCCCGGGCGCGCTTCGTGGTCGTCGGCGACGGCCCGCTGCGGGAGGCCTGCCAGGCCCGGGCGCGCCAGCTCGGCATCGCCCAGCGGGTTCTGTTCGTCGGCCGCTCGCACCGGGTCGGGTTCTGGCTCCGGCAGATGGACGCCTTCCTGCTCCTCTCCCTGGTCGAGGGCCTGCCCAACGTCCTCGTCGAGGCGCAGGGCGCGGGCCTGCCGGTGATCACCACCGATGCCGGCGGCGCCGCCGAGACGATCCGGCCCGCCACGACCGGCCTCCTGCTGCCCGGAGGCCCCGACCTCGACCCGGAGGCGGTCGCCGGCGCGATCGCCTCCCTGCGCGCCGACCCCGCCCGCCGCGCCGCGATGGGCACGGCCGCCCGCCTGTGGGCGCGGGAGACGTTCTCGGTCGAGGCGATGCTGGCCCGGACGGTGCGGACGTTCACGGCGTGATCCCGACCTGCGCGCCGACACCCCGCTCGCACGCCGCACGATCGTCGGATGCCGCCCGTTACACCGAGTGCCGAGACGGAAGGGAAGCGGAATGGCCGATCCGTCGAAGTCGCCACGCTGCCGGACCGCCGTCGTTCGATGGTTGTCGCAGCATGATCGACGGTCTCTTCTTTATCGTGCGCAACATAGACGCCCTCGATAAAATCACTTTCGAAATGAAATGACGTGTTGATCTGCGATGCTTTGCGTGTCGCGGGGAGCTGACCTATAGAGATGCGGCGCAGCCGCACCTGCTCGAACGGACGCTCCACGCCCTTGTCGGTTCCCATCGATCCTCCGTGCGACGGAGAAGCCGAGCGGTCAGCGGCCCTTCATGCCTACAGGCTGCTCGACGCCCCGCGCGAGCAGGATTTCGACGACATCGCCCATATGGCCTCGCGGGTCTGCGAGACCCCGATGGCGGTCGTGAATCTCGTCGACACCCGCCGGCAGTTCTTCCTGGCCGAGGTCGGGCTCGGGGTGCGCGAAACGCCGCTCGACACGTCGTTCTGCGGCCACGCGATCCTCGAAGAGGACGTTCTCGTCGTCCCGGATGCCCGCCGCGATCCCCGCTTCGACGGGAACCCGCTCGTCCATGGCACGGCGGGCCTGCAATTCTATGCCGGTGCGGTGCTGAAGACCCCCGACGGTCAGTCCGTCGGAACGATGTGCGTGCTCGATACCAAGCCGCGCCAGCTCACTGCGCTGCAGATCGACATGCTGCGCTTCCTCGCCCGCCAGGCGATGACGCAGATGGAGCTGCGACGGTCCCTCGCCGTGCGGGATCGTCTCCTCGTCGAGGCCCGCGCCGCGGAGACCCGCCGCCGGGATCTCGCCCACGAGATGGCGCATCGGATGAAGAACCTGCTCTCCATGGTCCAGGCCGTCGCGACGCAGACGCTGCGGCAATCGACCTCGATGGAGGAAGGACGGCTCGCGATCTCGCAGCGCCTGACGGCCCTGGCCCGGGCGCAGGACATCCTGACCCTGTCGGACTACGAGGAAGCGACCATCTGCGAGGTCGTCGCCGCCACGATCGCCCCCCACCAGACGGCCGACCGGCGCATCCGCTCGTGCGGCCCGGACATGCTGCTGACCTCGCAGCAGGCGCTCGGCCTGTCCCTGGCCATCCACGAACTCGCGACCAACGCGGCGAAGTACGGCGCCCTCTCGAACGGCAGCGGCACCGTCGACGTCGGCTGGACGAACGAGCATGGCACCTTCGTGTTCGACTGGATCGAGCGCGGCGGCCCCGCCGTCGTGGCACCGCAACGACGCGGCTTCGGCTCGAAACTCATCGAGCGGATCGTGGCATCCTACTTCAACGGGGAGGGCCGCATCGACTTCGCCCCGGGTGGAATCGCGTTCAGGCTGGTCGGGAAGCCGGATGCCCGTCCGGTGGGCCGCGTGAAGGCGGGCGATCCGTGATGGGGCAGTCTTCCCGGCATTCGCATTTCGCCGTCCTGATCGTCGAGGACGATGCCCTCGGCCGCGCGGAAGCGGTCGACCTGTGCGAGGAAGCCGGTTTCACGACCCACGAGGCTCGCGATGCCGACGAGGCGCTTCTGCAACTCGAACGCCATCCCGAGATCCGCGTCCTGTTCACGGATATCGAGATGCCCGGCACGATGGACGGATTGACGCTGGCCCACGGCATGCAGGGTCGCCGCCCTCCCCTCTCCATCATCGTCACGTCGGGACGCATCATGGTGGCTGAGAAGGACCTGCCCCGGAACGGCCTGTTCGTCGCCAAGCCCTACCCGCCGGACGCGATCCTTCGTGCCCTCCACGACATCGCCGCCGGCCTGGGCGACGAGGCGGGGCGATAGACCCCGCGGCGGCGTCCCTCACCGGCATGCCTGCGGCCATGCCGCCGTCGCTCCCTGCGGCCCGGCGATCCGCAGGAGGCAGGTGGCGAGGGCCTCGGGGCCCTTGTCGGAGACCCGCAGCACCGCCCCGGCCTGGATCGGGACCGCGCGGGCGATCTCGGGCCGGTTCTCGACCACCCGGATGTTGCCGACCGTGACGTTGTCGCCCGCGGCCACGACCCCGTCGGCCTCGTGCCCGCCGCCGGTCGAGGCGCGGACCACCGAGATCGGCCCGGCGCCGATCCGGCCGGCCCGGTCCGGGTTGACGAAGATGTTGCCCTCCGCGACCAGCACGCCGCCGGTGCCGGTGGCCGAGCCGTAGACGGCGCTGTCGGCCCCGTTGGAATAGGCGGTCGGGCTCAGCGCGAACAGGTTGTTGGTCAAGTGGACGGCGGCGTTCGAGACCACCTTGGGGTGGCGCTGGCTCGTGCCCGCAAAGACGTTGCCGGCGACCGTGACGAGGACCCGGGGCTCCATGACGTCGCCGAGATGCGCGAGCGGGTCGGCGCAGCCCTCCGCCGCCGCGTCCTTGTAGCAGGTCAGCGTGCCGATCAGCATGACCTTGTTGTGCTGTGCGAAGTGGTTGAACGCGACGGTCGCCCGGGCGCCGGAGGCGAAGCGCTCCTTGCGCACGATGTCGACGCAGCCGTCGCCGCAGCGGTGAAAGGCGTTGTGCAGGATCGCGACCTGGTCGAACTGGTCGGTGAGCGCGATGGCGTCGCCGGTCTTGTCGGCCTTGTCGTCGTAGGCGTCCTTGGTGAAGGTCAGGCCGCTGACGATGACGTTGCGCGCATCGGTCAGCGTCAGCTGCGTCGTGCGCGGCGCCGCCGTGAGGGTGATCCCGCCGCAGCCCCCGTCGAGGGTGGTGTCGGAGGGCAGGTGCAGGCCGGCCTCGAGGTGCAGGGTTCCGGTCAGGCCCGGCGCGAAGGCGATCCAGCCCCCGCCTTGGCGCGCCGCCTCGACAGCCCAGCGCAGCGTGCCCTCCGGGCTCGGCCGGCTGCGCGAGGCCTTGGCGTCGTCGAGGCGCGTCACCGTGTAGAGGCGCCGGCCGAGCCCACCGGTGGTGCCGGCGGCGGCGCCCTGGATCATGGCCGGCAGGGGGCTCTCCGTTACGCGCCCGTCGGCGCCCGTCCGCGCCGTGGCCGCGCAGGCCGGCGGGGCGCGGTCGGCCGCCTCCCGGGCGGCCGCGAGGAAGCGGTCGGGCGGGACCGGCGACTGGGCCGCCCGCGCGTCGGACGCGAGGAAGCCGGCGAAGGGCGCGGCGAGCCCGAGCAGCGCGGCAGCGGCCAGCGGAAGCGACGGGATCGGGCGGTGGGAGATCGGGGCCGGCATCGCGCGGGGTTCCTTTCAGGTCTGGCGAGCGCTCGCACCCGCCAGCCTAGCCGAGGCGTCCTCCGGCTCCGCCCGTCCGTGCGGGCACGGCCTCTCCCCCAGCCGACGGGGCCTCCCCCTTTCGGCAGCCTCGCGGCTACGCCTTTCGGCCCCGTCCGCCGCCCCGCCTGCCCCCGTCTACTGATAATGGGCAGTTTGATCGCACCGGACCTCAAAAATACGTTCGATGGCAGTAAAGGATCCGTAAATCGGCATCGACTGATTTAGATTTGATCTGGATCTGAGGAGTGCGGCTTTGTCCCAGAAAGATGTCGTCTACACCACGATCGGCACCTGCCGCGTGGCCGAGCCGTTGGGAGCAGCCGTGCAGATCCGCCATCTGCGGCGCAACACCACCAACATCTACGGGTTCATCCATACCGCCCGCGAGGCGTTGCAGCAGATCGACTACCTCGACGGGCGCGAGATCCCGGCCGAGCTCGGCCGTTTCCTGTCGCAGGACGGCGTGCTCATGCGCAGCCCGCGGCCGCGCACCGACGTCTTCGTGGTCGAGATCTCCTCGGCCAAGGAGATCGTGTTCGACCAGTGGCTGCTCCAGATCAATCACCTGGAGAAGAACTTTCGCGATCGGCCCGGGCTGATCGACGCCTTCTTCCGGCTGAAGGGCGAGCGCGACCCCGACCTCCGCCTGCAGCGGCTCTCGGCGCTGCCCGGCTTCGCGCAGGTCGACGACCTCGAGCGGCGCATCCTCCTCGAGGGCTATGTGCGCACCACCACCCGCGATGAGCTCGAGGCCGAGATGGCCGAGATCGTCGCGCGGCTGCAGCCGACCCCGGTGGTGTTCGTCAACCACATCAACGTGCCGGATGCGCAGGGGCACCCGATCGAGAGCCGCGCCCGCCTGTGCGGCTGGGTGCAGGAGATCTGCGCAGAGGCCGGCTATCCGAATTTCGACCCGACCCCTCACGTGACGGCGCATGGCCAGGCGCGGGCTCTCGCCGAGGCGGGCCGCGACCTCAACCACTACGAGGCGTCGTTCAAGCCGGTCCTCGGCGGCATCCTGGTCGACGAGGTACTGGCCCCGCTCCTCGGCCGCGCGGCGGCCGCCGGCCGCGTGACGCTCGACATCCTGTCCTCCACGCCGGTCCAGGCCCCGGCCGGGCAGTTTCCGTCCGGGTCCGCCGTGCCGGCCCAGATGGCGCCGGCCCAGATCGTGGCCGGTCTCAACGAGGCGAAGAAGCGCATCGCCGACGGCGATCTCGACGAGGCCGAGGTGATCCTGCACGGGCTCGCCGCCGAGGACGGCCGGCACGCGGGCCTGCACACCCTGCTCGGCACCGTCGCGTTCCACCGCGGCGACACCACGGCGGCGACGGCCGAGTTCCGCGAGGCGGTCGAGCTCGACCCGGCGGCGCTGGAGCCCCGCGCGATGCTGGTCAAGAGCGCCCTGCGGATGGGCAAGGTCGAGGAGGCCTGCAGCATCGCCGCCGACCTGGTGCGGCGCTCGCCCGACGACCTGCGCATCCTCCTCGTCTCGGCCAAGGCGATGATGCGCGGCAGGTTCTTTCCCGAGGCGATCGCGATCTGGCGCCGCATCGCGCTGATCCGGCCGGAACTGGTGCTGCCGCTGATCGAGACCGCGCGCTGCGAGATGAAGGCGCGCAACTTCGAGGCGGCGCTCGCGGCCGCCGACGAGGCGCTGGCCCGCGACGCCCAGGAGGCCGGCGCCCTCGTCATCAAGGCCGACGCCCTGCTCAAGCTGCGCCGGATGCGCGAGCTGGCCGCGGTCTCCCTCGACCTCGCGGGGATCGAGCCGAAGGCCGCGATGGCGGCGATCCCCGCCCTGATCTCGGCCCGCTACCCCGAGGAGGCCGCCGCCATCGTCGCCACCGCCCGGGACACCGGCGAGGTCGATATCGACGCGGTGATGCGCGCGGCTCTGATCCGCACCCTCGAGCAGCGCGGCAAGGTGGCGAGCGAGCGGGAGGACACCCCGGCGGCGGCCGCCGCCTGGAAGGCGATCCTGCTGATCGATCCCGACAGCGGCCGCGCCGCGCAAGGCCTGCGCCGGCTGTTCAGCCCGCTCATCGCCGCCGCCCGCGCCCGCGCCGCCGAGGGCGACGTGCCGGGTGCCGTGGCGGCCTACGAGGCCGCCCTGGCGATCCAGGGCGACAACGTCCGCATCCTGCGCGAGCTGGCGCTCACCCACGACAAGGCCGGGCAGTGGCTGCGGGCGAGCCAGCGCTGGGCCCAGCTCGCCCGGCTCTCGCCCGACACGACCGATTACGAGAAGCGGGCCGGCCGCGCCGCGATGCGGGCCGAGCGCTACGACCTCGCGGTGCGGATCTACCACGAGCTCGACGCGGCGGGCGACGAGCAGGGAGCGAGGCTCCTCACCTCCGCCCTGCGCCGCCTGGTGCGGGCGATGCGCGAGGATTTCGCCGCCGGGCACCTTGAGGTCGCCGCCTTCAAGGCCGCGATCGTCCTCGAGGTCTCGCCCGGGAGCGAGGTCGGCCAGCGCACCTTCCGGCGCGTGATGTCGAGCTATTCGCGCCGGCTGCGCGAGGCCGTGGCGACCGAGGACGCGGCGCTCCAGGAGGAGATCTGCCGCAAGATGCTGGAGCTGGAGCCGAACCGCCCCGACGCCCTGAAGGTGCTCTCGCGGCTCTACCGGACGGCGAAGCGTCACCGCGACGGCATCGAGGTGCTCCAGCGCCTGACCGAGATCGAGCCCGACGACACCCGCCACTGGGTGAAGCTCGCCCGCTCGTGCCGGGCGATCCGGCTCTACGACCGGGGCGTGCCCGCGGCCCTGCGGGCGCTCGAGATCGAGCCGGGCGACGCCGCCACGGTGAGCCTCCTCAGCGACATGCTCAACCGCCAGGCCGCGGCCTGACGCCGGACGGCGCGGCCGCCTCTGCCCGGGCGCGCCTCCCCTCCTCCCGCCCTCCCTCTCGTCTCGCCGAGGAACGACACGCGATGCCTGGCCTCGCCGGAATCCTGATGACGGGCGACGGTGCGCTGTGCGGCGACGACCTGCGGGCCGCCGCGCGGGTGCGGTCGGGCCTGGCGCGCGGGGGACGCGGCACCGGCATCCTGCGCCAGGCCCGCGCGCTCCTGCTGGGAGAAATCCCGGCCGGTCCCGCCGCGCCGGGCGGCGAGGCGCTGGGGGTGGTCCTGGCCGGGCGGATCGACAACGCCCGGGCGCTGCGCGACGAGCTCGCCGACCGCGGCGAGAGGCCCGACGAGACCGACCAGGCCGGGCTCCTCCGGCTCGCCTATCGGCGCTGGGGCACGGAGGTCGCGGCCCGGCTGGAGGGCCGCTTCGCCTTCGCGATCCACGACGCCGCCGACGGGACCCTCCTGTGCGGGCGCGACCGCTTCGGCGTCGAGCCGCTGCACTACGCGGTCCTGCGCGACCGCGTCGTCTTCGCCTCCGACCTCGCCGCGCTCCTGTCCTGGCCCGGGATGCGGCGCGTCCCCGATGCCGACGTGCTCGCCCACTACCTCGCCTTCGGCTTCTGCCCGGTCGAGCGCTCGCCCCTGAAGGGCGTGCTGCGCCTGCCGCCCGGCCACTGGCTCCGGGCCGGACCCGGCGCCGCGCCCCGCTGCGAGCGCTACTGGTCGCTCCCCGCCCCGGGGCCGGGCCGGCGCCCGGCGGCGCCCGGCGAGGCGGCGATCCGGCTGCGCGCCCGCCTCGCGGACATCGCCGCCCGGGCCGTGGCGGATTCTCCCGCCGTCGCGGTGCTCGCCACCGGGGACGCCGCATCCGCGGCCCTGGCCGGTGCCGTCGCCCGGGCGGCAGGGGCGGCCGGGCGGGACGGGATCGCCGTGCTGGGCCTCGGCCCGGCGCCCCGCGGGGTGCCGCATTGGTGCGAGGTCACCCCGACGGCGGCGGCCGCCGCCGACGCCCTCAGCACGATCCCGCTCGGCGGCGAACTCGTGGCCGATCCCGACCTGCTCGGGCTCCACGCCCTGCTGGCGGCGGCCCGGGACCGGGCCGGGTACGGTCTCGTCGCGACGGGAGGGCCTGAGCTGTTCCTCGACCGGCCGCGCTACGCCGCCTTCGAGGCGGCGGTGAAGCGCCGGCGGGACGGGCGGATCCAGCCCGCGGTCCGGCAGGGGTTCCACGCCACGATGCCGTTCGTGCGCGACCTCTACGGCGACATCGTCGGCGTCGCCAGCGACGCCCAGCGCCTCGCCCTGTGCGGTCCGGCGCTGATCGGCTCGCTGCTGTTCTCCCCTGTCGACGACCTCGGCACCTCGCTGGAGCGGGCGGACGAGTCCAGCGCCCGCGACCTCGCCGCCCGGCTCGACCTCACCCACGGGGCCCCGCGCCTGCTCGCCGGGCTCGAGGCCGCGCGCCTGCGCGACGGGCCGGCCCTGGACGCGCCGTTCCTCGGGCGGGACTTCGCGGAATGGTGCCTGTCCGTGCCGACCGAGCAACGGACCGGCAGCTGGACCCGGCCGGGGCTCCTCCAGGCGGCCATCCCGGAGGCCCGCGCCGCGGCGATGCCGCCGGCCGCCGGCCGCCTCGACCACTGGCTGCGCACGAGCCTGCGCGAGCTTTTGGAGGACACGGTGGCAAGCACTGCCTTCCGCGGCCGCGGCCTCTTCCGGATGTCCTGGGTCGATCGCCTGGTCGCGCTCCATCTCGACGGCAAGCAGGCGGGGGGAGCCTTGATCTGGACCCTGCTCTGCCTGGAGACCTGGTTTGCCGGCGTGATCGACGCCGCCCCGGCGCTACGGGTCGAATCCGGCCGGGATCCCGCGGGCGACGCGCTCCTCGCCCAGGGAGCCGCCGCATGATCCCGGCCCGCGACCACCCGCCGGTCCCGGCCGCGCCCGGGCGCCGGCGCGCCGGCGTCAAGGACCGTGCCGGCCCCTCGACCGCTCCGCGCGCCGGTGCCGCGACTCCCCGACTCGACCCCGCGGCGGAACGTGCCCTGGCCCTGGAGAATGCCGGCGACCGCCACGGCGCCGGCCTGATCTGGCTCGAGGTCGCGGCCTCGGCGGGACCCGCGACGCTGCGGCGCTACGGGGTCCATCGTCGCCTGGCCAAGGCCGCCGAGGCGCGGGGCGACCGCGTTCAGGCGACGGCTTTGCTCGAGCGCCACCTCGCCCTGGCGCCCCGGGATGCCGGTGCCGCCGAGCGCCTGCTCAAGCTTCGCCTCGCCGCGGCCGCGCCCGGCGAGGAGGCCGAGGCCTACGCCGCCCACGTCGCCCGCTTCGGCGAGACGGCCGCCGCCCTCGTCCTGCGGGCCACGCGGATCGAGGCACCGCACGATCCCGACGCGGCACTGGCGACCCTGGCGACGGTCGAGGCGCGGTGGCTCGACGCCGACGGCACCCGGCTGCGCCTCGCCGGGGCCTACGAGCGCCTCGGCGATCCGGCCCGGGCGCTCGCGCTCCTCGACGGGGTGCGCGGGCCGGAGGCCGCCTCGCCGCAGACCGTCAAGACCCGGCTGCGCCTGGCCCAGGCGGTCGGCGAGTCGAAGGAGCACAGCGCCGCCCTCGCCCGGCGCCTGGTCGAGGCCGAGCCGGGCGTGGCCGCCCATCACGCGCTCCTCGGCCGCACCCTGAAGCGGTTCAACGACTGGGCCGGCGCCGCCGCCGCCTTCGAGGCGGCGCTCGCCCTCGATCCCGGCGATCTCGCGCATTGGGAGGGCGCCCTCAGGGCGCTCGGCGCCCTGGAGCGCGACGAGCGCATCGCCGAGCTCACCGCCAGGGCGCGCCGGGTCTTCGGGGCCGGCGGCGGCGAGGGCCTGCTGGCGCTCGCCCGCATCGAGCTTGCCGGGGGCGATGCCCGGGAGGCGATCGGCGTCGCCCGCCGGGCCCTCGCCCACCCGATCCTGCGCACCAGGACCCGCCCCGTCCTGGCCGAGGCGCTCATGGAGGTCGGCGCCTACGCGGAGGCCTGGACGCACCTCGCCGCCGCCCTGGAGGCGCCGGACGCCGAGGCGGACCTGCAGCGGGCGGCGGCCCGCTGCGCGGCGGCCTTCGCGGTCGGCGCGCCGGCCGGCGGCGCGCTCCCGGTCTTCCCCGGGGCCCTCTTTCTGCGTGCGCTCGGGAGCCCGCCGCCCCGCCCGCTGCTGCCGCCGACCGACACCGTGATGCTGGTCTCCTCCTCGCTCGGCGCCGGCGGGGCCGAGCGCCAGGTCGCCCTCACGGCGGCCGGGGTGTCCCGGGCCCGGGGCGGGACCGGGCGTACCGTCCTCGTCGGCCTCGACCTCACCCCCGCCCGCGGCCGCTCGATGATGCGCAGCCTCGCCGAGACCGAGTTCCTGACCATCGAGGACCTCGCGCACGTCAACGAGGCGCAGGTGTTCCGCACCCTGGCGGCGGAGGAGCCGGCCCTGCGCGAGACCCTGCGGCTGATCGGCTCGTTCCCGCGCAATCTCTCCCGCGACATCCTCAAGCTCTTCGACAGCTTTCGCCGCCACCGCCCGTCCTGCGTCCACCTGTGGCAGGACGGGGTCATCTCCACCGGCGCCGTCGCGGCGGTGCTGGCGGGCGTGCCGGCGATCGTCTGCTCGATGCGCAACGTCGTGGCCGGCGAGGGCGACCGGCGCCGCTACCGGGCCTATCTCGCCACGATGTACCGGGCGCTGGCCGAGCGGCCGGAGGTGCGCTTCACCGCCAACTCGGCGGCCGGCGCCCGGGACTACGAGGCCTGGCTCGGCTTCGAGCCCGGCCGCATCCGGGTGCTGCGCAACGGCGTCGACGTCGCGAGCATCCGCGCCCGGGCCCCGGCCGGCGCCCGCGAGGCGGTGCGGGCGCGCCTGAACCTGCCCGAGGGCGCGCTCCTGATCGGCGGGGTCTTCCGCCTCGCCCCGGCCAAGCGGCCGCATCTGTGGCTCGACGTCGTGGCGCGGATCGCGGGCGCCGACTCGCGGGTCCACGGCGTCATCGTCGGCGACGGCGCCCTGCGGGCCGAGCTGCAGGAGGCGATCGACGCCCGCGGCCTCTCGGGGCGCATCACGCTCGCCGGCCGCCAGAGTCCGGTCGAGCCCTGGATGGCGGCGATGGACGTCCTGCTCCTCGCCTCCGAGGTCGAGGGATTGCCCAACGTCCTCCTGGAGGCCGAATCCCTCGGCGTGCCGGTGGTCACCACCGAGGCCGGCGGCTCGGGCGAGGCCCTGCTCCAGGGCGTCACCGGGATGCTGGTCAAGGACGACGCGCCCGAGACCCTCGCGGCCGCCCTCGTCTCGGTCGTGCGCGCCAAGAGCCTGCGCCACCGCGCCCGCGTCGGCGCCCCCGTCTTCATCGAGCAGCGCTTCGGCATCGAGCGGATGATCCGCGAGACGCTGGCCGTGTTCGGCGAAACCGACCCCACCCGCGGGGATGCCACCCGCATCAGGAGTGCGTCATGAAGATCGCGATCATCGGTTCCGGCTATGTCGGCCTCGTCTCGGGGGCGTGCTTCGCCGATTTCGGCCACGACGTGACCTGCGTCGACAAGGACCCGCGCAAGATCGCGGCCCTGAACGAGGGGCGGATCCCGATCTACGAGCCCGGCCTCGACGCCCTGGTGGCGAGCAACGTCCGCTGGGGCCGGCTCACCTTCACCACCGAGATCGGCCCGGCGGTGCGGGAGGCCGACGCGGTGTTCATCGCGGTCGGCACCCCGTCGCGGCGCGGCGACGGCTTCGCCGACATGACCTACGTCTTCGGGGCCGCCCGGGACATCGCCCGCAACCTCGCCGGCTACACCGTGGTGGTGACCAAGTCGACGGTGCCGGTCGGCACCGGCGACGAGGTCGAGCGGATCATCCGCGAGGCCAACCCGGAGGCCGAGGTCGACGTCGTGTCGAACCCCGAATTCCTGCGCGAGGGCGCGGCGATCGAGGACTTCAAGCGGCCCGACCGCATCGTCATCGGCCTCGACGACCCGCGGGCCGACGCGGTGATGCGGGAGATCTATCGCCCGCTCTACCTCAACCAGGCGCCGATCCTGGTCACCGGCCGGCGCACCGCCGAGCTGACCAAGTATGCCGGCAATGCGTTCCTCGCCACCAAGATCACCTTCATCAA
Organism: Methylobacterium indicum; assembly: GCF_001043895.1. Lineage (GTDB taxonomy): Bacteria > Pseudomonadota > Alphaproteobacteria > Rhizobiales > Beijerinckiaceae > Methylobacterium > Methylobacterium indicum. The sequence continues at coordinate 12,498 of NZ_JTHF01000181.1, forward strand.
CGAGATCGCCGATCTCTGCGAGCAGGTCGGCGCCGACGTGCAGGAGGTCGCCCGCGGCATCGGCCTCGACAACCGCATCGGGCGCAAGTTCCTGCATGCCGGCCCGGGCTACGGCGGCTCCTGCTTCCCGAAGGACACGCTGGCGCTGGTCAAGACCGCCCAGGATGCGGGCAGCCCGGTGCGGCTCGTCGAGACGGTGGTGGCGGTCAACGACCAGAGGAAGCGCGCCATGGCCCGCAAGGTGATCACCGCCTGCGGCGGTTCGGTGCGGGGCAAGCGGATCGCGGTGCTGGGCCTGACCTTCAAGCCGAATACCGACGACATGCGCGACGCCCCGTCCCTGTCGATCATCACCGGGCTCCAGGATGCCGGCGCCACGGTGACGGCCTACGACCCGGAGGGTATCGAGCAGGCCCGTCCGCTCCTCGCCGACGTGGACTACGCCGCCGACGCCTATGCCTGCGCGGAGGGCGCCCACGCGGTGGTGATCGTGACCGAGTGGAATGCCTTCCGGGCCCTCGACCTCGAGCGGATGGGCGCCCTCATGGCCGCCCGGGTCATGGTCGACCTGCGCAACGTCTACGGGCCCGAGGAGGCGACGCGGTACGGGTTCCGCTATCTCGGCGTCGGCCGCCGGCGCGCGGCGGCGCCCGCGCCCGCCGCTCCCGCCCGGGAGAGCGTCGATGCTTGACCACGGTCGGCACGACATTGTCATCGAGGCCGGGCCGTCCGACGGGACGGCCCCCACCCTCGCCCCCGCCCGGGCCCGGGCGGGGGCGCCGGCCCATGGCCGCCGGATCGCGGTGATCGGCCTCGGCTATGTCGGACTGCCGGTGGCGGTGGCCTTCGCGGCCTCCGGGGCCCCGACGGTCGGCTTCGACATCGATGCCGGCCGGATCGCCGAATTGCGGCGGGGCCGCGACCGCTGCGGCGCCGTCGACCGGCGCGCCCTGCGGGAGGCGCCCCTGCGCCTCACCGCCCGGCCGGAGGTCCTGCGGGGCGCCGATTTCTTCGTCGTCGCGGTGCCGACGCCGATCGACGCGGCCTGCCGGCCGGATCTCGGGGCGCTCCTCGCCGCCTCGGCCTGCGTCGGCGCCGCGCTCCGTCCGGGCGCGATCGTGGTCTACGAATCGACGGTCTATCCGGGCGCGACCGAGGAGGATTGCGTGCCGGTGCTCGAGGCCGCCTCCGGCCTCGTCTGCGGGCGCGATTTCACGGTCGGCTACAGCCCCGAGCGGATCAATCCGGGCGACGTCGTCCACACCTTCGAGGCGGTCACCAAGGTGGTGGCCGGGCAGGACGCCCGCACCCTCGACGTCGTGGCGGAGGTCTACGGCTCGGTGGTGAGCGCGGGCGTCCACCGCGCCCCCTCGATCCGGGTCGCCGAGGCCGCCAAGGTGATCGAGAACACGCAGCGCGACCTCAACATCGCGCTGATGAACGAGCTCGCCATCATCTGCCACCGACTGGCGATCGACACCGCCGACGTGCTGGAGGCCGCCCGCACCAAGTGGAACTTCCTGCCCTTCACGCCGGGGCTCGTCGGCGGCCACTGCATCGGGGTCGATCCCTACTACCTGACCCACCGGGCGCAGCGCTGCGACTACCACCCGGAGGTGATCCTCGCCGGGCGGCGCATCAACGACCGGATGGCCGAGCACGTCGCCCGGGAATGCATCCAGCGCCTCGCCGCCCGCGGCATCGCGCGGCCGCGCGTCACGGTGCTGGGCCTCACCTTCAAGGAGAACGTCCCGGACCTGCGCAATTCCAAGGTCGCCGACCTCGTCGAGACCCTGCGCCGGCACGGCTGCGAGGTGCGCGTCCACGATCCCCTCGCCGATCCGGCGGCGGCCGAGCACGAATACGGTATCGCGCTCCAGCCCCTCGACGGCCTGCGGGAGGCCGATGCGGTCGTCCTGGCGGTCGCCCACCAGGCCTATCTCTCGGCCGGCTGGGACCTCGTGCGGGGCTGCCTGCGCGACGGCACCGGCCTCGTCCTCGACGTCCGCTCCGGCCTCGACCGCGCCACCCGGCCCGAGGGGATCGTCCTGTGGCGGCTGTGACGGTCCCGGGCCTCGCCCGGACCGAGGCGGCGCGGCTCCCGTGCCCGGCCCGGCCTCCCGCCTGAGCGGGCCCGTACCGCCTGTCGGCCCGGGACGCCTCCGACACGAGAAACCTCCACGAGAAGCCTTCACGAGAAGAAACGCCGAGGGACCTCCACCATGATCGAGCCGTTGAGTGTCACTGCCCTCGGCAGCTGCCGGGTCGTCAACCCGATGCGCCTCGCGACGCAGAACGGCCAGGCCCGGCTCTGCAACGGCGACGTCTACGGCTACGTCCACACCGCCCGGGAGGTGCTCCAGCTCCTCGACATCCGCGACGGCCTGGAGCTGCCGGACGGGCTCGTGCCCTACCTCGCCGGGAGCCGTGCCCTGCCGTTCCCCGCCCGCGACCTGCGGGCCGCGGCGAGCGCGCCCGGCGCCTACCTGGTCGAGATCTCCTCGCTCAAGACGGTCGTGCTCGGCGAGTGGGTGCTCCAGCTCAACTACTTCGCCGAGCGGTTCCGTACCGCGCCGGAGGTCCTGCGCACCTTCCTCGCCGCGGCTTTGCCCGAGCAGCGCGACGGCCGCGCGGCCGAGCTCGCCCGCCTGCCCGCCTACCACGCCCTCGCGCCCTTCGACCGCCATGTCCTCGCCGAGGCCTTCATCCTGGCGACGACGCGCCAGGATCTCGAGCGCGACGTCCTGGCGATCGCCGGGCGCCTCGCCCGGCCGACGGTGTTCGTGACACACTGCAACATCCCGGACGCGCGCGGGCTCGAGATCGAGAGCCGCGCCCGGATCGCGGACTGGCTGCAGGAGATCGGCGTCCGGCACGGGCTGCCGGTCTACGACCCGACCCTGAGGGTCCTGGCCTTCGGAATCACCGCCGCGATGGCCGAGGGCGGCGAGAGCCGGGCGCACTACACGCCGGAATTCGAGGCGGTGCTGACCGAGGACCTCCTGTGGGCGCTCTGTCGCGCCGCGGAGGCGGGACCGGCGCCGGAGACGCGCGCGGCGCCCCCGGTGCCGCAGCCGCGCACGCCCCCGCTGCCGGAGGCGAGCGCCGGCTCGACGCGGGCCGGGGCCGCGGCCCTGCTCCAGGTCGGGGACCTGCCCGGCGCGGCCGCCCTCGCCCGGGCCGCGATCGCGGCCGAGCCCGCGGGCGGCGCGGGCCTGGCGGTGCTGGCCCAGATCGCCATGCGCCGGGGCGATCCCGCCGCGGCCCTGGATTTCGCCGGCCAGGCCCGCGCCGCGGCCCCGTCCGATTCCGCCGCCATCGCGGTCGCCGCCAAGGCCCTGACTAAGCTCAAGCGGTTCGAGGAGGCGGCCTCGGCCTGGCGCGACATGGCGGCCTGCCGTCCGGCCGCGGGCTGGGCCCTGGTCGAGGCGGCGCGCTGCCTCCTGCGCGCCCGGCAGCCGGAGGGCAGCCTGGCGCTCGCCGAGGCGGTGCTCGCCCGCGAGCCCGGCGACCCGGTGGCGCTGGCGGTGAAGGCCGAGGCCCTGCGCATGCTCGGCCGCCTGGAATCCCTGCCGGCGGTGGCCGAGGCCCTGGCCGCGACGACGCCGGAGGCCGCGCTCGCGGTGATGCAGTGGATCATCGCGGCGGGGCGCGGCGACGGCCTTGCCCGCATCGCCCGCACGGTCTGCGCCGCGCCGGGCGGCGTGCCCGAGCCGTACCGGGACGACGTCTGCCGCCAGCTCAGGGCGGCGGCGGAGCACACCCTGGCGCAGCAGGAATGGGAGACCGGGGCCGAGGCCCTGCGGGCGCTGCTGGCCTTCGCCCCCGGCGACCGGGAGGCGGCGCGGGCGCTCTCCCGGCTGAAGAGCCGCTGGCTGGCGCCGGCCCGGTCCGCCCTCCAGGCCGGCGACGTCGCGGGCGCGGCCGAGGCCTACGAGCGCGCCCTGCGGATCGATCCCGACGAGATCCGCACCCTGCGCGAGGCGGCCTCCGCCGCCGAGAAGCGCGGCGCCTGGGACCGGGCCGTCGATCTGTGGCGCCAGGTCGACCGGGCCGGGGGCGCCGATTCGTCCACGCTGGCCCGCGGCGCCCGCGCCGCCGAGCTCGCCGGCCGCGAGGAGCAGGCCCTGGCCTGGTTCCGCCGCGCCCTCGACGCCGATCCGGGCAACGCCAAGGCCCGCGCGTCCACCGCCTCCCTCGCCCGGCGCCTGGCCAAGCGCGCCCGGGCGCTGGAGGCCGGAGGCGAGGTCGACGAGGCCCTGCGGCTCGCCGGGATCGTGCTGGCGGCCGAGCCGCAGGACGCGGTCTGCACCCGCCTCGTCCGCCGGGGCGGCGCGCACCTCGCCGGGCAGCTCCGGCAGGCGGTGGCGCTCGGCGATGCCGGCCGCCAGGAGGTTCTGGCGACCCGCCTCCTCGCCCTCGATCCGCAGCGTTTCGACGCCCTGCGGGTGCTCTCCAAGGCCCGCCTCGCCGACGGGCGCTTCGGCGAGGCCGCGGACCTGCTGCGGCGGCTCACCGCCGTCCAGTCCGACGTCGCCGCCCACTGGATCAAGCTCGGGCGCTGCCTGCGGATGATGAAGAGCTACGACGCGGCCCGCGACGCCGCCGAGGAGGCCCTGCGGCGCGATCCCCACAGCCCGGCGGCCCACAAGATCCTCGCCGATCTCGGCGAGCGGCGGGCGAGCTGACGCGGCGCGAGCCGCCCCACGGGCGAGGACGAGGCGGGCCGGGTCGACGAGAGCGGGTGGAGCGGGATGGCGCAGCGGCAGGAAGGGAGCAGGCCCGTGACCGAACGGTCGCCGCATCGGCCCCGGGGCGCGGGCGACCCCGCGCATTTCGTGCTCAAGCGCGGCCATCACGGCCGGTTCCGCTTCACGCTCCGCAATGCCCTCGGGGGAATCGGCGGCGAGGTGTTCGTGCGCGGCGAGGACGGCCCCCGCGACGAGAGGGAGCGAGAGGCCCTGCGCCGCATCGAGCGCCTCGCCCGCGACCTCCTGGCCGAGATAGACCAGCTCGGCGGCAGTTCATGATTGCTGTCGCTTGAAAGCGACAGTAAATCGATCTTGGCTGTGCGCCGGATTTATTCACTCTTATTTCTGCCTCACTGCGGTAGGATCACCTTGTTCGGCGTCCGGACCGGGCGCGAATGCTTGATCCTCCTGTCCGCCCGACTGCACGACGCTGCGCAGTTCGGCGGGCGATTGCGCGAAGGCGAACCCGAAGTGAGCAACCGAGAAGGGAGGCGATCCCCGACCGGCGGACGCGTGCCGTCCCGGCGGGATCGTCGGAGCCAGGACCTTGCGACGCCGGCAGGCCGTCCGCCTCCGGTACCGGGGCCCGTCTGCTGACCGGGTGCCGGCCCCCGGGGCCGGCCGCGTCCCGCTAGGATCCGGCCCCCGGCCGGCCTCGTCTCACCCGATCCGGAACCCGAACGGGGCCGACCCGGCACGCCGGCGGAGCGCCCGTGCCGCGGGAGCGCGACCGCGCGGGCTCCCCCCGGACGACCACCACCCCATCCACGATCACGGCTCGCGTTCCGCGAGGTCGGCCGCCGATGGCCGGCTTCCACCCGGGACGCGCCACATCCCCTCAGACAGGTCTCTCCATGGCACAGAACCTCGCGCACGGCTTCGCGGCGATGAACGGCGGCACCTCCGGCGGCAGCGGCGGTCCCACCGTCCACGTCTCGACCGGGGCCGAACTCCAGAAGGCGATCGACGGCGTTTCGGCGACGTCCGGCCCCCTGACCATCGTGGTCGACGGCAAGATCACGCCTGCCAACAGCGGCGTCGACGCCATCTCGATCGCCGGCCGCAACAACATCTCGGTGATCGGCGGCGGGTCCGGCGCCGAGTTCGACGGCATCGGCATCCGCATCAGCGGCGGCTCGTCGAACCTCATCATCCAGAACCTCAAGATCCACAACGTCGCCACCGGCCCGAAGGACGCGATCGGGATCGAGGGGCCGTCGCGCAACATCATGATCGACCACAACGAGCTCTACAGCTCGATGGCGGTGGACAAGGATTATTACGACGGCCTGCTCGACATCAAGCGTGGCGCTGAGTACATCACGGTCTCGAACAACTACATCCACGATCACCACAAGGCGTCGCTGGTCGGCTATGCCGACGATGATACCGGCGCCCGCTTCGTGACCTACGATCACAACGTGTTCGAGAATCTCGGCTCCCGCACGCCGAGCGTGCGCGACGGCCACGTCCACATCTACGACAACTACTTCAAGGATATCAGCGCCTCGGCCATCAACCTGCGGATGGGGGCGGTCGGGCTGATCGAGAACAACGTGTTCGAGAACGTCCGCGACCCGATCGTGAGCCTCGACAGCACGGCGCCGGGCTACTGGGACCTGCGCGGCAACGTGATGAGCGGTGTGACCTGGAGCCAGACCGGCGCGGGCGAGGCGAGCGCCCAGGACGGTCGCTCGACGGCCTCCTACAGCGTGCCCTACGCCTACGGCCTCGACGCGGCCGCCGCCGTGAAGGGCGAGGCCCTGGCCCAGGCCGGGGTCGGCCGGCTCGACGGAGCCGCCCCCGCCACCGGGGCCCCGGCGCCGGTTCCCGCTCCCGCGCCGGAGCCGTCTCCGGCCGTCACGCCCGCGCCGACTCCGAGCGAGCCCGCCCCGATCCCGGTGCCGCCCGCCCCCGAGCCCGCGCCGG
>NZ_JTHF01000182.1 GCF_001043895.1 Methylobacterium indicum
GCAAACGGGCGGGGCCGGGGGGAGGGGAGACCTCGTCCCGGCCCCGCCCGTTTGCAGCGTCACTCCGCCGTCGCGGTCACGGTCAGGCGGTCGAAGATCTTGCCCGGGCTCGGGGCGGTGCTGAAATCCATCAGCCCGAGGCCGGCCGGGTCCTTGGCGGCGGCGCTGACCGAGAGGCGGCCGGGCTTGACCACGAAGCGCGACACCGCCTGGCCGAGGGCCTTGGCGGAGGGCGAGCCGCCGAGCACGGCCGGGATCCCCAGCATCGCGGCCGTGCCGTATTCGCGCTGCAGCTCCTCCGGCTTCAGGCTCTGGGCCTTGGCCTGCTGGTCGACGAAGCGCTGGAACAGGCCGCCATTCTCCAGGGTGAGCCCGAGGGACTTGGCGCTGGCCCCGAGCAGCGCCAGGGACGAGACCATCGGCTCGGGATCGAACACCTCCTTGCCGATCCCGCCGATCGTGCCGGTGATCCGGGCGGTACCCATGTCCTTGCCGGTCAGCGTCACGTCGCGCAGGGTCAGCTCGCGGGCGGCCTCGTCCCAGCGGGCATCCACGATGCCCGAGAGATCGAGGCTGGCGTAGCCGAGCCCGGCGAGGTCGGCGAGGAGCGGCGCCGTGGTGCCGGGCGGGATCGCGCCGGTGAGGCCGTCCACGGTGAGGCGCGAGGCGGTCGGCACCCCGTCGCGCGGCTCGCTCATCGCGAGGCTGCCGCTGCGCAGGGCGAAGCGCAGCGGGCCCGAGGCCTGGAGCGGGTCCGCGCCCGGAGCTTGGGCCGGGAGATCGACGTCGAGGTCGTTGACGGCGATGCGGGCCAGCGCCGGGGCGTAGCGGCGCAGCTCGGCCGGATCGAGCGGCCCGGCCGCGGCGCGGCGCAGGCCGTCCAGCACCGGCTTGAGGGACAGGCCCGACAGGGTCAGCCCCTTGAGCGCGACGCGGCCGGCCGGCGCCTCGACGGCCAGGCCCTCGACCCGCATCTCGCCGAGCGCGGGCTGGCCGGCCTTGACCTCGCCCTTGACCTCACCGGCCTTGCCTTCGCCGACCTTGCCTTCGCCGACCTTGGCCTCGCCGTCCGGCGCATAGGTCAGGCGCGCCAGGCTCGCCTGGACCGGCATCGGCTTGGCCCCGGGGCCGCCCGGGGAAGCGGCCGGCCCGCCCGGCACCGCCAGGGTGATGCCGCTGATCTCGAGGCCGCCGATGGCCACGCCGTCCATCAGGTCGGCGGCGAGGCCCGCCATGCGCGCGCGTTCCGGCGCGTCCTTGCGGCCGGCCCCCTCCGCGAGCGCCCGGGCGGTCTCGCCCCACGGGATCGTCGTCGGCCGGCCGGTGAGGTCGCGGGCGTCGATGCGGGCGATGCGGAACGCCGCTCCGTCGGGGCCGGAGAGCGCGATGTCCTCGGCGGTGACGCCGGCATAGACCCGGACCGGTGCCGCGTCGGGCCCGCCGGGCTCGGCGAGGAGGCGCGCGAGGCCCGGCAGGTCGAGCTCGCGGATGCTCAGGCGGCCATAGGCGCCGGCCGCGTCCGGCCCCGGACCCTCGACCGTCAGGGTGGCGCCGCCGGCCTCCAGGATGCCGATCCGGCCCGCCGTCACGTCCCGGGCCACGACGTCGTGGTAGACCGCGACCTGCACCCGCCCGCCCGCCGGCTGCTCGACCCGCAGGACCGGAATCACGATCTCGCGGGCGTCGAGCTTGTCGAGGCGCGTGCGCCACGGCGCGGGGCCGGCCGGATCCAGGATCGCCCGCGCCTCGTCGCGCGACAGCGCGGTGCCGCGCAGCTCCACCTTCGGCGCCTTGAGGGTGACGGGGCCGAGGGGCAGCACCACCTCGTCGAGGGCGACCGCTCCGGCCTGTCCGGCGCTCGGCGCGGGATTCTGGGCGAGCGCCGGGGTGGCGAGGAGCGGCACGGTCGCCGGCAGGGCGGCGGCCAGCGTCGCGCAGGCGACGACACCGAGCGCGGCCCGGGCCACGCCCGTTGTCAGTGAGCGGGTCATGGCGGAACGTCCCGGAAGAATGGCAGGCGAGGTTACAGGGAGAACGAGGTGCCGCAGCCGCAGGAGGCGGTGGCCTGCGGGTTCTCGATCTTGAACGACTGGCCGATCAGGTCGTTGACGAAGTCGATCGTCGCGCCCTCCATGTACGGCAGGGAGGTCGGGTCGACCAGCACGGTCGCGCCGTCGCGCTCCACCGCGAGGTCGTCGTCGGTGCGGTCCTTCGCGATGTCGAAGGCGTACTGGAACCCGGAGCAGCCGCCGCCATTCACGCTGATGCGCAGCATCGAGCCCGGAGGCTCGGCGCCCATGATCTCGTTGATGCGGCGGGCGGCGCGGGACGTCAGGGTGATCGGGGTCATCGACGGCTTCTCGGGTGGGGGTCCGGCGTGCGATGGCAACATAAGAAGTGGGGCCGTGCGCCGCAACCGCGGCGCAGGCGTGGGACGGGATGCCGCCGGTGCGGCGCGGAACGGCGCGAGGGGGAGCGAACGTGAGACGGACAGGCGAGCGCTGGCGGGCCCCCTACGGCAGCGACCCTGCCGCGTCGCGCGGACGGCTGATCGCGGAACCCGCCTCGCCGACCCGCAGCGACTTCCAGCGCGACCGCGACCGGATCGTCCACTCGGCCGCCTTCCGGCGGCTCAAGCACAAGACGCAGGTCTTCGTCCACCACGAGGGCGACCATTACCGCACCCGCCTGACCCACACCCTGGAGGTGAGCCAGATCGCCCGGGCGCTCGCCCGCGCGCTCGGCCTCGACGAGGACCTGGCCGAGGCGCTGGCGCTGGCCCACGACCTCGGCCACACCTGCTTCGGCCATACCGGCGAGGATGCGCTGCACGCCTGCATGGCCGAGCATGGCGGCTTCGACCACAACGCCCAGGCCCTGCGGCTGGTGACCCGGCTCGAGCGCCGCTACGCCACCTTCGACGGGCTCAACCTGACCTGGGAGACCCTGGAAGGCCTCGTCAAGCACAACGGCCCGCTCCTGACCCGCGACGGGCGGCCGACGCCGCATTATGCCGAGGGCGGCATCCCGGTGGCGATCACCGAGTACAATGCCCTCAACGACCTCGAACTCGCGACCTTCGCGGGGCCCGAGGCCCAGGTCGCGGCGCTCGCCGACGACATCGCGTACGACGCCCACGACCTCGACGACGGATTGCGCGCCGACCTGTTCGGCCTCGACGACCTCAACGAGGTGCCGTTCCTCGCCGGCCTCCTCGACGAGATCCGCACCACCTATCCGGGCCTGGAGCGCTCGCGGGTGGTCCACGAGCTCGCCCGCCGGGTCATCACCCGCTTCGTCGAGGACGTCATCGCCGAGGCCGAGCGGCGCCTCGCCGCCCTGCAGCCGGCGGATGCCGCCGCGATCCGCCACGCCGCCGCCCCGGTGGTCGCCTTCTCCGAGCCGATGGCGGCGGCCGACCGGGACATCAAGACTTTCCTGTTCGCCCGGATGTACCGCCATCCCGGCGTGATGGCGGTGCGCCGCCGGGCCGCCGCGATCGTCGAGGATCTCTTCTCCACCTTCCGCCGCGACCCGACCCGGATGCCCGAGGAATGGAGCGCGGGCCTCGTCGGTCCCGACGACCCCCGCACCCCCCGCCGCGTCGCCGACTTCATCGCCGGCATGACCGACAACTACGCGGTGAGCCAGCACCGCCGGCTCTTCGCCGAGACGCCGGACCTGCACTGGGTGATCTGGCCGGGGCGGGAGGGGGGAGGGGAGTAGCCGGGCGCGACGGGTCTCACGCCGTCGCGATCACCTTCTGGAGGCAGACGGCATTCGTGTCGCGGTAGCCGAGGTGGTCGTAGAATCCGAGCACGCCCTCGTTCTCCCGGCGCACCAGGAGCTGCACCTTCCAGACGCCCCGCGCGGCGAGCCACGCCTCCGCCGCCGCGACCATGGCGCGCCCGAGCCCGCTGCCCTGGTGCTCGGGCGCCACCGCCACGTAGTAGAGCCAGCCGCGGTGCCCGTCCTCGCCGGCCATCGCGGTGGCGGCGAGCGACCCCTCCACCTCCGCCACAAGGACGGTGCCGTGCGGCCCCCGCCGGGCGAAGGCGATGTCGGTGGCCGGGTCGTTCCAGGGCCGCGCCACGCCGGCCGCGTGCCACAGGGCGATCACCGCCGGCACGTCGGCATCCTCGATGGGGCGGATCGTCGGCGTCATGCGGGGTCCTTCTCGTGGCCGGGCGGGTCCCTTGCCAGGACCGTGTGACGGGAGGATGCAGGCCGCTACACCATCGCAGGAGCCGCCGGAATGCCCCGACTGATCGACCTCTCCATCGCGATCGAGAACGACGTGCCGGCCGACCCGCCGTTCCAGCGCCCGACCGTGACCTACATGGACCACGCGACCTCCGCCCCGATGGTCGCCGGGCTGTTTCCGGGCCTCGAGCCCGAGGACCTGCCGGACGGCCAGGGCTGGGCGGTCGAGAGCGTGCAGCTCACCACCCATAACGGCACCCATCTCGACGCGCCCTGGCACTACCACCCGACCATGGATGGCGGCGCCCGGGCGATCACCATCGACGAGGTGCCCCTCGACTGGTGCTACCGGCCCGGCGTGAAGCTCGATTTCCGCCACCTGCCCGACGGCCACGTCGTGACCCCCGACGAGATCGACCGCGAGCTCGCCCGCATCGGCCACGTTTTGAAGCCCTTCGACATCGTGCTGGTGAACACGGGCGCCGGCGCCCGTTTCGGGCAGGCCGACTACGTCGATTCCGGCTGCGGCATGGGCCGGGCCGCGACCCTGCACCTGACCGGGAAGGGCGTGCGCGTCGTCGGCACCGACGCCTGGAGCTGGGACGCCCCCTTCTCCCACACCGCCCGCCGCTACGCCGCCACCGGGGACGCCAGCCTGATCTGGGAGGGCCACAAGGCCGGACGCGAGGCCGGCTACTGCCAGATCGAGAAGCTCGCCAACCTGGAGGCGCTGCCGGCGACGGGTTTCACGGTCGCGTGCTTCCCGGTGAAGATCAAGGGTGCCTCGGCGGGCTGGACCCGGGCGGTGGCGATCCTGGGGGAGTAGGCCCGACGGGCATCGGGCGCGAGAACCGTCTGGAATCGAGGCAGCACATGTCGACCGCTTTCGTCGATTCGAGGGCCATCCGGGAGATCCTGCGAGAGCGACGGGCTCCGCAGGCCGAGAATGTCCCGGTGCGGTCGACTGATCTCGCGCGTCCTTCGCATGGCCGTGCCGTCCGGTGTCGGGCGCGACGCCGCGGTAACGGGCGGTCGCTTGGCGAGAGGTCGTAAGCACGTCTCGCCGCACATTCGTGAGTAGTCGATGCAGCGGGGCCGGTTGTCGATGGCCTGCGGCGGCAATGCGACGACGGACGGCATCGCAATTCCGATTATTTCTGCAACGTAAAATTTTTGTTTCGACCCATTTATTGCGCAGCGTTAGCCGGCGTCGGATGGATATACGTATTGTTGCGTCAAGAAGGTGCGAATAAATTTTGGCGTATTGTTTGGTGTTCGGACGCGATGGCGTGGCCGTTCGGCAACAGACGACCGGCGCGCACCGTCGCAGACTTCATTCTCCCGAAAGGATATGCTTTCACGGTGGGGTTATGGTCATCCGCCTGGGACACAGCGCATGACCGCTGGAGCGACCTATTCATGGCGATCACGCGCGTTTCGACCTCAGCCGATGGCCGGCAGGCATTCGCGCCGCCCACGTCTCCCGGAGGAGCGCCGCAGCCGGCACGCAGCACCGGGTTCGTGTTCTCACCGGACGGGACGAAGATCGTCTTCGCGAGCGACGCGTCGAACCTGGTGCCGGACGACACCAACGGCATCACCGACATCTTCATCAAGGATCTCGCCTCGAACACGGTGTCGCGCGTCTCGACCGCGGCCAATGGTGCACAGGCGGTCACTCGCGGCGACGGCTTCGGCGGCGGCAGCAGCGGGCCGACGATCTCGTCCGACGGCACGAAGGTCGCTTTCGAAAACTTCGGCACGACCCTGTCGCCCGGCGCCCCGTTCGCGAGCAACATCCTGGTCAAGGATCTCAGTACCGGCGCGCTCACGAACGTCACGGCCAGCCTCGACCGGGACGGCGTCACCGGTAGCAATGCGCAGCAACAGTTCTCGCCCGATGCGCGCAGCATCGCGTTCAGCCGCGTCGAATATCCGACGCCGACGGCGACCGGGGGCAATCCGACCTACTCCTACAGCCTGTACGCGAAGAACCTCCAGACCGGGGCGCTGACCAGGCTTGATACGACACAGGCTGGTGCGCCCGCGAACGACGCGAGCGCCGGCCTGGCCTTCTCGCCGGACGGTTCCAAGGCGGCCTTCTGGAGTAACGCCACGAACCTCGTCCCCGGCGACGACAACGGCGTGCGCGACATCTTCGTGAAGGATCTTCGGTCGGGTGCCCTGACGCGGGTCTCGACGGCAGCCGACGGCACACAGGCCGACGGCGCGAGCCGGCAGCCGGTCTTCTCGCCCGACGGGACGAAGCTCGCGTTCACGAGCGTCGCCGGCAACCTCGTTCAGGGCGACACCAACCGGGACGACGACGTGTTCGTCAAGGACCTCGTCACGGGCGCGATTCAGCGCGTCTCGACGACCTCGGGCAACGCGCAGGTCGACAGCCCTGACAGCAGGGAGATTTTTCCGGGCAACGTTCAACAATCCAGTAAATTCATCAGCTACTACGGGAGCGAGTATCCGGCCTTCTCGCCCGACGGTGCCCGGATCGCCTTCGCCAGCGACGCGGCCGACGTCGTGCCGGGCGACACCAACAACGCGAGCGACATCTTCATCAAGGATCTGACGACGGGCTCGGTCACCCGCGTCACCGAGACGCTGAGCCGGAACCCGACCGACAGCGGCGCCTTCGCTCCTCGCTTCTCGCCGGATGGAACGAGGATCGCTTTCGCCAGCATCGACGCGAACGTCATCCCGGGGCAGACCGGCAGCAACGTCGACATCTTCGTCGCCGACGTCGCCTGCTACGTCGCCGGGACCCGCATCGCCACCGCGGCGGGCGAGACCGCGGTCGAGGATCTGGCGATCGGCGACCGGCTGGTCACCGCCTCCGGCTCACTGCGACCGATCAAGTGGATCGGCCGACGCAGCTACGGGGGGCGCTTCGCCGCTGCCAACCCGGACGTCCTGCCGATCACGATCGCGGCGGGCGCCCTCGGCGGCGGGCTGCCGCGGCGCGACCTGCGGATCTCGCCGCAGCACGCGATGCTCCTCGACGGGGTGCTCGTGCCGGCCAAGCACCTGGTCAACGGGGCGTCGATCACCCAGGCAGGCCACATCGACGCGGTGCAGTACCTCCACGTCGAGCTCGACAGCCACGACGTGATCCTGGCAGAGGGAGCGCCGTCCGAGACGTTCGTCGACGACGACAGCCGCGCCATGTTCCACAATGCCCGTGAATTCGCCGCCCTGTATCCCGAGGCCCCGGCGGTCGCGGCGCTGTATTGCGCCCCGCGGATCGAAGGCGGCCACGCCCTCGCGGCGATCCGTGGACGCCTCGCCGTCCTGGCCGGCCTCGCGTCGCCGGAGCCGGGGCGAGGTGTCCTGCGCGGTGCCGTCGACCTCGTCTCCGATGGCGTGCTGCACGGCTGGGCGCACGATGCCGCCTATCCGATCGGACCGGTCTGCGTCGTGGTGCGGATCGACGGCCGTATCGTCGCCGAGATTCTGGCCGACCGGCACCGGGCCGACGTGGCGGCGGAGGGCATCGGGTTGGGCTGCCACGGCTTTGCCCTGCGGCTCCCGGCCGAGTTCCGTGACGGGCGGGAGCACGACATCACCGTGTGCCGGGCCGCGGACGACGCTCCGGTGGCTCGCCGGCGGCTCGTCCTGGCCGCCGATGCGGCCTGACGGGAGAGGCGCGCCGTGACCCTGCGCGGTCATCTCGACCGCGTCGAATGGAGCGGGCTCGTTGGCTGGGCCTGGGATCCGGAATTGCCGGCACGGCGGGTCGGGCTGGTGGTCACGGTCGGGGACGAGGTCATCGCGCGGGTGCTGGCCGACCGGCATCGCTGCGACCTGGAGGAGGCCGGCATCAGCGACGGGTGCGCCGGGTTCACCCTGTCCTTCGGCGAGCGCCTGTCGCCGCTCGCCCGCCATGTGATCGCGGTGCGGCGCGAGGGCGACGGTATCCACCTGCCCGGCTCGCCGGTGGTGCTCGAGCCGGCGGCCGCGTTCGAGGCAACGCGCGACGCGGTGGCGCGCCTGCTGTCCGCCCCGTGCGACGACGATGCGCTGGAGGAGCGTCTCGATTTCCTGGCGCGCGAGACCGAGGAGCTGCTACGGCGGCGCGCCGAGCGGATCGGCGGCGGGCCGGCGCGCCGGCCGCGCTGGCGGGCTCCGCCGGGGCAGGAGCCCACGCCGGAGCTCGGGCCGCGTGCCCTGGTGATCGACGATCACGTGCCGCGGCGCGAACGGGATGCCGGCTCGAGCGCGATTCTGTCCCATGCCCGTGCCCTGCATCGCCTCGGCTACGCCGTAAGCTTCGCGGCGGCCGATTCGGAGCCGGATGACGGCATCCTCGCGCGGGAGGGGATCGTCGGCCTCGGCCGGCCCTGGTACGCCTCGGTCGAGGAGATCCTGTCCCGCCACGCCGGCACTTTCGACGTCGTGTACCTCCACCGCCTCGCCAACGCCGCGCGGTATGGCGGCCTGGTCCGCCACCACCAGCCCAGGGCCCGCCTCGTCTACGCCGTTGCCGACCTGCATCACCTGCGCTTGGCCCGACAGGCGCTGGTGGAGGAGCGCCAGGACCTGTACGCCCTGGCCCGGCGCACCCGCGCCGCCGAGCTGAATGCGGCGCTGTGGGCCGATGCGGTCGTCACCCACTCGGCCGCGGAGGCGGATCTGCTGCGGCGCGACGTGCCGGCCGGGCGCGTCCACGTGGTTCCCTGGGAAGTTCCGGTCCGGCCGGGGGCCGTGCCGTTCTCCGAGCGGCGGGGCGTCGCATTCCTAGGCCATTACGGCCACGCGCCGAACGTCGATGCGGCCCAGCGCCTGGTCGAGGCGGTGATGCCGCTGGTCTGGGCCCGTGATCCGACCATCCCCTGCCTCCTCGCCGGTAGCCATATGCCTCCGGCCGTCCGCCGCCTCGCGCGGCCCGGGGTCGAGATCGTCGGGGCGGTCGCCGATCTCGGCCAGATCTTCGATCGGGTGCGCCTCACCGCGGCACCGCTCGCCTACGGGGCCGGCCTCAAGGGCAAGGTTCTCGACAGCCTGGCCGCAGGCCTGCCTTGCCTGTGCACGCCGGTGGCCGCGGAGGGACTCGACCTGCCCGATCCCCTGAACCGGCTTACCGCAGCGGACCCCCCTAGTTTTGCGGCGAACCTGATCGCCCTGCATGACGACGAGGCCCTCAACCAAGCCTGCGCCGGGGCCGGCCTCGCCTTCATCCAGCGCGCGGCCGGTCTGGAGGCAGTCGATGTCGCCCTGGCACGGGCCGTCGGCCGGACGGGGTTGTCTCAGGTGGGCGCGAACAGGTCCCGCTCCGCCTCGACCACCGCGTAGATGTGCTCCGCCACCGCCCGGATGCGGGCGAGGTCGCGGCTGTCGGCGTGCATCATCAGCCAGAAGCTGCGGGTGAGCGACACCGCATCCGGCAGCACGCCGGCGAGGTCCGGGCGTCCGGAGGCCATGAAGCAGGGCAGCACCGCCAGGCCGAGGCCCGCCACCGTCGCCTGGAGCTGGGCGTTGAGGTTCGCGCTGCGAAGCCGCGCCCCGGCCCCGGGGGCGACCTGCTGCAGGTAGTCGAGTTCCGGCGAGTAGAGCAGCTCGTCGATATAGCCGACGAAGCGGTGGCCCTCGAGGTCGCGCCGCTCGCGGATCGGCGGGTGCCGGGAGAGGTAGGCCGGGGCGGCGTAGAGCTTGAGCGCGTAGTCGGTGAGCTTGCGCCCGACGATGCGGCCCTCCGGCGGCAGGCTCAGCCCGATGGCGATGTCGGCCTCGCGCTTCGACAGGCTGAACAGCCGGGCCGTCGCCACGAGCTCGATGTCGAGCTGAGGGTGGCGCTCGATCAGGCCGGTCAGGCGGGGAGCCAGGAAGGCGCTGCCGAAGCCGTCCGGCGCGCCGATCCGCACCGTGCCGACCAGTTGCGAGGCCGCCCGGCCGATCGCCGCCTCGCCGTGGATGATCGCCGATTCGATCCCGTCGGCGGTGGCGACCAGCGCTAGCCCGGCTTGCGTCGCGGTATAGCCCGAGGCCCGGCGATGGAAGAGCTTTTCGGAGAGGCGCCGCTCCAGCCGGTCGATCCGCCGGATCACCGTCGCGTGGTCGACCCCGAGCCGGCGCGCCGCCGCCGAGACCGTGCCGGCCCGGTGCACCGCCAGCACGAAGCGGTAATCGTCCCACACGTCGCCCCTCGTCCCGTCCGGTTCCCGCATCCGCGCACACCCGTTCCGCTCCCACGCCCCTTCCGCTATGCGGATCGCCAGGGCAAGGTGGCCCCAAGACATCTGATCCAGGGAGGATCCCTCATGGCGCGCGAAGTCGGGCACTTCATCGGCGGCGAGCACGTTTCCGGCCGCTCGGGCCGCTTCTCCGACATCTACCAGCCGATGACCGGCGAGGTGATCGGGCGCCTGGCGCTGGCGAGCCGGGACGAGATGCGCGCGGCGATCGAGAACGCCGCCAAGGCGCAGATCGGGTGGGCCGCCACCAACCCGCAGCGCCGCGCCCGCGTGATGATGCGCTTCCTCGACCTCGTCGCCCGCGAGATGGACAGCCTCGCCGACCTGCTCGCCCGCGAGCACGGCAAGACCATCCCCGACGCCAAGGGCGACATCCAGCGCGGCGTCGAGGTGGTGGAATTCGCCTGCGGCATCCCGCACCTCCAGAAGGGCGAGTACACGGAAGGCGCCGGTCCCGGCATCGACATCTACTCGATGCGCCAGCCGCTCGGGGTCGTCGCCGGCATCACGCCGTTCAACTTCCCCGCCATGATCCCGATGTGGAAGTTCGCGCCCGCCATCGCCTGCGGCAACGCCTTCATTCTCAAGCCCTCGGAGCGCGATCCGGGCGTGCCGATGCGGCTCGCCGAGCTGATGATCGAGGCGGGGCTGCCGGCCGGCATCCTCAACGTCGTCAACGGCGACAAGGAAGCCGTGGATGCGATCCTCGACGACGACATCATCCAGGCGGTCGGCTTCGTCGGCTCCTCCGACATCGCCCAGTACGTCTATGCGCGGGCGACCGCGACGGGCAAGCGCGCCCAGTGCTTCGGCGGCGCCAAGAACCACATGATCATCATGCCGGACGCCGACATGGACCAGGCGGTCGATGCCCTGATGGGCGCCGGCTTCGGCTCGGCCGGCGAGCGCTGCATGGCGGTGTCGGTGGCGGTGCCGGTCGGCGAGAAGACCGCCGACGCCCTGATGAGCAAGCTGATCCCGCGGGTCGAGAGCCTGAAGATCGGCCCGTCCACCGATCCGAGCGCCGATTACGGCCCGCTCGTCACCAAGGCGGCGCTCGAGCGGGTGCGCAACTACGTGGAGATCGGTGTTCAGGAAGGCGCCAAGCTCGCGGTCGACGGCCGGGCCTTCAAGATGCAGGGCTACGAGAACGGCTTCTACATGGGCGGCTGCCTGTTCGACCACGTGACGCCGGAGATGCGGATCTACAAGGAAGAGATCTTCGGGCCCGTGCTGTCGGTGGTGCGGGCCAAGGACTACGCGGAGGCCCTGCGGCTCCCCAACGAGCACGAATACGGCAACGGCGTCGCGATCTTCACGCGCGACGGCGACGCGGCCCGCGACTTCGCCGCCAAGGTCCAGGTCGGCATGGTCGGCATCAACGTGCCGATCCCGGTGCCGCTGGCCTACTACACCTTCGGCGGCTGGAAGCGCTCGGGCTTCGGCGACCTCAACCAGCACGGGCCGGACGCGGTGCGCTTCTACACCAAGACCAAGACGGTCACCCAGCGCTGGCCGTCGGGGGTGAAGGAAGGCGCGCAGTTCTCGATGCCGGTGATGCAGTAGGGGCCGCTGGACCTGCGGGAGCCATCCGGCTCCCGCGAGAGGCACGGGTTTCTCTCCTCTCCCCGCGGGCGGGGAGAGGGCCGAACCCTCGTTCAGAGGGTTCGGCAAGCCCGCAGGGCGAGGGTGAGGGGGTCTCGACGGGTGAGGCTCCCCCGGAAACACCCCCTCACCCTCGCTCCGGCTACGCCTCCGCTTGCTGCGTCTCCTGAACGGAGACACAGCCCTCTCCCCGCCCGCGGGGAGAGGAGAAACCCGCGCCAGTCCGAGGCCGGGTACAGACAATAATCAACACAGAACGGGAGGAACCGCCGCCATGACCCTGTTCACCCTCCCCGAGGACCAGATCGCCATCCGCGACATGGCGCGCAGCTTCGCGGCCGAGCGGATCGCCCCGCACGCCCTCGACTGGGACGCGCGCAAGCATTTCCCCCTCGACGTGCTGCGGGAGGCCGCCGCCCTCGGCATGGGCGGGATCTACGTGTCCGAGGAGCATGGCGGTTCGGGGCTGACCCGGCTCGACGCCGCCCTGATCTTCGAGGCCCTGAGCCTCGGCTGCCCGACGGTGGCGGCGTTCCTGTCGATCCACAACATGGCCGCCTGGATGATCGACCGGTTCGGGTCGGAGACCCAGCGGGCGCGCCTCCTGCCGGGCCTGTGCCGGATGGACCAGGTCGCCGCCTATTGCCTGACCGAGCCGGGTTCGGGCTCGGACGCCGCGTCGCTGCGCACCACCGCGCGGCGCGACGGCGACCATTACATCCTCGACGGCGCCAAGCAGTTCATCTCGGGCGCCGGCGCGGCCGATTGCTACGTGACGATGGTCCGCACCGGCGAGGCGGGGCCGAAGGGCATCTCGACCCTGGTCGTGCCCGCCGACGCGCCCGGCCTGTCCTTCGGGCCGAACGAGCGCAAGATGGGCTGGAACGCCCAGCCGACCCGGGCGGTGATCTTCGAAGGGTGCCGCGTGCCGGTCGAGAACCGCCTCGGCGAGGAGGGGATCGGCTTTCGCATCGCCATGGCGGGGCTCGATGGCGGCCGGCTCAACATCGGCGCCTGCTCGCTCGGCGGCGCACAAGCGGCGCTGGACAAGAGCCTCGCCTACATGGCCGAGCGCAAGGCCTTCGGGAAGCGCCTCGACGAGTTCCAGGCGCTGCAATTCCGCCTCGCCGACATGGCGACCGAACTGGAGGCCGCGCGTGCGCTCCTCTACGGCGCCGCAGCCAGCCTCGACCGCAAGGATCCCGACGCCACCCAGCGTTCGGCCATGGCCAAGCGCTTCGCCACCGATACCGGCTTCCGGGTCGCCAACGAGGCGCTCCAGCTCCATGGCGGCTACGGCTACCTGTCGGAATACGGGGTGGAGAAGATCGTCCGCGACCTGCGGGTGCACCAGATCCTGGAAGGCACCAACGAGATCATGCGGGTGATCGTGGCGCGGGGCCTGGTGGGGAACTGAGGCATGACCGCGTCAGGCGGGACGCGCCGCGAGGGCCCGACTGACTCCCTCGGGATCGTGCGCGATGACGGTCAGGTAGGCCTGGGCGGGCTGATCCGGAATTGTGCGGCCCTGCTCCCAGTCCCGCAGAGTGCCGAGCGGGATGTGATAGCGCGCGGCGAATTCTTCCTGGGTCAGCGCCAGGGCCCGCCGCAGCGTGCGGATTCGGGGCACGCGCCGGGCGCTGGCCGCGCCCTCCGGGCTCGTCGGGCGCGCGTCGGGATCGGCCGCCGCGGCGCTCGCAACCTGCTCATCGCTCATCGGCCGCAGCGGTGCCGGCGCGAACGGTGTCTCGCTCCCGTCCTGGTGGCACCGCACCACACTGCCGTCAGGCCGAATTCTCGCGGAAATAACGGTCTCGCTCATGTCGCTCTGCCCGTCGCGCGGAGATCAGGCGGATCTCCTCCCCGCGTTCCGTATAGGTCACGAACAGGATGACGCCGTCACACATGCCGAGCATGTTGATGCGCTCCTCGCCGTAACCCTCCCTGTCGTCGATTTGCTCGACGGCGAAGGGATCCCGGAACGCCATCAGGGCGGTCTCGAACGCAACGCCGTGCCGGCGCAGGTTCGAATCCGCCTTCCGTTCATCCCAGGTGAACCGGTTCGCCATGGATGTACGGATTCTCCGTAGTCGCTTCAATCAACCACACGGCAAGACGGAAGACAACGATGACGCAGATCGCATTCCTGGGCCTCGGCAACATGGGCGGGCCGATGGCCGCCAACCTCGTCGCGGCGGGCCACGCCGTGGCGGGCTTCGACCTGATGCCCGACGCCCTCGACGCCGCCCGCGCGGCCGGGGTCACGGTGGCGTCGAGCGCCGAGGCCGCGGTGGCGGGCGCCGAGATCGTCGTCACCATGCTGCCGGCGGGGCGTCACGTGCTGGCGGTCTACGACGCGGTGCTGCCGCACGTCGCCCCCGGCGCCCTGATGATCGACTGCTCGACGATCGACGTCGCCAGTGCCCGGGCGGCCCACGACAAGGCGCAGGGACGCGGGCTTGCAAGCCTCGACGCCCCGGTCTCCGGCGGCGTCGGCGGCGCCAAGGCGGCGACCCTGACCTTCATGGCGGGCGGCTCCCCGGACGCCTTCGCCCGGGCCGAGCCGATCCTCGCCAAGATGGGCCGCAAGGTCGTGCATTGCGGCGAGGCCGGCGCCGGCCAGGCGGCCAAGATCTGCAACAACATGATCCTCGGCATCTCGATGATCGGCGTCGCCGAGGCCTTCGTGCTGGCGGAAAAGCTCGGCCTGTCGCACCAGGCGCTGTTCGACGTCGCCTCGACCTCGTCGGGCCAGTGCTGGTCGCTCACCACCTATTGCCCGGTCCCGGGCCCGGTGCCGACCTCGCCCGCCAACACCGACTACAAGCCGGGCTTCGCCGCCGCCCTGATGCTGAAGGACCTGCGGCTCGCCCAGGAAGCCGCCGCGGGGGCCGGCGCCGCGACGCCGCTCGGCGCGCAGGCGGAAGCGATCTACGCCGCCTTCGAGGCGGTGGGGCAGGGCGGCACCGACTTCTCCGGCATCATCCGCCACCTGCGCGAGGCGGAACGCGACTAGAGCATTTTCCGACGAAGCGGATGCCGGCTCGTCGAGGACAATGCGGCTCAATCAAAGGCCTGAGCAGATTTCGCCGAAGTGGTTACCGGGTCGGCGCCGAAAATCTGCGACAAAACAAGAACCTAAGCGGGCGAAGCGTCGGCCTGCCAACGCAAGTCTGCTTAGAAAGCTTCGCGATGGCAACGCGATCGTGAAGTGCTCCAGGCCGAAGAGGCGTCCGGCCGCCGCCGGTCGCCCCTCCGTCGGCTCAGAAGCCGAAGCTGACCTCGCGGCTGTTGCCGCGCTGCAGGTTGTGGAGGCGCGACAGGGCGAGGAGCGGGAAGAACAGCCGGTAGCCGTGGTACTTGAGATAGAACACCTTGGGGAAGCCGACCGCGTTGTAGGAGCGCTCCTGCCACTCGCCGTCCGCCCCTTGCGTGTTCTGCAGATAGGCGGCGCCCCGCATCACCGCCGGATGGTCGGCCTGCCCGGCCGCCATCAGGCCGAGCATCGCCCAGGCGGTCTGCGAGGGCAGGCTCTCCGCGTTCTCGACGTAGCGGCGCAGGTCGTAGCTGCGCTCGTCCTCGCCCCAGCCGCCATCCGGGCGCTGGATCGCGACCAGCCACGCCACGGCCCGGCGCATCATCGGGTCGTCGTGCGGCACGCCGGCGGCGTTGAGGGCGCAGAGCACCGACCACGTCCCGTAGATGTAGTTGGTGCCCCAGCGGCCGTACCAGCTGCCGTCCCGCTCCTGCTCCGCCCGCAGGTAGGCCAGGGCCCGGTCGATGACCGGCCGGTCCTCCGCGTGGCCGAGCTGCGCCAGGAACGAGACGCAGCGTCCCGTCACGTCGGCGGTCGGCGGATCGAGCAGCGCGCCGTGGTCGGCGAACGGGATGTGGTTGAGGAACTCGCGGTCGTTGTCGGCGTCGAAGGCGCCCCAGCCGCCGTTCCGGCTCTGCAGCCCCACGATCCAGCGCCGCGCCTTCTCGATCGCCTCGGCATGCTCGGGCCGGCCGTTGCGGTGGAGCAGCATGGCGACCACGGCGGTGTCGTCCACGTCGGGATAATGGTCGTTGCGGTACTGGAAGGCCCAGCCGCCGGCTTGCGCCTCCGGCCGGGTCACCGCCCAGTCCCCCCGCACGTCGGTGATCTGGCGCGCCGCCAGCCAGTCGCAGGCCGCGTCCAGCTCCCGGGTGCCCTCGACGCCGCCGCTGCGCAGCGCCTCGATCATCGCGTGGCCCGACAGGCTGGTGTCCCAGACCGGTGAGACGCAGGGCTGGCAGTAGACCTCGTCGTCCGTCTCCACGAGCAGCTTGTCGATCGACCGCCAGATCGTGACGTGGCGCGGGTCGTCGGCGGGGCAGCCGAGGGCGTCCATCATCATCAGGGCGTAGGCCATGGCCGGGTAGATCGCCCCGAGGCCGTCGTCGCCGTTCAGGCGCTCCTCCACGAAGGCGACGGCCTTGGCGATGGCGCTCCCCCGGGCGATCCTCGAGAAGGCGGGCTCGGCCCAGCGCAGGATCGTGTCGATCGCCTTGAACGCCACCCCCCAGCGCGAGCGGTAGGGGCCGCGGATCCAGTCGTTCACCTGCTCCGGCGGCGTCCGGAAGATCTCCGCGAAGGTCACGCCGCGCGGGTTGCGGGCGCGCGGCTTCACCGCCTGGAGCACGAGGAGCGGCACCACGCAGGTACGGGCCCAGTACGACATCGCCCAGATGTTGAAGACGAACCAGCGGGGCAGGTGCATGATCTCGACCGGCATCACCGGCACGCCGCGCCACGGCAGGGCGCCGAACAGCGCCAGCTGGATGCGGGTGAAGACGTTGGCGCGCTCGGCCCCGCCATGGTCGAGGATGGCGCGACGGGCCCGCACCATGTGGGGCGCCTGCGGATCGTCGCCGATGGCCTTGAGGGCGCAATAGGCCTTCACGCTGGCCGAGAGGTCGAAGGCCCCGGCATGGAACATCGGCCAGCCGCCGTGCTCGCCCTGGATGCGCCGCAGGTAGGTGCCGATCCGGGCCTGCCGCTCGGGCGTGATCCGGTCCATGTAGTGCTCGAGGAGCACGTACTCGGCCGGGATGGTGGCGTCCGCCTCCAGCTCGAACACCCAATGCCCGTCGCGGTTCTGTCGGCGCTGCAGGGCGCGGCCGGCGCCGGCGATGCTGCGCAGGATCTCGGCCGCGGAGAAGCGGGGTTGGGTCGTCATCGTCATGCTCGTGAGGGGCCGCGAAGCGGTTCGAGGGTGGGGTGCGCCCGTCAGGCGCGGGTGAGGGAGAGGAGCCGCTCGACCACGGCGGCCCGGTGCTCCGGGCTCATCGGGTAGAGCCCGCAGGCCTCCGAGACCCAGAGGCCGTCGGCGGCGAGGCGCAGCAGGCTCGCCTGGACCGGATCGGCCTCGGCGAGGTCCTGGGCGATCAGCCGCTCGGCGACCTCCTGCCAGCGGCGCATCAGGGCCGGATCGAACAGGAAGGCCGCCGCGACGACGACGCCGAGCCGGTTCTCCTCCGCGGCGGAGTTGGCGGAGGCGTTGATGAAGGCGCGGGTCCGCCGCCCGCGCGGATCCGGATCGTCCGCGGCGAAGCGCTCCATCTCGGCCTCGAAGCGTTCGACCAGATCGGCCATCAGGACCGTGAGCAGCTCCGCCTTGGTGCGGAAATGGTGCAGGAGGGCGCCCTTGCTGGCGCCCGCCTGCCGGGCCACCGCCTCGAGCGTCAACGCCTGCACGCCGTCCTGCAGGATGATCTGCGCCGCGGCCCGGAGCAGACTCTGCTTCAGGTCGGCCGCCTTCTGGATCTGTGCCGGGGAAACACCCATGCTTGGCGCACTACCGTCCGGACGGTCTCTCGTCAAGCTCTGCCATTGGATCGAGGTCGCCGCGTCGACGGCCGTGCCGCCCGATCCGGAGTCCGGGAGCGGAACGCAAAAACGGCCGCCTGGCGGGTGCCGGCGGCCGTCGAAGGGAGCGGGCCCGTACCGGGCCCGCCATAGCGGCTCAGCCGATCCGGGTGGATCAGAGGCCGTTGAACTTGTAGCTGAAACCGGCGCGCACGAGGTTGCCCTCGGTGTGGAAGCGCGAGGTGTAGGAGCCGCGCGGCTGGGCGCCGACGCCCCCGTTCACCGCGAGGCCGGTGTTGTTCACCAGCACGTTGCGGCTGCCGAGGTCGTAGTGCAGGTACTCGGCCTTCACCGTCACCGCCTCGGACTTCACGCCGATGAGGCTGAGCACGCTGAAGCGCGAGAAGATCGAGTCGGTCGGCAGGGCGTACTCGATGCCGCCGCCATAGGCGTAGCCGGTCGCGATGTCGTTGTAGCGGCCGGTATAGGCGAGCGCGAGCGGCGGGGTGGCGCCGGCCGTGGTGTAGAAGTTGGCGCGGTAGTCGACGCCGCCATAGGCGAAGCCGCCCATGCCGTACACGAAGACGCGGTCGAAGGCGTAGCCGACGCGGCCCACGACGGTGCCGAGCCAGGACAGCTCCTGCCGGAAGGCGCTCGGGTCCGAGAAGCCGTTATTCGCGGCGAGCTGCGGGCCGAGGTAGAAGGTGTTCTTGTGGATGTCGTTCCAGGCCCAGTCGGCCTGGACGCCGACCACGAAGCCCGAGCCCGGCGTGAACTGGTAGTTGTAGCCGAAGCCGCCGCCGATGTTGGCGAGGCCGTCCTGCTCGTTGCGCACCACCGGCGGGCGGCGCAGGGTCGCGACGTTGCCGATCGTGTTGGTCGGCGCGAAATCGTTGCCGAGCGTGGTGATGCGCTGGCGGTCGGTGAAGGTGTAGTCGGTGTGCAGGCCGCCGTAGAAGCCGGTCCAGGTGAAGACCGGGACGGGGGTGAAGACCGGCGGCGGGGCGACGCGGCGCGGCAGGTCGGCGGCGGCGGCCGCCCCGGCGAGGAGGGTCGCGGCGGAGCCGGCGAGCAGGAAGGACTTGAGCACTGGACCACGCCTCGGTTGGACGGATATGTGGCGCCACGCTAGCTTGGGCGTGGCCGAACGCCTATGACCGCCGCGCCACACCGGCCGCGGCACCGTCGAGGTTTGCTGAATTTTTTCCGGATCGCGCCGCGGCGGCGCGGCCCCGTCACCCGGAGCACCGATGCGCGTGGGAAAGCGGCCGACCGTCGGAGGCGTCGCGTGAGCGCCCGGTCCCTGATGATCCAGGGCACCGGCTCGGATGTCGGCAAGTCGCTGATCGTCGCCGGGCTCGCCCGCCTCTATGCCCGCCGGGGCCTCAGGGTCAGGCCGTTCAAGCCGCAGAACATGTCGAACAACGCCGCCGTCACGGCCGATGGCGGCGAGATCGGGCGCGCCCAGGCGCTCCAGGCCCGGGCCGCGGGCGTCGCGCCCTCGGTCCACATGAACCCGGTGCTCCTCAAGCCCCAGAGCGAGATCGGCTCGCAGGTGGTGGTGCAGGGCCGCATGGTCGGCACGGCCCGGGCCCGGGAGTACCAGGACTGGAAGCCGCGCCTGCTCGCCGCGGTCGTCGAGAGCTTCGGGCGCCTGCGGGCGGAATCCGACCTCGTCCTCGTCGAGGGCGCGGGCTCGGCCTCCGAGGTCAACCTGCGCCGGGGCGACATCGCCAATATGGGATTTGCCCGCGCCACCGGCACCCCGGTGATCCTCCTCGGCGACATCGACCGCGGCGGGGTGATCGCGAGCCTCGTCGGCACGAAGGCGGTGATCGACCCGGAGGATGCCGCGATGGTCCGCGGCTTCCTCGTCAACCGCTTCCGCGGCGACCCCGCGCTGTTCTCCGACGGGATGCGCCTCATCGCCGAGCGCACCGGCTGGGAATCCCTGGGGCTGATCCCGCACTTTCCCGAGGCGGCGCGGCTGCCGGCCGAGGACGTGCTGGGGCTCAGGGGCGCCGAGCGGCCGGGGGGCAAGGTCGTGGCGGTGCCGGTCCTGCCCCGCATCGCCAATTTCGACGATCTCGACCCCCTGCGGGCCGAACCCGGGGTGAGCGTGGTCCTGGTCGAGCCCGGCCGGCCGATCCCCGCCGGGGCCGACCTCGTGCTGCTGCCGGGCTCGAAGACCACGATCCCCGACCTCGCCTTCCTGCGCGCGCAGGGCTGGGACGTCGACATCCTGGCCCATCGCCGCCGCGGCGGGCGGGTGCTCGGCCTGTGCGGCGGCTACCAGATGCTCGGCACGTCCTTGAGCGACCCGCACGGCATCGAGGGCCCGCCCGGCACGGTGGCGGGCCTCGGCCTCCTCGACGTCGCGACGGTGCTCACGCCCGAGAAGCGGCTGGCGGCGGCCCGCGGCGTCAGCCTGCCGGACGAGACGCCGTTCACCGGCTACGAGATGCATGTGGGTGAGACCGCCGGGCCCGACGCGGCGCGCCCGCTCGTCCGCCTCGCCGACGGCCGACCCGACGGCGCGGTCTCGGCCGACGGGCTCGTCTGCGGCACCTACGTGCACGGCCTCTTCGCCGACGAGGGCCAGCGCGCCCTGTGGCTGTCCCGCCTCGGCGCCGCGCCGGGGCCGGAGGCCTACGAGGCGGTGATCGAGCGGGTGCTCGACCGGCTGGCCGACCATCTCGCGGCCCATGTCGACGCCGACCGGCTGCTCGCGCTCGCCGGCTGACCGGCAGCCCCGCCCGACCGCCAACGCCGGCTGCACCTTACGAAATCGTCATCTGCCGCTCAGCATCGGTTCAGCCCGCGCGGCGCGTCATGGCGGCCGGCCCGCGAGGGGTGGGCGAGGGTACGGGGCATGACGGTCGATCCGCGCCGGACGGCGCTCGCCCTCGGTCGGTTCGGGCTCGGCGCGCGCCCGGGCGACCTCGCTTCCGCGGAGCCGATCCGGGACGCCCTGCGTCGCGAGGTCCTGGCCGGCGCAGTCGCCGTGCCGAGCGGGCCGGACCTCGAAGCCGCGCCGACGCTGCTCTCGGCGCTGCGGGCCGAGGAGCAGGCACGCAAGCTCGCCCGGGAGGGCGCGCCGGAGGCGAGCCTGCCGGAGGGCCCGCCGGCGCCGCCGATCCAGGAGCGCGCCTACCGGGCCGAGGTCGCGGCCCGCCTCGCCCTGGCACAGGGCGCGCCGATCGGGTTTGCCGAGCGCCTGGTCTGGTTCTGGGCCAACCACTTCACCGTCTCGGTGGCGCGGGGCCCGCGGCTGCGGGTCAGCGCCGGGGCCTTCGAGCGCGAGGCGATCCGCCCGCACGTCTTCGGGCGCTTCCGCGACCTCCTGCTCGCCGCCGCCACCCATCCGGCGATGCTGATCTACCTCGACAACGTCGCCTCGGTCGGCCCGAACTCGCCGGCCGGCCAGCGTCGGCAGAAGGGCCTCAACGAGAATCTCGGCCGCGAGATCCTGGAGCTGCACACCCTCGGGGCCGGGGGCGGCTACGGCCAGGACGACGTGACGGCGCTCGCCCGCATCCTCACCGGCTGGTCGCTCACGCGCGAGGGCAATGCCGAGGGCCTGCCCGGCGCGACCGCCTTCCGCCGCGGCGAGCACGAGCCCGGCGCCGTGACGCTGCTCGGCCGCACCTACCTCGATGTCGGGCCCGAGCAGCTGCGGCTCGCGCTCGCCGACCTCGCCGCCCATCCGGCCACCGCCCGCCACGTCGCCCTGCGGCTCGCCCGCCACTTCGTCGCCGACGATCCGCCTCCCGCCCTCGTGGCGCGCCTCGCCCAGACCTTCCTCGACCAGGACGGCGACCTCGCCCGCGTGTCGCTGGCGCTGGTCGAGGCGCCGGAGGCCTGGGACCCGGTGCAGCGCAAGGTGCGCTCGCCGCAGGAATTCATGGTCGCGGCGATGCGCGGGCTCGGCCTCGCCGCGGACCCGCGGGTGGTGATGGCAGGGCTCGCGAGCCTCGGCCAGCCCTATTGGGCGGCCGCGGCCCCGAACGGCTACCCGGACGAGGCGGGCGCCTGGGCCGCGCCCGAGGGCCTGCGGGCCCGCCTCGACCTCGCCGCCCGGGCCGGCCAGCTCGCCGCCGGCACCGATCCGCTCGCCCTCGCCGATGCGGTGCTCGGCCCGCTCGCCACCGACGAGACCCGCACGGCACTCCGCCGGGCGGAAAGCCGGGCGCAAGGGATCGCCCTGCTGCTGATGGCGCCCGAGTTCCAGCGACGGTGACACCGATGAGCGACCACGCCGACCTCTGCGAGACCCATCCGAGCCGCCGGCGCATCCTCGGCACCGCCGGCGCGCTCTTCGCCTGGAGCGCGATTCCCCGCACCGCCACCGCCGCCCCGGGCGCCCGCGACGCCCGCCTCGTCGTGGTGGTGCTGCGCGGTGCCCTCGACGGGCTCTCGGCGGTGGCGCCCCTCGGGGATCCGGCCTATGCCGACCTGCGCCCCGGCATCGCGCTCACCCGCGACGGGCCGGGAGCGGCCCTGCCCCTCGACGGCTTCTTCGCCCTGCATCCGGCCCTGCCGACCTTCGCCCGGCTCTACGCCGCGCGGCAGGCCCTGGTGGTCCATGCCTGCGCCACCGGCTACCGCGAGCGCTCCCATTTCGACGGGCAGGACGTGCTCGAGAGCGGCCAGCCCGGCCCCGGCCACACCGCCAGCGGCTGGCTCAACCGCCTCGTCGCCGCCCTGCCGGCCGGGGAGGGGATCGCGCCCCGCACGGCCCTCGGCGTCGGGGTCGTGCCGCCCCTGATCCTGCGCGGGCCGGCCCCGGTCCTCGGCTGGGCGCCGCCGCGGATGCCGCGGGCGAGCGACGAACTCGCCCGGCGGGTGCTCGCCCTCTACGAGGCCGGCGACCCGGCGCTTGCCGCCTCGCTCGCCCGCGGCCTCGACGTCGACGCGCTCGCCAAGGGCCGACCGAAGGAGGGTGGACCGAAGGAGGCGGGGGGCCTGCGCGGTCTCGCCGAGGGCGCGGCGCGTCTCGTCGCCGCCGATGACGGCCCGCGCATCGCGGCCCTCGCCCTCGACGGCTGGGACACCCACGCCAACGAGGGCGGCGCCACCGGCCGCCTCGCCGGCCTGCTCGGCGGGCTCGACGGGGTGTTTTCCGCCTTCGCCGAGGTCCTGGCGCCGCGCTGGGCCGACACCGCGATCCTGGTCGTCACCGAGTTCGGCCGCACCGCCCGGGTCAACGGCACCACCGGCACCGATCACGGCACCGGCACGGTGGCGTTCCTCCTCGGCGGGGCGGTGCGCGGCGGCCGGGTGCTGGCCGACTGGCCGGGCCTCGCCCCGGCCCGGCTCTATCAGGGCCGCGACCTCGCCCCGACCACCGACCTGCGGGCGGTCGCCAAGGGGCTGGCGGCGGACCTGTTCGGCCTCTCCCCCGCTGTGCTGGGGCGCAGCGTCTTTCCCGGCACGGAGGCGCTGCGGCCGGTGGGCGGGTTGGTGGTCTGAGGTTGCCTCGACCCGAGCGGGGCCGGTTCGTCGAGAGGATGCCGCGCGAAATTTGAGGCCCGGAGAGGCGTCCGGTCTCGGCGCTTCGGGGCACGGTACGGCAGGTTGCGGGGTGCAGGCGCGACGGTCGCCGCGCAAGAGCCCTCCCCTGTCCGCGCTAGTGGATTCACACTTCTCTTTTGGGACCTAACCCACTGAAAATATATGCGCTTTCCCCTCCCCCTTGTGGGGAGGGGCTAGGGGTGGGGGTGGTGCAGGAGGCACCATTGAGACTTCTCCGGCACCACCCCCACCTCCAACTCCTCCCCACAAGGGGGAGGAGAGGCGCAACCTTCGATGGGGAAACCGCTCGCACCGAGTTGTGTGAGTACGCTAGCCCCTCTGCGGGGGAGCAGTCACGCTCGCTATCGTCGCGCCCGCGCCTGAACAGCCTCCTGTATCGTGTCCCGCGGTGTCAGCCGATCGGGGGCCGCTCATAGGCGCCGACATCGCTCGGTCCGTTCGCCCTCGCCGTAATCCACACGCAAAGATTGAGTGGCAGGACTTGCTTAACTTTCGTATCCAAGTATCGAGCCACGGCTCCGGTCCTCAGGCCGTCGTCAAATCCAATGCAAGAGGGCGCGATACAACGACTCTATAGATCGTATGGGAGTCTGGTTAGGATGAGCGACACCCCTGTCGTCCAGTCCGATCGTCGAGCACGTGCCCCGAACCACGTCGTCGAAGACAAGCGCGGCCGGGTGCGTCACGTGACCTCGATGCCGGCGACGATCGTGATTTCCCATTACGATCAGATTCCCTGCATCGTCCGCGATCTGTCGGACGGTGGGGCAAAGATCGGTCTGTCCCGGCGCTATGTCCTGGCAGAGCGCTTCTGGATCGTCATCCGGCACGCCAACGTCACCCGCCGCGCCTCCTTGATGTGGCGGCGGGGCGAGTTCGCCGGCATCGCGTTCGATCACCCGTTCGAGTGACCCGGAGCGCGATGCCGGCCCTCCGCCGATCTCGGGATGCCCCTTATCGAAAGGTCTTCCGCGGATCGAAGGCGTCCCGCACCGCCTCTCCGGCGAAGATCAGGAGGCTCAGGGTCACCGCGATGACGGCGAAGCCCGTCAGCCCGAGCCAGGGCGCCTGGAGGTTGGCCTTGCCCTGCGCCAGCATCTCGCCGAGCGACGGCGAGCCCGGCGGCAGGCCGAAGCCCAGGAAGTCGAGGGAGGTGAGCGTCGTGATCGAGCCGTTCAGCACGAAGGGCAGGAAGGTCAGCGTCGCCACCATGGCGTTGGGCAGGAGGTGGCGGAACATGATGCGGGCATTCGACAGCCCGAGCGCGCGGGCGGCGCGCACGTATTCGAAGTTGCGCGCGCGCAGGAACTCCGCCCGCACCACGCCGACGAGCGACACCCAGGAAAAGAGCAGCAGGATCCCGAGCAGCACGAAGAAGCTCGGCGTGATGATCGACGAGATGATGATCAGGAGATAGAGCGACGGGATCGCGGTCCAGATCTCGATCACCCGCTGGAACACGAGATCGACCCAGCCGCCGAAATAGCCCTGGACCGCCCCGGCCAGCACCCCGATGACCGACGAGACCAGCGCCAGGGTGAGGCCGAACAGCACCGAGAGGCGGAAGCCGTAGAGCAGCCGGGCGGCGACGTCGCGGCCCTGGTCGTCGGTGCCGAGCCAGTTCCACTCGATGTCGCGGCAGGTCGTGCCGCCGGTCTTCGCGGCGACCGTCTTGCACTGCGCGTCCGTGAGCAGCCAGGTCGGCGGGGCGGGGGCCGGCACCGGCAGGTCGAGGTTGTGGGTGTTGTACGAGAAGCGGATCGGCGGCCACAGGGCCCAGCCGTGCTCGGCGATCTCCTTCACGATCACCGGGTCGCGGTAATCGGTCCGGGCGAGGAAGCCGCCGAACTTCTCTTCCGGGTAGTCGACCACGATCGGAAACAGGATCTCGCCCTTGTAGGAGGCGACGATCGGCCGGTCGTTGGCGATGAGCTCTGCGAACAGGCTCGTGACGAAGAGCAGGCAGAACAGCACGAACGACCAGTAGCCGCGCCGGTTCGCCTTGAAGTTCGCCAGCCGCCGCCGGTTGAGCGGCGACAGCCGGCGGTGTCCCACCGCGCCGGGGAGCGGCAGGCTCACCGGCGCGGCCGCCGGCGAGGTGACGGGAATCGCGTCGAGCTCGGGGGTCGGAGGGCGCTGGTTCATGCGGCGTCCCCCGGGCAGGCGGTCGAGAGCGGTCGAGGCAGGATCAGTCGATCCGCGTCGCGGTGACGTCGATCACGCTGGGCTTGAGCCCACCGCTGCGCTCGAGGTGCCGGCGCAGCAGCACGACGTTGCGGCGGTTGGCCTTGAAGGCGGCATCGAACAGGTCGCCCACCAGCGGCACCGCGCCGACCACGCCGTCGATCGCCACGTTCGCCGCCATCCGGGCGATGAGCCAGCGCGGCGCCCCGAGGCGGCGGGCTTCCCAGACGATGTAGGACGAGATCGCGGTCGTGATCGCGTCGCCGATCACCGGGATCAGGCCGACGATCGCGTCGAGACCGATGCGTCGGTTGCCCGGCAGCAGGATCGCGGTGTCGAGGATGTGAGCCAGCAGCTCGAGCCGCGCCATCACCTGCTCGGGCGTCGAGCCGGCCATGGCCTGGCCCGCCTTGGCGCGCAGCCCCATCGGGTCGTCCTGCGGGAAGCCCTTTTGCTGGAAGCCACCCGCCTGGAACTCGGCCCCGGTGCCGAAGGAACCGGCCCCGAAGGGCGGGACGTGGCCGGCCGTCTGCGAAGAGGTCATCCCGGGGCTCCGGAGCGTGTGCGTGGTGCTCATGCCCCAGGATGTGGCCCCGGCCTGCCTGTTCAACAAGGAGGCCCCGCATCAGGCGGCGCGCCCGGGCGCGAGCCCGCGCAGGCACTCCAGCGCCCGGTCGAGGGTGTCGTCGCGCTTGGCGAAGCAGAACCGCACGATGTTGCGCACCGGCCGGTGGGCGTAGAAGGCGCTGACGGGGATCGCCGCGACGCCGTGCTCCCGCACCAGCCGCTCGCAGAACGCCACGTCGTCGCTCTCGCCGAGCGGCGCGATGTCGAGGTTGAGGAAGTATGTGCCGGCCGAGGGCAGCACCCGGAAGCCGAGCCCCGTCAGCCCGTCGGCGAAGCGGTCGCGGGCCCGGGCGAAGTCGGCCCGCATCCCCTCGTAATAGGCATCGTCCTTGGCCAGCCCGTAGGCGACCGCGGCCTGGAGGTTCGGCGGCGTCGTGAAGGTGAGGAACTGGTGCGCCTTGGACAGCCCCCGCATCAGCCGGGGCGCCGCCATCACGAACCCGACCTTCCAGCCGGTGAGGGAGAAGATCTTGCCTGCCGAGCCGATCTTCACCGTGCGCTCGCGCATGCCCGGGAAGGCCATCAGCGGCCGGTGGCGGCGCCCGTCGAACACGACGTGCTCCCAGACCTCGTCGCAGACGGCCACGGCGTCGAACCGCTCGCAGAACCCGGCGAGCAGGGCCAAATCCTCGTCCGGAAAGACCGTCGCCGAGGGGTTGAGCGGGTTGTTGAGCAGCACGACCTTCGTGCGCGGCGAGAAGGCGGCGGCCAGCGCCTCCTCGGTTAGCCTGAAATGCGGCGGCGTCAGGGTGACGAAGCGCGGCACGCCGCCGGCCCGGCGCACCAGGGGCAGGTAAGCGTCGTACATCGGCTCGAACAGCACGACCTCGTCGCCGGGCTCGATCAGGGCCATCAGGGCGCCGGCGAGCGCCTCGGTGGCGCCCGAGGTCACCATCACCTCCGCATCCGGGTCGAGGTCGAGCCCCTGCCAATGGGCGTAGTGCCGGGCGATGGCCCGGCGCAGCTCGGGCAGCCCCATCATCGGCGGGTACTGGTTCCAGCCCTCCACCACCGCCTCGGCGGCCTTGGCGCGCACATCCGCCGGGCCCGGATCGTCCGGGAAGCCCTGACCGAGATTCACGGCGCCGGTCTCGCGGGCGAGCGCCGACATCACCTCGAACACGGTGGTCGGCAGGTCGGCGAAGATGGGATTCATGCGCGGGACGAAGGGGTTCGAGGGGAAAGGCGCCTCGCTACCACGCCGGGCGGCCGGACGGAACCGAGGGCGATCGTCACCCTCCCGGCCGACCGCTGCCGGTTCGCGTCAGGGGCTGTCCGTCTCCGACGCGCCGCCGGCCTGGCGGCGGGCGGCCTCGTCCTCCTCGGCCTTCCGGCGCGCCGCCTCCGCCGCGCGGGCGGCCTCCACGCGGGCAGCCTCTGCGGCTCTCGCTGCTTCGGCGGCCCTCGCCGCCTCCGCTGCCCTCGCCGCCTCGGCCGCTCTCGCGGCCTCCGCGGCCCGGGCGGCTTCCGCCCGCGCCGCCTCCTCCGCCCGCTGCCGGGCCTGGCGCGCCTCCTCGAGGGCCCGGGCGCGGTCCATCTCCAGGCGGCTGCGGCGCCGGGCGAGCTCGTTGCGGTCGGACTCGACGGTCTCGATCTTGTCGAGCTCGCGCTGCAGCACCACCGCCGCCAGCACGTTGGAGAGCGGCACGAGGTCGAGGTCGCGCTGCGGCTTCGCCAGGGGGCCGGCGAGCGCCAGGCCCAGCGTCGGGGCCGGCGCGGTCCAGGCGCGGGGCGTCGCCGTTGCGGTGAGCGTGCCGCGGGCGTCGAGGCGCCAGGCCTTGGCGTCGACCTGAACCAGGCCGGTCCAGGTCGCGGGGCCGAGATCGAGGGTCAGGCCGCCGGTGCGCAGGACCCCGCCGACCACCGAGGCCGGCACCGAGACCGGCCCGGCCGCCACCAGCGGCCCGCGGTCGAGTTCCTCCGCCACCACCTGGGCGACGCGGCCGGAGCGCAGCGGGTCGTCCTCCGACAGGAGCCGGGTCAATGCCCGCGACACTCCCGCGGGGTCGAGGTCGCGCACGCTCAGGCCGGCGAGCTCCAGCGCCCCGCTGCCGGCGAGGTTGCCGACGAGGGCGGCTTGGCTGTCGCCCGCCGCGCCGAGCCGCAGCCGCAGCGTGACCTGGCCCTTCACCGCGTCGCCGCCGGTGAGCGCCGGGAGGGAGGCCGCCGTCAGGCCGCCCTCGGCGGCGAGCGTCGCCTGCCCGCCCTGGCGCGCCAGGGTGGCG
>NZ_JTHF01000183.1 GCF_001043895.1 Methylobacterium indicum
TCCTGGGGGACCGCGGCAGCGGCGGCCGGGTGCTCGCCGCCCTGATCGCCGGCCAGCTCGAACCCACCGCCGGGGCGGTGACCTATGCGGGCACCGACCTGCGCTCGGTCGAGCCGGCGGAGCGGGCGCGCCGCATCGCCTATGCGGGCGGCGAGCCGGTGCTGATGAGCGGCACGCTGCTGCAGAACCTCCTCTACGGCGACCCGGCCTTCGCCGACGGATCGAGCCCCGACGCGAGCACGCCGAACGCCCGCGAGCTGGAGGAGAGGCTGGTCGAGGCCCTGTCGGTCACCGGGCTCGACCGGCTGGTCTACGGGCGCGGGCTCGCCAGCGTGCTGCCGCGCCGCCTCGACGCCGCCACCGCCGCCGCCATCGTGGAGACCCGGGACGCCCTGCGGACCGCGCTCGCCGCCGACCACGCCGCGCACCTGATCGAGCCGTTCGACCCCGCCCGCTACAACCGGCAGGCGACGGTGGGCGAAAATATCCTGTTCGGGGCGCCGGTCGGCTCGGCCTTCTCGGAGGCGCGGCTCGCCGGCCATCCCTTCACCCGGGCGGTGCTGGAGGCCGAA
Organism: Methylobacterium indicum; assembly: GCF_001043895.1. GTDB lineage: Bacteria > Pseudomonadota > Alphaproteobacteria > Rhizobiales > Beijerinckiaceae > Methylobacterium > Methylobacterium indicum. Next base: position 573 of record NZ_JTHF01000183.1, read on the forward strand.
GGCCTGACCCGGCCGATGACCGAGATGGGGCTCGCCATCGCCCGGGCCACCGTCGAGATCTTTTCCGACCTGCCGGACGACCACCCGCTCTTCGACGCCTTCTCGCTGTTTCCCGCGCGCGAGCGCGGCTTCTTCGAGGATCTGATCGCGCGCCAGCCCGAGGCCTCCGGCTGGCGCCGCGGTCCCGCGGGCCAGCGCGACCGCGCCCGCCTGATCGGCCTGTGCCTGCGCTACAGCGAGACCCGGCACCGCTTCGGCCTCATCGACGAGGCGATGGAGGCGCGCCTCGTCGCGGCCCGGCGCACCTTCGCGGCCCTGCTGCCGGCCTCGCTCACCGGCTCGGTCGAGTTCTACGATCCCGGCAAGGTCACGGCGGCGGCGAGCCTGGAGGAGAACCTGCTGTTCGGCCGCGTCGCCGGGGCGGAAGCCGGGGCGGGCGCCCGGGTGCGCGCCCTGATGCAGGCGGTGCTGCGCGAGCGCGGCCTCGAGCGCACGGTCTACCGCTTCGGCCTGGCGAGCCAGGTCGATCCGCGGGCGGCGGAAAGCGGCCTTGCCGGGCGCGACGGCTTCACGCCGTTCGAGCGCACGGCGATCGACGTCGCCCGCTGCCTGGTGCGCCGGCCCGACATCCTGGTGGTCGGCCTCGCCCTCGACGACCGAGGCGCGCCCGAGGTGATGGCGGGCATCGAGCGGCTGCGGGCGGCCCGGGCCGGGCGCGGCCTCGTGGTCTGCCTGCCGGCCGAGTGCCGGCCGGACGAGGCCGCCCCCTTCGACGTCGTGCTGCGGGCCGAGCGCACCACCGTGGTGCGGGCCGGCGGGATGCCGGATGTCGCGGAGACGGCTGTCGCAGAGTCCGGCCCGTCCGGGGCTCCCGCCGGCGCAGAGGCGGTCCCGTCATCCGAGGTGGTCTCGTCATCCACAGAGCCGGTGCGGGACCGCACTCGCTTAACGCCAGATTAGGCCGTCCGGGGGAACCTTCGTCTTGTGCTCGCCGTTCGTGCTGCACATCTTTCGTGTACAGTTCCCATCCGTGCCTTGCCGGCCTGCCCGGCCGGAGCCTTCGCCATGTGCGTTGTCGCACATCCATCTCCCGCAACCCCCATCACGGTCACCGGCATGACAACGAGGGGTCCTCTCATGGAAGCCGGCTTGACGCTCCGGTTCTGGGGCGTCAGGGGGTCGACCTGTGCTTCGGGCCCCGATTTCGTGGAATTCGGCGGGCACACGCCCTGCGTCGAGGTCCGCTGCGGCGAGCGGCTGTTCGTGATCGATGCCGGCACCGGCATCAACGCGTTCGGCGCCCACCATCGCGACCGGGTGCCCCAGCGGGTCGACCTGCTGCTCAGCCACCTCCACCTCGATCATGTCGGCGGCCTGCCGTTCATGAAGCCGGCGATCCTCGACCCCTCCCGCGAGATCCACACCTGGTGCGGCAACCTCGACGGGGCGAGCGCCGCCGAGCCCCTCGACCGGCTCTTCTCGCCGCCGCTCTTCCCCATCACCCTCGACATGTTCCCCGCCCGCTTCGTCCATCACGGGTTCCGGGCCGGCGAGAGCCTGACCTTCCCGGACGGCGCGGTCGTCGACACCATCCCGCTGCAGCATCCGCAGGGCGCCACGGGCTACCGCTTCCGGCATGCCGGCCGCTCGGCCTGCTACATCAGCGACCTCGAGCATTCCGAGCCCTGGCCCGATCCGGCGCTCCTCGACTTCGTGCGCGGCTCGGACCTCGTGGTCTATGACGGCATGTTCACGCAGGGCGAATACCCGTCCTGTCGCGGCTGGGGCCACTCGACCTGGCAGAAGGGCGTCGAGCTGTGCCGGGCCGGGGATGTCGAAAGGCTCGCCATCGTGCACCTCTACCCGCAGCACACCGATTCGCTGCTGCGCGACCTGGAGGTCCAGATGCAGAGCGAGATGCCCGGAGCCTTCGTGGCCCGCGAGCGCCAGGAGATCAGCCTCGCGGCCGTCGCGGAGGCGAACCCGCGGCGCCGGCGGGTCGCCCAGGTCGCCTGATCAGAGAGGCGCCTGATCAGAGAGGCGCCTGATCAGAGGCGCCCGATCGGCTCGCCCGATCAGAACGCCGTCGCGGCCCAGCCCGAAAGCAGCCCCGCCCCGAGCACCATCACGAAGGCGGCGGCCCATAATTCGAGCATGCCGACCGCGATCGCCCCACCCTGACCGCGGCCTCCCGCGAGCCGGAGCGCGAACGCCTTGGCGAACACCGCGAGCGCCGCCAGCACCCCGGTGGTGATGGCGGTCCCGAGCGCCATCGCCAGGGTCGCGGCGACGCCGGCCCACAGGATGCCCTGCGACAGGGCGAAGACCAGGACCAGGATCGCCCCGGCGCAGGGGCGCGTGCCGGCGGCCAGCACCACGCCGGCCTGCTCGCGCCAGCCCGCCAGCCGCTCGACCTTCGTCCCGTCGGCGAGGCCGGCATGGCCGCAGCCCGGGCCGCAAGCCGGCCCCGCCTCGCGGTTGAGGAGGCGCGCGAGCTGCCCGGCCTTGCGCCAGGTCACCGCCGCGCCGAGCACCGCCACGCAGGCAAAGCCCGCCGTCTCGATGACCGTGCCGGCCTGGTTGAGGCCGGCGGCGGTGAGGCGCAAGACCACCGCGCCGCCGCCGACGAGGGCCAGGGCGACGACCGCCTGGAGCAGGGCCGCCAGCAGGCTCAGGGTGAAGCCGCGTTGCAGGGCGCGCTCGCCGGCCATCAGGTAGCCGGCGATCACCGCCTTGCCGTGGCCGGGCCCGGCGGCATGCAGCACCCCGTAGGCGAAGCCGAGCCCGACGAGCGTCAGCGCCCCGTCGCGGCCGTCCTTGACCGCCGAGACGGCGGCCTGGAGCGCCCGCGAGAAGCCGGCCTGCATGGCGAGCAGCCAGGCGCCGAGGCTCGTGGCGCCGTTGGGGCTCGCCTCGCGGAAGCCGATGCCGAAGGGGGAGCGCGGCGGCGCCCGGAAACCGGGAGCGAGCAGCCCGAGCAGGACCGCCAGCAGGGCGGCGGCGGCGAGGACCGCGAGGGCGGCCAGCATCAGGCGCTGGACGCCGCGGGAGGGGAGAGCGAGGGGAAGGGCTCGGGTCAGCACGCGACGACGATCCGGTTGGCGAATTGCACGCCGTAGGTCGAGGCGGCGGTGATCGCCTCGAAGAAGGCCTCCGACATGCCGGTGGCGGCGGGCGCCGGCGCGGCAGTCTTGGGCCGGTGGGCGGTGACGCGGCAGGCGGCGGGCGCGCCCACCAGCGTCGCGACCTCGCCGCCCTCCGCGAGGCTGAAGGCGACGAAGTAGGTCGGGTCGTAGACCTCGAGCGAGGCCGTGCCGGCGGCCGGCGCCTTGAGCGGCAGGGTGAACCGCAGGGTCAGCTGCCCGTCCGCGAAGGTCATCGCCGGATCGGCGGCGGCGCCGAGATCGACCTTGCGGCCGTTGACCTTCAGCACCGTGAAGTAGGCGTTGTCGGCGAGGTTCTCGGCATTGTCCCGGGCGAGCGCGGCGAGTGCCGCCGGGTTGACCGGCCCGGTCGTCGACTGGCCCAGTCCCTGGATCGCGAAGGCCGAGTAGGTCGGATCGAACGTCCAGGCGTGGCGCACCGCCCGAAGCACCCCGTCCGGCCCGTAATCGAGCTCGGCCCGGGTGGTGATCCAGACATGCGGATGGGCGAGCGCCGGCGTCGCCGCGGCGAGAGCGGCAGGCAGGAAGCCGACGAGGAGACGGGACGGGCGCAGCATGACGATGTCCTTCGGCGACGCTCGCCCGTCGTGGTGAAGCGGTGGTGAAGCGCGTCGCGCCCCCCGGTGGCGCACTGGTCCCGCCGCATTGCGGCGGGAGCGGGGCGGTGGGGCTGCGCTTCCGATCCGAAGGCTCGCGCCCGAACCCTCCCCCCCTCAGGGCTATCCGGGGAAAGAAAAAAGCGCGCCTCCCCTCTCCCGTATGGGAGAGGGGCCGGGGATCGAAGATCCCGCGTGAGGGTGCTACGGTTCCGTGTGAAGCACTCAGCGTAGAGCTGCCAGCACAACAGTCACAGCTTTACACTGAAGCGTGTCACCCTCGCGCGATCTTCGATCGCCCCTACCCCTCTCCCACACCTTGCAGCGATACCGGGCAAGCCCGGCATCGCCCGGAGAGGGAATCCCGCGCCTGATTTCAAATGGGATTTTATTCGGACAGCCCTGCCGTCTGCAGGGAGGGGTTCGGGCGGGAGCCGCCCGTCAACCCCCGCTCCAGCAGGTCCAGGTGGCCGGCCAGGTAGGCCGGTCCGTCGATGGCGTGGTCGTCGCCGAACATCAGCCGCCAGGTGCAGGCCATGATGACCGGGGCGAAGAGCAGGTGGGGGAACTCCTCGGCGGCGGAAGGCCGGAACTCGCCCCGCTCGATCCCGTAGCGGACGACGCGGCGCAACGCCTCCACCTCGGGGCCGATCACCTCGGCGCGCCAGCGCTCGACGAGATCGGGAAAGCGGCTGACCTCGGCGAGCAGCATCCGGATGATCTCGCGGGTGCGCCGGTCCTCGACCATCTGGGCGTATTCGAAGGCGAAATGGGTGCGCAGGATCGTCATCGCGGAGCCCTGCGGGGCGGCGGTGAGCGCCGCCAGATGCTCCCGCGACGGGCGGCTCATCTCCTGCATCGTCGCGAGGAAAAGGTCCTCCTTGCTCGGGAAGTACAGGTAGATCGTGCCCTTGGTGATGCCGGCCCGGGCCGCCACGTCGTCGAGCTTGGTCGCCGCGAATCCGCTCCGGGCGAATTCCTCGAACGCCGCCTCCACGATCTCGCCGGGCCGCTCCTCCTTGCGCCGCCGGCGCTGTCCCGCCACTGCCATCTCGCACCCTTATTGACTGCCTGGTCAGTTATTAGTACGAGATGGGCGTCGCCTTCAAGGAGCGCGCCATGGCCCGCACGGTGATGTGCCCATCCCGGATCCACCGGTCCGGTCCAACCCCACCGACCCGGCACGGGTTCACCCGCCTGCCGAACGGCCTCGACCTGCATGCCCCCGCCCTCTCCCGCGCGCATCCGCTGCTGCCCCGGCGCGGTACGGTGCCGGCCCTGGCCCTGGTGCTCGTCGCCCTCGCCGGATGGGCCGGCCTTCTGGCCTGGACCCGCATCGATCCGGTGGCCGCGCCCTGCACGGCCTGCATGGCCGAACAGAGCCGTCTCTGAGCCGACACGTCCTTTCGCGTTCGCCCCGGCACGGCGCCGGGGCCTCGTCACAGATGCGGCGGGGCCGCCCTCCCGGGCGGCACGCCACATCTGGAAGGAGCGGCCGCACCCGCCCCCTCGCGGCCGCTCCTTCACATCCGTCGCCCGCCCGTGCTGTCCTTCGGGGCTTCCCGTCCCACGCCGAACCGGTACCCTCGACGATCATGAGACCCAGCCCGATCCTCCGAGGCGTCCACCGCCCGGCCGCAATGGCCGCCCTGATCCTCGCGGGGCAAATCCTCGCGGGCCAGGCCCGCGCCGATGCGCCCGCCTCCACGGCCAAGGACGAGGCGAAGCAGGCATCGGTGCAGGCCGGCGCGCTGGCGGAGGTCCGGGTCGTCACCGCGGCGCTCGCCCCGGTCTCGGCCCAGGTCGTCCTGACCGGCGACATCCAGGCCAAGTTCCTGAGCAACATCGCGTTCCGGGTCAGCGGCAAGATCCAGGAGCGGCTGGTCGAGGTCGGCGAGCACGTCACCGCCGATCAGGTGCTGGCCCGGCTCGAGCCGCAGGAGCAGCAGGTCAACGTCGACACCGCGCAGGCCGCGCTCGCCTCGGCCGAGGCGCTCTTGACCCAGGCCAAGGTCGGCTTCGAGCGCCAGCAATCGCTGATGCGCAGCGGCTACACCACCCGCACCGCCTACGACCAGGCCGAGCAGACCCTGCGCACCACCCAGGCCTCGGTCGAATCCGCCAAGGCGGCGTTGGGCAACGCCCGCGAGCAATTCTCCTATACCGAGCTCAAGACCGGGGTCGCCGGCATGATCACGGCGCGCAACGCCGAGGCCGGCCAGGTGGTCCAGTCGGGCCAGACCGTGTTCACGCTGGCCCAGGACGGGCCGCGGGACGCGGTGTTCATCGTCTCCGAGACGCTGCTCGCCGAGCCACCGGAGGGCAAGACCGTCGACATCATCCTCCTGTCCGATCCGCGGGTGCGCACCACCGGCACGGTGCGGGAGATCTCGCCGGCGGTCGATCCGTCCTCGGGCGGCGTGCGGGTGAAGATCGGCCTCTCCCAGGTCCCGCCCGAGATGTCCCTCGGGGCCACGGTGGCGGGCCTCGGCCGCTTCCGCGCCCGGCAGGCGATCAGCCTGCCCTGGAGCGCGCTGTTCCGCTGGCAGGACCAGCCGGCGGTCTGGGTGCTCGATCCGGGCAGCGGCACCGTCGCGCCCAAGACCGTGACGATCGACCGGTATGCCGGCTCGGCCATCGTCCTGTCGGAGGGCATCCAGCCGGGCGAGCGGGTGGTCACCGCCGGGATCCAGCTCCTGCGCCCCGGCCAGGCGGTCGCAGTGGTCGGGGAGGACAAGCAGTGAAGCACGTCCCCGCCCTCGCTGTCCTCGTCCTCCTCGCCGCCTGCCAGGAGAAGAAGGCCGAGGCACCGCCGCCGGTGCGCCCTGTCCTGACCACGAAGGTCGAGATCCGCACCGCCGAGACCTTCGGGCCCTTCGCCGGCACGGTCGAGCCGCGCTACCAGACGCAGGCCGGCTTCCGGGTCCCGGGCCGGATGGTCGCCCGCGACGTCTATGTCGGCGACCTCGTGCCCAAGGGCGCGCGCCTCGCCGCCCTCGATCCCACCGTGCTGCAATTCGCCGTCACCCGGGCGCGGGCCGACGTCACCGATGCCGAGGCGCAGCTCACCAACGCCAATGCCGTCGAGGGACGCCAGCGCACCCTGTTCGACGGCGGCAACGTCACCCAGGCCGCCCTCGACGCGGCGGTGGCCACCCGCGACACCGCCGCGGCGCGCCTGGCCCAGGCCAAGGCCGCCCTCCAGAAGGCGACCGACGAGCTCGGCTACGCTACCCTGAAGGCCGATGTCGACGGGGTGGTGACCGCCTGGAGCGCCGAGGTCGGCCAGGTGGTGAGCGCCGGCCAGGTCGTGGTGACGCTGGCCCGGCCCGACATCCGCGAGGCGGTGGTCGACATCCCGGACGGGCTGATGGCCGGCATCAAGGCCGGCACCGAGTTCACCGTGACGCTCCAGGCCGCGCCGACCATCACCGCCAAGGGCCGGGTGCGCGAGATCGGGCCGCTCGCCGACCCGGCGACCCGCACCCGCCGGGTGCGCATGACGCTGACCGATCCGCCGGAGGCGTTCCGGCTCGGCACCACCATCACGGTGGCTCTGGCGCGCGCCACCCCGCCCCGCATCACCCTGCCGGCCACCGCCCTCCTGCGGGAGGAGAGCCGCACCAGCGTCTGGGTGGTCGCGCCGGACGGCCGGTCGGTCGCCCGCCGCGACGTCGCGGTGGTCCCGCCCGCCGACGCCGGGCACCACGACGAGGACACGGTGACCCTGAGCGACGGCCTCAAGGCCGGCGAGACCGTGGTGGTGGCGGGCGTCCACAGCCTGAAGGACGGGCAACCGGTGCGCCTCGCCGCCTCCGGGCTCTGACCGCTCCCCGAATTCTTCGCGCGCGGCCCGACGCGGCCCGCCCCCCAAACTCTCTTTCAGCGCGAGGCCGCGCCCCGATGAAGTCGTTCAACCTCTCCGAATGGGCGCTGTCGCACCGCTCCTTCGTCTGGTTCCTGATGGTGGTGGCGATCGTCGCCGGCGCGATGTCGTATCGCAAGCTCGGCCGCGAGGAGGACCCGGCCTTCGCGATCAAGACCATGGTGGTTCAGGCGGTGTGGCCCGGCGCCACGATCAGCGACACCCTCGACCAGGTCACCGACCGGATCGAGAAGGAGCTGCAGCAGATCGGCGCGGTCGACTACACCAAGAGCTACACCACGCCCGGCCAGGCGACGGTGTTCGTCAACCTGCGCGACACCACCCCGCCGCAGACGATCCCGTGGCTGTTCTACCAGGTCCGCAAGCGGCTCGGCGACATCAAGGGCACCTTCCCGCAAGGGATGCAGGGCCCGTTCTTCAACGACGAGTTCGGCGACGTCTACGGCAACGTCTACGCCTTCACGGCGGACGGGCTCTCGATGCGCCAGCTGCGGGACTACGTCGAGACGGTCCGCACCCGGATCATCAAGGTGCCGAGCATCGGCAAGACCCAGATCATCGGCGCCCAGAACGAGGTGATCTATCTCGGCTTCTCGACCCGCAAGCTCGCCGGCCTCGGCGTCGACGTGCAGTCGCTGATCAAGACGCTGCAGGCCCAGAACGCGGTGGCGCCCTCGGGCGTAATCCAGGCCGGGCCGGAGCGGGTCTCGGTCCGGGTCGGCGGCCAGTTCACCGACGAGAACAGCCTGAAGGCGATCAACCTGCGGGTCAACGACCGCTTCTTCCGCCTCTCGGACGTGGCCGAGATCGAGCGCGGCTACACCGATCCGCCCGAGGCGCTCTTCCGCTACAACGGCCGGCCGGCGATCGGGCTCGCCATCGCCATGCAGCAGAGCGGCAACCTGCTCGAATTCGGCGAGGCCCTGAAGTCCCGCATGCGCCAGGTCGAGGCGGAACTCCCCGTCGGCGTCGGCATCCACCTCGTCTCGGACCAACCCAAGATCGTCGAGGAGGCGGTCGGCGGCTTCACCAAGGCCCTCGTCGAGGCGGTGGTGATCGTGCTCGTGGTCTCGTTCCTGAGCCTCGGAGTGCGGGCCGGCCTCGTGGTCTCGTTCTCGATCCCGCTGGTCCTCGCCATCGTGTTCGTCATCATGGAGGTGATGGGGGTCACGCTCCAGCGCATCTCGCTCGGAGCGCTGATCATCGCGCTCGGCCTCCTCGTCGACGACGCGATGATCACCGTCGAGATGATGGTGGCACGGCTGGAGGCCGGCGACAGCCTGCACAAGGCCGCGACCTTCGCCTACACCTCCACCGCCTTCCCGATGCTCACCGGCACGCTCGTCACCGTGGCGGGCTTCCTGCCGATCGGCTTCAACGGCTCGGCGGCGGGCGAGTACACCTACTCGCTGTTCGTGGTGATCGCGGCCTCGCTCCTCGTCTCCTGGGTGGTGGCGGTCCTGTTCGCCCCCCTCATCGGCGTCAAGATCCTGCCGAAGACCATGAAGGGCCACCACGACAAGCCGAGCCGCCTGCTCAACGGCTTCCGGGCCCTGCTGCTGCCCGCGATGCGCTTCCGCTGGGTGACCGTCGCGGCCTGCGTCGGCCTGCTCGGTGCCGCCATCGTCGGCATGGGCCACGTCCAGCAGCAGTTCTTCCCGGCCTCCGACCGGCCCGAAGTGCTGGTCGACATGACCCTGCCGCAGAATGCCAGCATCAGTGAGACCAAGGCGCAGATGGACCGGTTCGAGCAGGCGCTGAAGGGCGATGCCGAGATCAAGCGCTGGAGTTCCTATGTCGGCCAGGGCGCGATCCGCTTCTACCTGCCGCTGGACCAGCAGCTCTCCAACGCGTTCTTCGGCCAGATCGTGATCGAGACCGTGTCGCTGGAGGCCCGCGACCGCACCATGGCGCGGCTCAACGCGCTCGCCCGGCGCGACTTCGTCGGCACCGACGTGTTCATCCATCCCCTCGACCTCGGCCCCCCGGTCGGGCGGCCGATCCAGTACCGGATCAGCGGCCCCGACCTGCAGGTGGTGCGGACGCAGGCCCTCAAGCTCGCCAACCTGGTGGCGCAGAACCCGCATGTCGGCCTGCCGACCTTCGACTGGAACGAGCCCGGCAAGGTCTTGCGGGTCGAGATCCTGCAGGACAAGGCGCGCCAGCTCGGCGTGACCTCGCAGGACATCGCCGGCATCCTCAACGGCGTGGTCGGCGGCACCACCATCACCCAGGTCCGCGACGCGATCTACCTCGTCGACGTGGTCGGCCGGGCGCAGGGGCCGGAGCGCCGCTCCGTCGACACGCTCCAGAGCCTGCAGGTGCCGACCGCCGGCGGCGCCACCGTGCCGCTGCTCGCCTTCGCCAAGATCCACTACGACCTCGAACAGCCGATCGTCTGGCGCCGGGACCGGATGCCGACCATCACGGTGCGCGCCTCGATCACCGACACGACCCAGCCGCCGACGGTCGTCGACGCGCTGGCCCCCGCCATCGCGCAGTTCCGCTCCGAGCTGCCGGACGGCTACGACGTCGCCACCGGCGGCGCCGTGGAGGAGGCCGCCAAGGGCCAGGGCCCGATCGCCGCGGTGGTGCCGGTGATGCTGCTGGTGATGGCCTTCTTCCTGATGGTGCAGCTCCAGAGCGTCCAGAAGCTCTTCCTCGTCTCGAGCGTGGCGCCGCTCGGCCTCATCGGCGTCGTCGCGGCGCTGCTGCCGTCGGGCGCCCCGATGGGCTTCGTGGCGATCCTCGGCATCCTGGCGCTGATCGGCATCATCATCCGCAACGCGGTGATCCTGGTGACCCAGATCGACGAGTTCGAGGCCGAGGGCATGAACCCCTGGGACGCGGTGGTGGAGGCGACCTGCCACCGCATGCGCCCGATCCTGCTCACGGCGGCCGCCGCGAGCCTCGGCATGGTGCCGATCGCCCGCGAGGTCTTCTGGGGGCCGATGGCCTACGCGATGATCGGCGGCATCATCGCGGCGACCTTCCTGACCCTGTTCTTCCTGCCGGCGCTCTATGTCGGCTGGTACCGGATCCGGCCGCAGAAGGCGGGCGAGGGACACGCTCCGGCCGGGGCGTGAGGCCGGCCTTGCACGCCGCGCACTCCGCTTGACTTCGAGCGCGCTCGAACCCCTAGCCTCGGACGCGTCGTGGCGAGAAGGTGCGCATGAAGATCGGGGAACTGGCCGCGCGTTCGGGACTGACCGCCCACACCCTCCGCTACTACGAGCGGATCGGGCTGCTCCCCTACGCCGACCGGAACCGGTCGAGCCACCGTGACTACGACGCATCGATCCTGACCTGGATCGGCTTTCTGACTCGTCTCAAGACGACCGGGATGCCGATCCGGGAGATGGTGCGCTACGCGGCCCTGCGAAACGACGGCCCCGCCACGGAGACGGAGCGCCGCGAGATGCTGGAACGGCATCGCGCGCGCGTCCGCGCTCACGTTGACGAGCTGCAGGAAAGCCTTCTCGTCCTCGACGCCAAGATCTCCGGGTATGCCGGCGCGGACGAGAGGATGCAGGCCCATGACACAGAACCATCACTCCGGCGAAAGCCGGCTGGAGCGCGGACGACGGGCGCTCGCTGAGATCGACGGCCATGCCGGAGAGGCGGTCGTCGCCTCGCTTGCCGACATCGCCCCGGATTTCGCGACCTACCTGCTCGAATTCCCGTTCGGCGACATCTACAGCCGCCCCGGCCTCGACCTGCGCGCCCGCGAGATCGCCACCATCGCGGCGCTGACCGCGATGGGCAACGCGGCCCCGCAACTCAAGGTGCACATCGCGGCGGGACTGAATGTCGGTCTCTCCCGCGAGGAGATCGTCGAGACCATCATGCAGATGGCCGTCTATGCGGGGTTCCCGGCGGCGCTGAACGGCCTGTTCGCGGCCAAGGCGGTGTTCGCCGAGCGCGACGCGGCCGACTGAGACGCGCGGTCTTCGGATGGCGTATCGGCAAAGGCCGCGGCGAGACCGAATTCGGCAGCCTCTCCTCGCCCGTCCGGCGGTCGAGGTCTGCGCTCATCCGGCATGCCGTTCCTTCCAAAAGCCCCGGTCGCGGGTCGACCTCGATCGCCCGCACCAGCGCAGGCGACACGATGCGATCCAGGCGCGAACAAACGCACTGCACGAACAACCTCCCCTGGCATCCGCCCTCTCCTCGCGTAAGATACGGGAGACACCGGGGTCCGTGAGGGCGGGACGCAGGATGAGCATAGCGATGACCGAAGCGAGGCCCGGCTCCGCGCCGCAGGGCGTCTCCGTGACCTTCGACACGACGTTCCGCGGCCTGACCCGGCTCGCCCTCAAGGGCATCCTGCTCTCGCTCGTGACCTTCGGAATCTACCGGTTCTGGTACGTCACCGACCTGCGACGGTTCTTCTGGAGCCGCACGACCATCGACGGGTCGCCGGCCGTCTATACCGGAACCGGCAAGGAACTCTTTCTGGGCTTCCTGGTGGCGCTGGTGCTTCTGGTACCGATCTATCTCGGCCTGTTCGCGATCTCCCTGGCGATCCCTGCGCTCGCTCCGGCCTCGGTGGCGATCTCCTTCGTCAGCCTGTTCGTGCTCGGGCAGTACGCGCTCTATCGCGGGCGCCGCTACCGGGCGATGCGTACGCTCTGGCGCGGCATCCGCCTCGGCCAGGACGGGTCGGCCCTCGGCTACGCGGCCCGGGCGGCGGGCTGGTGGCTCCTCGTCTACCTGAGCTTCGGGCTCGCCTTCCCGTTCATGCGGGCGAGCCAGGAGCGCTACCGCATCAACCACACCCTGGTCGGCACGAGCCGGCTGACGTCGGAAGCACGCGGGCGCAGCGTGCTGGGGCCGTGGCTCCTGTTGTACCTCGTCGGGCTCGGGATACCGATCGGGTTCGGCGTCGCGCTGCTGGTCGCGTCCGACTTCTCGCTGCCGTCGGACCTGATGGTGCCGAAGCCCGGCGGCAAGGCGGGCGAGACGATCCTCAACCCGGCCTATGCGGGCACGGCGATCGGCCGCCTCGCGAACGCCCTGTTCTTCGCCGCCCTGATCTGCCTCCCGGCAGCGTTCATGCTGATCCCCTACTACCGGGCCCGCGAGGCCCGGGCCTTCGCGGGCGCAGTGCGTCTCGGCGGCGTGCGCCTCGCCTCGACCCTGCGGGCCCGTGCCTTCTACGGGCCTTACATTCGCTACGTGCTGTCGCTCGTCGGCCTCATGCTGGTACTCGGTCTCGGGGGCGTTCTCCTCGCCCTGGCCGCACGGCAGGTCAATTTCAGCTTCATCCACTGGTTCATCGTCCTGGGCTACGTCATCATGGCCCCCCTCGGCGCGGTGCTCTACGTCCGCCTGGTGCGAGCCCGGCTGTGGGCGGCGGTCGCCACGAGCCTGACGGTTCTGAACTCCGAAGACCTCTCGGCGATCCTCGCCTCGGCCCGGGGCGCCGGCAGCGGGTTGCAGGAGGGCCTCGCCGACGCGCTCGACGTCGGCGGCGCGCTCCAGATCGGCCTCTGAGCGGTGGACCCGCTGCCGCAGGATCCGACCGTCGAGGCGGAAGGGCGCTACTTCGACGGCGTCAGCGCCCGGCCTCACCCGGTGCGGCTTCACCTCGACGCACGGTTCCGGGTCACGGGCCGCGAGATTGCGAAGGACTGGGACCCGCTCGACCTCCGGGCGGAGGATTCGGTGCCGCCGCTGATGCGGGTCGGCCCCGCCCATGCGCCGGACCGGGTCGAGTTCTCGAACGCGGCGCTCGCCGCCACCTTGACGGCACGCTGCCCGGACCTGCACCGGCGTGAGGGAGCGGGCGGTGCTGTCCGCCTCGTGCTCTGGTCGGTCGCCGCCGGGATCTCGGTCCTGCTCGTCGCGGTCTTCGGCGTGCCGTACGTGGCGCGGCTGCTCGTCCCGCTCGTGCCGGATTCCGTCGAGGCGCGCCTCGGTGCCGTGGTCGAGCCGCAGGTGGTGCGTGTCCTCGGACATCCGCCGGCCTGCACCGGGGAGGCCGGGCGCGCCGCCCTCGACCGCCTCGTTTCCCGGCTCGTCGCGGCGCGGCGCCCCGACGGGTCGCTGCCGGCAGACCTCGCGGTGAGCGTGCGCCGCCACGAGATGGCGAACGCCCTCGCGTTGCCGGGCGCCCGGGTGATGCTCCTCTCCGGCCTGATCGCGCGGGCGACGACGCCCGACGAGGTCGCGGCGGTCCTCGCCCACGAGCTCGGCCATGTTCATACGCGCGACCCGACCCGGGCGCTGATCCAGGCCTCCGGCACCTCGTTCCTGCTGAGCCTCGTGCTCGGCGATTTCACGGGCTCGACGGTGATCGTGGCGGTCGGGGAGGCCTTGCTCTCGGCGGGCTACAGCCGCGACGCCGAGCGCGCGGCCGATGCCTACGCGGTCGAGATGATGGCGCGGGCGGGCGGCAATGGCGCCGCCCTCGCCGACATCCTCGAGCGCATCGCCGCCGATGACGGGCCGCGCGGGACTCTCGACCTCCTGCGTAGCCACCCTCTCACGACCGAGCGCGCCGCCGCGATCCGCGCCCTCGCCGGTCCCAGCGCGTCCGGTCGGCAGATCCTGCCGGAGAAGGAGTGGGGCGCCCTGAAGGGCATCTGCGCGACCACCGAGCGGTCGTCGGACAGATCGAGGACACCATGACGGGGCTGCCGGATTACGGGAGCCCCCTCCCCTGGTTTGTGATTCCGGCCCGGTCACGATCGATGCAGGGGCCCCCAAAGCGGACCTGCTCGGTTTCCCGGATTCCGTTTCGCCAAGCCGTGTCGGGTCGTCGCTTCGGCAAGCTAAACACGAAAAACCCCGCCGGCGCGACGCCGAGCGGGGTTTTCGTGTGTTTGGTTGCGGGGACAGGAT
>NZ_JTHF01000184.1 GCF_001043895.1 Methylobacterium indicum
GTCGGGATCGGGGGCATCACCGGCTCGCTGCGGGGCGGGCGGACGGGCGCGGTGCCGGGATCGGGGAAAGCCGGCGCCCCGGCGAGCGGGGCGGCCGGACGGGCCGTGAGGAGCGCGCGCTCGATGCGTCCGAGCCGGGCGACCACGGCGGCGATGCCGAGCAGCACCGCGCCGCCGCTCGCCCCGACGGTGCCGGCGATCACCATGGTCCAGCCGACCTCGAGCCGAATGAACGGGATGCCCTGGACCATCGCGGCGAGGCCGCCGAGCAGCATCAGGAGGGCGAGCACGGTCAACGCAACGATCATCGGACTCTCGGAGGTAGCGGGTGATCTCGGCGGGTCTGTCGGAGACGGCCGAACGGGCGGTCCGGAGCCGCGGCCCCGTCCGCCCAAGCGACAGACTTAAAGGTGCGAGCCGCATTTGCAAAATCGCCACGCTTGAGCGGCGTCCGGGACCGGCCCGAGGCGTCCAAAGCCCGGGACGGCGGCGCCCGGATGGACGGCCGGCGTTGCCGCCGGCGCGCGGCCGACTTAGGTAGACGCGGGTGACGCGGCGGCTCCCCCGGGGAGCGCCGCGAGGACCCGAGCGATCCGGAGACACGCCATGGCCTTCACGCTGCCCGAACTCCCCTACGCCTACGACGCGCTGCAGCCCTACATGTCGAAGGAGACCCTGGAGTTCCACCACGACAAGCACCACAAGGCCTACGTCGACACCGGCAACAAGCTGCTCGAGGGCTCGGAGCTCGCCGGCAAGAGCGTCGAGGAGGTGGTGAAGGCCTCCTACGGCCAGAACCAGCCGCTGTTCAACAATGCCGGCCAGCACTACAACCACATCCACTTCTGGCAGTGGATGAAGCCGAACGGCGGCGGCGCGATCCCGGGCGCGCTGGAGAAGAAGATCGCCGAGGACCTCGGCGGCACCGACAAGTTCAAGGCCGACTTCATCCAGGCCGGCGTGTCGCAGTTCGGCTCCGGCTGGGCCTGGCTCGCCGTGAAGAACGGCAAGCTCGAGATCATGAAGACCCCCAACGGCGAGAACCCGCTGGTGCACGGCGCCAAGCCGATCCTCGGCGTCGACGTGTGGGAGCACTCCTACTACATCGACTACCGCAACCGCCGTCCCGACTACCTCAAGGCGTTCATCGAGAACCTGGTGAACTGGGAGCACGTCGAGAAGATGTACGGCGAGGCGATCGCCTGATCGTATTCTGAGCAGATTTCGCCGAACCGGATACCGGTTCGGCGACGAAAATCTGCGACGGAACAAGAACTTCAGCGGGCGAAGCGTTGGCCCGCCAACGCAAGTCTGCTGAGCAGCGCCATTTCGAGAGCCCCCTCCCCGCCCGGGCGAGGGGGTTTTTCTATGCGACGGGCCCCGGCACCAGCCGCAGGCCCTCGCGCTGCAAAAATGCCCCGAACCGGGCCGAGGCGAGATAGGCGAGTTCGAGGGGCCGGCTCGCCACCACCGGGTCGAGGGCCCGCAGCCCCTCGTCGATCTCGCCCGGGTGGCACATCACCACCGGCGCCGGCCCGAGTGCCGCGAAGCTCCGCTCGAACGCCGCGGCGACGCCGTCCCCGTCCGCGAAATCCGAGAAGCCGGAAAAGCCGCGATTGGTCGCGAAGCCGGCCCGCCGGGCCGCTGCCCGGAAGCCGAGGCCGAGCCCTGCCACCACCAGAGCCTTGCGGGCCTGTGGGCGCGCCCGGATCGCGCCCCGGCGGTCGCCCGGATCGCGCAGCCAACCCCGCCACCCCCGCGCCGCGAGCGCCGCGAGCAGCGCGCCCCGGATACCGGGCAGCACGTGGACATGCTGATGCCCGTCGACGAAATCCGGCAGCCGGCCCATCGCGGCGGCGAAGGCGTCGATCTGGCGCTCGATCTCGGGGCGGATCTCCGCCGCGTGCAGGCGCCCCGACAGGCTCAGGGCGAGAATCCGGCCGAGCGGCGGCAGGCGAGCGTCCGGCGCGAGGCGCGGCATCGCACCGAGCGGCGCCCCCGCCGTCAGGGTCAGGTGGAGGCCGAGCCCGACCGTGCCGGCGAGCTCCCGCAGCGGGGCGGCCGCCTCGCGGAAGGCCGGGATGTTGGTCATCGACCCGGTGGCTGATATGCGCCCCTTCCGCGCCAGGTCGAGGATGCCCCGGCTGACGCCCGGGCTCAGGCCGTAATCGTCGGCGCAGAGCACGACCGGGTGCCGTTCAGGAAGCATGGCTTAGATCTCGCGCACGAACCGCCGGTGCCCTGCACCGACCCGATGACCGATTGTCGCCGGCTCGCGCCGCGGCACGACACCGAAACGAGGGACAGCGCCGTGGAGCTGTTCGCACACCCCGCGCCGGTCGACCTGAGCGTCGTCATACCGGTCTTCAACGAGAGCGCCAACGTCGCCCCGCTCCTCGCCCGGCTGACGCCGGTGCTGGAGCGGTTGACGCCGGCCTGGGAGGTCGTGTTCGTCGACGACGGCAGCCACGACGACACCGCCGCCGTGGTGGCGGCCCATCACGCCGCGGAACCCCGCATCGGCGCGGTGTCGTTCAGCCGCAACTTCGGCAAGGAGATCGCCATCGCGGCCGGGCTCGACCACGCCGAGGGCCGCGCCGTGGTGATCATGGATGCCGACCTGCAGCACCCGCCCGAGCTGATCGCGACCTTCTGGGAGCGCTGGCGGGAGGGCAACGTCATGGTCTACGCGCAGCGCACCGACCGGGACGACGAGAGCGCGATGCGGCGCGGCTTCGCCCGCCTGTTCTACCGGCTCTTCGCCCGCTTCGGCGAGATGCCGCTGCCGGAGGGCGCCGGCGACTTCCGGCTCATCGACCGCAAGGGGGTCGACGTCCTGCGCGCCCTGCCGGAGCGGGCCCGGTTCTCCAAGGGGCTGTATTCCTGGATCGGCTTCCGCTCGGTCGGGGTGCCCTACCAGGTCGAGGAACGCCAGCACGGCAGCTCGAAATGGAGCTTTCGCAAGCTGTTCCGCTTCGCCTTCGACGGCATCACCTCGTTCTCGACGGTGCCGTTGCGGGTCTGGACCTATCTCGGCGGCACGATCGCGGCCGTGGCCCTGCTGGCGGCCCTCTACTTCGTCGCCGACACGCTGCTGCGCGGGCCCGACGTGCCGGGCTACGCCTCGTTGATCGTCTCGGTGATGTTCTTCTCCGGCGTGCAGCTGATGTCGCTCGGCATCATCGGGGAATATATCGGGCGCATCTTCGCCGAGGTGAAGCGGCGTCCGCTCTACGTCGTGGCCGAGCGCATCGGCCCGGCGGCGGTCGGCCACGACCGCTTGGTCCGCGACGACCGCCGCGGCAACCGGCGCGCCCGCTATTCCGGCGCCGCCTGACCGTCTCCGGCGAAACTCCCCGTCGCCGCCCGGTGTGGCGGCGGCGGCGCGGGGGGAGTCTTGCGTGATGCCCTAGGCCGTCCGGTCGCGCTTCTCGCGGCAGCCCTGTGCTATGGACCGCCGCATGATTCGCAGCATCCTCTCGGTCGGCGGCTGGACGCTGGTCTCCCGCGCCACCGGCTTCCTGCGCGACGTGGTCATGGCCGCCGTGATGGGCGCCGGCCCGATCGCCGACGCCTTCGTGGTGGCCTTCCGGCTGCCGAACCACTTCCGGGCCATCTTCGGCGAGGGGGCGTTCAACGTCGCCTTCGTGCCGACCTACGCCTCCCTCGACGGTAGTGGGGAGACCGGCGCGGCGCGGGCCTTCGCCGACCGGGTCTTCACCCTGATGCTGCTGGTGCAGGTGGCGCTGCTGGCGCTCGCCCTGCCGCTGATGCCGGTGATCGTGCGGGCGCTCGCCCCCGGCTTCGTCGACGAGCCGGACAAGTTCGCGCTCGCGGTGACGCTGACCCGCATCACCTTCCCGTACCTGCTGTTCATCACCCTGGTGACGCTGCTGTCGGGCATCCTCAATGCCCGCCGGCGCTTCGCCGCCGCCGCCGCCGCGCCGGTGCTGCTCAACGTCTCGCTGCTGGCGGCCCTCGCCCTCGCCTTCCTGTTCCCGAATGCCGGCTACGCCGCCGCCTGGGGCGTCGCGGTGTCGGGGGTGCTACAGTTCCTGCTGGTCTGGGCCGATGCGCGCCGGGCCGGGCTCGCCCCGTCGCTGGTGCGCCCGACCCTGCGGGATACCGGGATGCGCCGGTTCTTTGCCATGCTGGGGCCGGCGGTGATCGGCTCGGCCGGGGTGCAGATCGCGATGTTCGCCGACACGATCATCGCCTCCTTCCTGCCGACCGGCGCGGTCTCGGCGCTCTATTACGCCGACCGGCTCTACCAGCTGCCCTTCGGGGTCATCGGCATCGCCGCCGGCACCGTGCTGCTGCCGGAGATGAGCCGGCGCGTCGCCGCGGGCGACCAGGACGGGGCACATGCGGCGCAGAACCGCGCCACCGGCTTCTCGCTCGCCCTCTCGGCGCCGTTCGCGGTCGCGTTCCTGCTGGTGCCGGACCTGATCATGACGGCCTTGTTCCAGCGCGGCGCGTTCGATGCGGAGGCCACCGCCCGGTCGGGGGCGGTGCTGGCCGCCTACGGCCTGGCGCTCCCGGCAGCAGTGCTGATCCGCAGCATCGTGGCGAGCTTCTACGCCCGCCAGGACACCCGCACGCCGGTCGTCGCCTCCCTGACCGCGGTCGCGGTCAATGTGGGCTTGAAGGTGATGCTCACCGGACCGCTCGGGGTGATGGGTCTCGCGCTCGCCACCGCCGCCGGTGTGTGGGTGAACGTGCTGATCCTGTTCTGCCTCGCCTATGGCCGCGGCTGGACCGCGCCGAGCCGCACGCTGATCGTCACCGCCTGCGGGGTGCTCGCCGCGTGCATTGTGCTTGCCGGCTGCACGCTGGGCGGCCTGCCGCTGATCGACGGCCTGATGCCGGCCCTGCCGCGCTTCCGCGACCTCGCGGTGCTGACGGTGCTCGGTGTGGCCGGGCTCGTCGCCTACGCGGCGACGCTGCTGGTCGCCTTGCGGCTGTTCGGGGTGCGGCTGCGGCGGGTGTGAGGCGGGAAACGCCGCGTGGGCGGGCTGGATCGGCCGGCCCGGCGGTCCGTCGTCACGAAGAAGCCTGCCCGATCCTGGCGACCGGGCAGGCTGCTTGGATCACACCCGCGCTTCCTCGAAGGCCCGCACCCACTCGGCGCAAATGCCGGAGCGCACGATGTCGTCGAGGCCGAACTCCACGATGGGGATCGGCATCATCCGGCTCTTCACCAGATGGATCACGGTGCGCAGACCCGAGGTCTCGCGCAGATCGGTCTGCGAGACGTCGCCGTTGATGATGACCTGGGTATCGTCGCCGATCCGGGTCAGGAACATCTTGATCTCGGCCGGGGTGGTGTTCTGGGCCTCGTCGAGGATCACCAGACAGTTCTTGAAGGTCCGGCCGCGCATCACCTCGAAGGGAACGACCTCAATGTCGCCGGCCTTGACGGCGATCTCGAAGGCGCCGTCGCCCATGCGCTCCTTCATGGTCTCGGTGAGCGGCGCGACCCAGGGCGCGATCTTCTCTTCGATGCTGCCGGGGAAGAAGCCGAGGGAACGGCCGGAGGGCACGTTCGGCCGGGTGATGACCACCTTGGCGACCCGGCGCTGGCGCAGCAGGTCGGCGGCGCGGGTGCCGGCGATGTAGGTCTTGCCGGTGCCGGCAGGGCCGAGGACGATGACTTGTGGATGGGACCCGAGGGCGTCCAGATATTCGGCCTGACGGGCCGTCATCGGCTGGATCGGTGGCGGATTGCGCTCCTCCTCGAAGCGAGTGCGGTGCACTCGGATCGGGCGGTCATCAACCAGTTCAAGTCGTGCGCGTCGTCTCTTCACGGATCAACACTCCCACTGGACTTGCGGTGCCGACTATCGTGTGCCCTCTCGTGTCCCAGATCTCCTGTGTTCTTGTAACGACTCTAAGCCTCTGGAGGCCGCGACGGTTCCGGTCGGAGGTGACGCAGGCGGTGGACAAGTCCGCCTGTTTCGACCGTCAGGGTAAGCAGAGGATGATGAACGGGCAATTGTCGCGCCGCACCATGCCGCTGCGAAACGGAGAACGAACCGCACGGCGCATCGGATTGTGATGAAAACCACACAGCGGCGGCGCGGCTGACGCGCGGGGGGCGGATCGGGTCGATCCGGGGGCCGGTCGAGGTCGCCACCTGATTGCCGCTCCCATCTGCCTCGCGAGGGAGAGAGCCTCGCCTCCCGGCCTCAGGCCGGCTGGACGAAGCTGTCGAGGACCATCTTTCGGCCGGCCTTGTCGAAGTCAACGGTGAGCTTGTTGCCGTCGACCGCGGACACCGAGCCGGGCCCGAATTTGGTGTGGAAGATCCGCGCCCCGACCTCGAAGGCCGAGGGGGTGCCGGTGGATTTCGCCACCAGCGTGCCCTCGATCTGCTGCGGCCCGCGCCGACCGGGGGCGGCGTTGCGCCCTCCCCCGCCAAAACCTCCCTGTCCGTAGCGGTCCTGGCCGGCGGTCTGGGCCTGCGCCCGCTGCCAGCCCGGGGTGGAATAGGACGAGCCGAAGGCCGGGGCCTGACGGTCGAAGCGCGACGGCCCCTGCGAAAAGCTCGCCGGCGCGTCGAGCACGTCGACGCTCGCCTCGGGCAACTCGTCGATGAAGCGGCTCGGCACGGTCGAGGACCACAGGCCGTGGATGCGGCGGTTGACCGCGAACGACACCTTGGCCCGCTTGCGCGCCCGGGTGAGGCCGACATGGGCCAGCCGCCGTTCCTCCTCCAGGCCCGCCCGCCCGCTCTCGTCGAGGGCGCGCTGGTTGGGCATCAACCCGTTCTCCCAGCCGGGCAGGAAGACGGTGTCGAATTCGAGCCCCTTGGCGGCGTGGAGCGTCATCAGGCTCACCCGGTCGCCGCCCTCGGCCTCGTTGACGTCCATCACCAGGGAGACGTGTTCGAGGAACCCGGCGAGGTCCGGGAACTCCTCCATCGAGCGCACGAGTTCCTTCAGGTTCTCGAGCCGCCCGGCGGCATCGGCGGTGCGCTCCTTCTGCCACATCTCGGTGTAGCCGGATTCCTCCAGGATCGTCTGCGCCACCTCCGTGTGCGGCTGGTCCTCCAGGAGCTTGGCCCAGCGGGCAAAGCTCTGGCACAGGGCGCGCACGGTCGAACGGGGCTTGGGCTTCAGCTCCTCCGTCTCGCTCATCATCCGGGCGGCCTGGAGCAGGGGCACGTTGGCGCGCCGCGCCAGGCCGTGCAGGGCCTGGAGCGTCGCGTCGCCCAAGCCGCGCTTGGGCGTATTGAAGATCCGCTCGAAGGCGAGGTCGTCGGAGCCGTTGGCGACGATGCGCAAGTAGGCCAGCGCGTCCCGGATCTCGGCCCGCTCGTAGAAGCGCGGGCCGCCGACCACGCGGTAGGGCAGGCCGAGCTGGACGAAGCGATCCTCGATCTCGCGCATCTGGGCCGAGATCCGCACCAGGACGGCGATCTCCGACAGCTTGTGGCCCTTGGCCTGCAGGCTCTCGATCTCCTCGCAGACGAGGCGCGCCTCCTCCTCCGAATCCCAGGCGCCCGTGACCGTGACCTTCTCGCCCTCCGGGCTGTCGGTGCGCAGGGTCTTGCCGAGCCGGCCCTCGTTATGGGCGATCAGCACCGAGGCGGCGGCCAGGATATGGCCGGTCGAGCGGTAGTTGTTCTCCAGTCGCACCACCAGGGCACCGGGGAAATCGTGCTCGAAGCGCAGGATGTTGTCGACCTCGGCGCCGCGCCAGCCGTAGATCGACTGGTCGTCGTCGCCGACGCAGGCGACGTTGCGGTGTCCCTGGGCCAGGAGGCGCAGCCAGAGATACTGCGCGACGTTGGTGTCCTGGTACTCGTCGACCAGGATGTAGCGGAAGCGCTGCTGGTAATTGGTGAGAATGTCCGGATTCTCGCGCCACAGCTTCAGGCAGAGCAGCAGCAGGTCGCCGAAATCGACGGCGTTGAGCGATTTCAGCCGTTCCTGGTAAGCGGCGTAGAGCCCCCCGCCCTTGCCGAAGCCGAAGGCCGAGGCCTCGCCCGCCGGCACCTGCTCGGGGGAAAGGCCGCGGTTCTTCCAGCCGTCGATGGTGCCGGCGAGGCTGCGGGCCGGCCAGCGCTTCTCGTCGAGGTCGGCGGCCGCGATGACCTGCTTCAAGAGCCGCAGCTGGTCGTCGGTGCCGAGGATCGTGAAGTCGGAGCGCAGGCCCACCAGTTCGGCGTGGCGGCGCAGGATCTTGGTGCCGATGGCATGGAAGGTGCCGAGCCACGGCATCCCCTCGCCGGCCGGACCGATCAGCGCGCCGATGCGCTCCTTCATCTCCCGGGCGGCCTTGTTGGTGAAGGTCACCGACAGGATGTCGAAGGGGCGGGCGCGGCCGGTGGCGATCAGGTGGGCGATCCGGGTCGTCAGCACCCGGGTCTTGCCGGTGCCGGCGCCGGCCAGCACCAGGATCGGCCCGTCCGTCACCTCGACGGCGCGGCGCTGCTCCGGGTTCAGCCCGTCGAGGTAGGAGACGCCCTGGGGCACCACCGCGGCGCGGGCGCGGGCGGAGATCGAGGTGGAGCCGGTCCCGGCGGCGGTATCGCGAGTCATGCCGGCATCACTGGACCAAAACGCGAACGGCGTCGAGGGCGGAGGACGCATGAGTGCCCAGGCGGGCGGGGCTCGTCGGGCGGAGCGTCCGGCGCGGAACCTTGCAGGAGACGCCGCGTCGTCCCCACCTGACAGCTCACGCTCCCGCAAAAGAGGACACCGATGCGCGCCCACAGTTTCCTGATCCTCGCCGCCGCGCTCGCGGCGCCGCTCCCGGCCCTGGCCCAGAACCAGGCCCCGGGGAACCGCGCCCAGCAGCGGGTCGAGGGGATCAACCGCTCCATCGAGAGCAACAGCGAGATCCGCGGCATCCAGCAGCAGAACCGCTTCGAGACCAACCAGCTCCAGGGCCAGATCCAACGCCAGCAGAGCCTGCCGCCGGCACCCCTGCCCCCGATCGGCGTACGGCGCTGAGGGACGGGTCCCGCGCCGGAGAGTCCTCGCGCCGTCAGTGACGGACGCGGGCGCCGCCGGCCGCGAAAGCCATGGTGTCCGGCCGGTGGTGGCCGCGGGCCGGGATGCCGATCACCCGGCCGAGGTCGTCGGGCCGCGGCAGCCGGGCATGCGAGCCGAGCATGACCGCGAGGTTGGCCTGGATGTCCTCGGGAAACGGCGCGACGCGCCGGGTCGCCGGATCGACGTGGAGGGAGAGGTTTTCCGACGAGGCGGCGACCCAGCCCTCGGCCGCGTGGCGGATCTCGGAATAGAAGTGCAGCCGTTTCTCGTCGAAGGCGATGAGTTGCAGCGTCACCCGGATCGGGTCGTCGAGCACCAGCTCGCGGCGGTAGCGGACATGGACCTCGGCCGCGAAGGTCGTGCCGCGCCCGCTCTCCAGATAGTCGGGTCCGAGACCGACCACGCCGAACGCCTCGTCCACCGCCCGGTCGAACAGGACGTGGTAATACGCCATGTTGAGGTGGCCGTTGTAATCGATCCATCCCGGCTCGATCACCATCGTGGACGACACGAACGGCGCGAAGAAGAAGATCGAGGCGGGGCGGTCGTCTGCCATTGTGGGGCTCCCGATGGCGCACGCGGGATGACAAGGGCGCCCAGGCACGTACCATGCTCGGACCCGGGATGCACCCCCGCATGCCTTGCACCTTGGGGCAAGGAGCCAGCCCCGCAGCGCACTTCTCCGTGACCGCCCCCGCGGATATGCCGGGTGGATGCGGCCTGATAGGATGGCCGACAAGAGGCCGGGACCCGCTTCGCGCACGGCGCCCGCCAGATCGTTTCGGGAGTCGAGATCGCCATGAACGCCCTGAGCCCCGCCCCCTCGCGCGAGCGCCCGTCGCCGGAGACCGTCGAGGCGGTGATCCGCGAGCTGACCGCCCAGTTCGGCAACCGCGTCGTCACCTCGCAGGCGGTGCGCGAGCAGCATGCCAGCACCCTGACCTGGGTCGCCAACCAGCCGCCGGACGCGGTGGTCTATGCCGAGAGCACCGAGGACGTGCAGGCGATCGTACGCGTCTGCGCCGCCCACAAGATGCCGGTCGTCGCCTTCGGCACCGGCACGTCGCTCGAGGGGCACGTCAACGCGCCGTATGGCGGCATCTCGATCGACATGAACGGGATGAACAAGGTCCTGGCGGTCCATGCCGAGGACCTGGATTGCGTGGTCCAGCCCGGCGTGACCCGCAAGGCGGTGAACGAGCACCTGCGCGACCAGGGCCTGTTCTTCCCGATCGATCCCGGTGCCGATGCCTCGCTGGGCGGCATGGCGGCGACGCGGGCATCGGGCACCAACGCGGTGCGCTACGGCACGATGAAGGACAACGTGTTGTCCCTCACCGCCGTGATGCCGAACGGCGACATCGTCCGCACCAGCCCGCGCGCCCGCAAGACGTCGGCCGGCTACGATCTGACCCGGCTGATGGTCGGTTCGGAGGGCACCTTCGGCATCATCACCGAGCTCACCCTCAAGCTCGCCGGCATCCCGGAGGCGATCTCCGCCGGCGTCTGCCCGTTCCCGAGCATCAAGGCGGCCTGCGACGCCGTCATCGTGACGATCCAGTCCGGCCTGCCGGTGGCGCGCATCGAGCTCCTCGACGAGGTCCAGGTCGCGGCCTGCAACGCCTATTCGAAGCTCACCCTGCCCGAGACCCCGCTCCTGCTGGTCGAGTTCCACGGTTCCGACGCCAGCGTGCGCGAGCAGGCCGAGCGCTTCGGCGAGATCGCCGCGGAGTTCGAAGGCGGGCCCTACGAGTGGGCGACGAAGCCGGAGGACCGCACCCGCCTCTGGCAGGCCCGCCACGACGTCTACTGGGCGGCGGTCGGCATGCGGCCGGGCGCGCGCGTCATCGCCACCGACGTCTGCGTGCCGATCTCGCGGCTCGCCGAATGCGTCGACGAGACCAAGCGCGACATCGTCGCGACCGGCATCACGGCGCCGATCGCGGGCCATGTGGGAGACGGCAACTTCCACACCTCGCCGCTCGTGATGATGGACGATCCCGACGAGATCGCCCGCGTCACCGGCTTCATCGAGCGCCTCGTCGCCCGTGCCATCGCCATGGAGGGCACCTGCACCGGCGAGCACGGCATCGGCCAGAAGAAGATGCGCTTCATGGAGCAGGAGCACGGGCCGGAGGCGCTGAACCTGATGCGGGTGCTGAAGCGGGCGATCGACCCGGACAACATCATGAATCCGGGGAAGGTGGTGGCGGTGTAGGCCGCCGCGCCTCCCGCCTGGAGCGAAGCGGCT